>NZ_JAAKZX010000089.1 GCF_011045025.1 Streptomyces ureilyticus
GACATGAACGCGTCAGTGATCGTCATCAGTCCTGAGCGCGACCGGCGTCCACGATGTCGGACACCGGCAGCTTCCACCTGCCGCCTCCGCCTCGAACGGCCACCTCTCACACGCAGCGGCATCAGCGGCAGGCACACCCACAACTCCCCCCACAGCCCCAGCAACCAGCTCAGCCCCAGCCCGAGCCCGAGCAGGCCCCCACTCCCCCCAGCTCGTTCGCGCTCCCGGCTCCCGCCCACGCTCCGTCGTACGGACCCGCGCATGTGCCCTCCCCCCAGAACGCGACCCCCGCGTCGCAGCCGCACGCATTTGCCTCTACTGCTTCATACACCGCTCGCGACGTTCAGGTTCCACCTCAGCCACAGCCAATTGCGCGGCACCGCGGCAGGCGCGCGGTCCGGCGCACGGGGCCGCCCGCGCAGGTGGCGATTCCGGTGCTGCTGCTCGCGCTGGTCTGCTTCGCGGTCGGGTTCTGGGCCCTGACTCAGATCTGAGCCGAGCCTGAAAGCCCGACAGTCCGAGATGCCCGGAGCTCAGTCGGTGAGCCCCGGTCTGGGTCGGCCAGTTACCTGGCCCGCGGCGGCTCGTATCCCCGCGTGACCGCACCGCCGGACATCGCCGCCGCACCCCCCGCCCGCCTCCGGGCGACCACGGTCCACACTCCGAGAGCCAGCACGAGCACACTCCCCGCACCGATTCCGCCCGCGGCCACCAGCTTCATCGTGGCGTCGCTGTCACCACCGTCGCGCCCGCCCGCTGCCCCGGCCCCGCTCGCCGCCACGTCCTTGTCCCCCTCCGTGACGTCGAGTACACCGCGCGGCCTGGCCGCTCCCGTGTACGCCGGCTCGGTGCCCGGCGCACCGCTCACGCGCACGCTCAGTATCAGCTCGATCGGCCCGTCGCCGAACTTGTCGGCCGCTTCGGCGCCGAGATGCACGGCAAGGTAGTACCAGCCGGCGAACCGCATCCCGTTGATCCGGTCGTCGGGGGTGTACCGGTTCTCGTACGCGACCGCGGGCAGGGGCTCCAAGGCAGCCTTTTTCGGCGTGCCGTCGTATCCGGTGCGAGCGTCGCCGACAAAGGCGCGCACGGGGTTGTGGAGCGACATGACGAGGGCGTTGCCCAGGAAGCCGTCGCCGTCGGCCGCGCCCAGTTCGGCGGTGGCGTAGAGCTGTTGCGCCCAGTCGACCGGGATCCGGTAGAAGAGCGTCTGCCCGGCTCTGATGCCGTCTTTCCAGACGCCCTGCTCGAGGGCGCGCGCGTCGTTGAAGCTCGTACCGCCCCTGCGGGGCTTCGCCGTGCCGCTGACGGGCTCTGGGGAGGCGGAGTTCCAGGTCTCGGGGGCGGTCGTCGGACCGGTCTTCTCGAGGGCGGGCTCGGACACGTACTGAAGCTCCAGACTCCAGTCGTCCGGTGAGGAATCAGCTCGGCTGGTGCGCTCCACGACCACGTAGTACGTCCCTGCCGCCTGGCAGGCGTAGCCGTCGGGGCCGACCCTGCGTGACGCCCAGGCGGTGAGGGGGCGCGGGCTCTCGGTGGGCCCGAACCGGGCTTCATCGGCGTCTCCGGAGAAGCAGATGCGGCCGGCGGAGTCCTGGAAGGAGACCTTGATGCCGTCCGACGAGGCGACCTTCGTCCCCGTCCTGGGGACTGCGGTGGCCGAGACGTACGCGTTGGAGACGCTGTCGAGCCGGAGGCGGTAGTAGGCCTTCTCATTGTTCTGGACGGAGCTCCGGTAGGTCCCGCCCGGGGCCAGCTGTTCGGCCTCGGTCGTGTTCGACGCGCCCTCGACCTGCTGGGCGTCGTCGGCGAAGGCGTATGGATCAGGGAAATCGGCCGCCATCCCCTGCTCGCGCGCCTGCCCCTGCGCCGGCCCGGGCAGCACCGCGACCGCGCACAGCGCCGCCACGCAGGTCATGACCCTACGGCCGCACCACCACGCCGTGCGCCGCCCCATCACGCGCCACCCCTCGTCGTAGCCCCGGATCGTCATCCACCGGGCTCCCGCGAACCGGCATCATCTCGCCCCGAACACCGCGAAGCCCCGACCATCCTGCCCCGCCCGCCACCGCGCCATCCCCGCTTCGGCGACACAAGCGCTTCCTGTGCATGGCGCCACAAAGACATGGGCGCGAAGACACGGAGACAGACTTGGAGACAACGAAAAACCCCGACCGCGAGGGCGGCCGGGGTCTGTACTGAGACTGTCGTCGGTACTCACGAACCCGTGGGCACGGAGTCAGTCGCCTCCGTCCACAGATCCTGCTCGGCGCGATCCGCCTGGATCTGGCGGTACACGAGGAGCCCGCCGATGGCGGCCAGTGCGACCAGGAGAAGCTTCTTCACCGCGCGACCTCGTCTTTCCTTGACGTAGGGGACCTCTGGCGCCCGACTATACACACCGACCGATACCGATCGGTGACCTGCGTCGGCACTCAACTCCCGCCCGGCACACAGCCGTAGAAGCGGATGCCGCGGCTCCGACCGCAGAGCGACAACTCGTTACATTCTTCAATTTTCGCCGCCTTCTTTCACTTTACGGATCTCTTGGGTCCATCCGGGTGGTGTTCATCTGAAGAGCGACGCCCCGCGAGCGTCGGTCCACCACTTCGCGGCCTTCATACACATCATGAGGAAAGTACGCAAATCGCCCAACCCGAAAGTGAGGGACCATGGCCAGGAACAAGGTCATGAAGCTGTGGACCGCCGTCATCACCGCCTTCATCGCCCTGTGCACGACGCTCGGACTGGTCACGACAGCCGGTGCGGCCACCGCAGTAACTCAGACCGAGTCCGCCCGCAAGGCGATCCCCACGGTCACGGCCCCCGCGATGTCCCCCTGGGCATTGCCCTTCAGCCACACCCTGCCTCCCACGATGAAGCAACGCATCCACGCCGAGGCCCACGGCTCCTCACCCAGCTGCCGCCACCGCCCGCCGACGGACATGGACACACCGTCCGAGGACGAGGAGGAGGCGGACTCCGCCGCTCCGTGCACGACCTGACGTAGACGCCGAACACCTTCGCAGACGATCACAGCCGGGCGAACTTGCGTACGCCACCGGACACGAGAAAGACCCCCAACCGCAACTGGTTGGGGGTCTTCATAGTGTGGGGCTAACAGGATTTGAACCTGTGGCCTCATCCTTATCAGCATTGGTCGAACGCCACTGGGTACACGAATATCTGCAGGTCAGGACGTTTTCGCTCGCCGCTCAAAGATCGTTTGGGTGAAGTTTGGGGGAAACTGTGACCGAGCACCGTGGCTGGCAGGCTGAACTTCGCACCGCAAACCCCATCGATTCGACCTTCGCCACCCGCCGGGCTCCGCACGAAGGTCACCAAGGACGTCGGCAGCGCGTGATCGGCCATCACGTTCTCAGGGTCGCCGGTGACCACGAGCCGCCTGGCGTACGGCCTCCCGTGGCATCGAGGTCACGACCCGCTTCTGCCGTTTGCCAGGATGTTGTCGACCAGGACGAAGGCGACGAGGAACATCGGCAACGCGAGCAGCACCAGTTGCCAGAACGGTCGGCGCCGCTTGTGTGTGAGCCACCAGGTGAACAAGGCGGCCGGGTCGATCCTGCGATAAGAACGATCAAGGCCCCGAACACTTCGTCTAGATCGGCACCCCGCGCCGCCGCTACCACAAGAAGGATGCCGAGCAGCATGCCCCAGCTCGCCGCGGCGACAAGGGTCCGTTTGAAGGTCGTACCCGAAGCTGGGCCGAGGGGAGTGAGCGGGACGCTGGATGAGACGCGCTGATGCCAGGGCCTCGACGGCCGCCCTGGGGGACCCGATGGCCTGTCGGCACGGGGTCCATCTGCCTCTGCATCGCTCATGCCCCCGGAGAG
This sequence comes from Streptomyces ureilyticus, assembly GCF_011045025.1. Taxonomy (GTDB): domain Bacteria; phylum Actinomycetota; class Actinomycetes; order Streptomycetales; family Streptomycetaceae; genus Streptomyces; species Streptomyces ureilyticus. The sequence continues at coordinate 3,855 of NZ_JAAKZX010000089.1, forward strand.
TATGTCCGGGTTCCGGGGAGGGGTCCCGAGCACGGCGCTTTCAGCCCTGGCTGCAGGTGCTTGAGGAACTGCGCTGTGATCTCCGGGGTGAAGCTGCCCCGGGCCCGCTGGACAGACGTAGGACGCGGCGGCCGCGCTGACCGCGGCGCAGGCCTGCGCGTACGTCGGATCGTTGCCGCGCTATGAGCCGACGCCGGCGCCGATGGCCAGTTCGGCGCGGGCGGGCGGCAGTCCGGGGGCGAGCAGCCGCAGGAAGTCGGCGCGTGGTGGTCGGTAGGAACAGCCACCCCCACTACAGCCAACCCGCCCCGCCCCAGCCACTAAATGGCAGCCACTTGGTCACCTCGTGACAGCAGACCAGCCCACGCCCACAACGCATGACCAGGCAATCAACAACCGAACACCGCTGACGCACAACCGCTGCCACCACCACGCCCACTCGCCCAGGCGGGCATCGACAGCCTCTATCAGGATGTCGCGACCGGGACCCTCGTCGTCGTCGCGGTCGGCATGGACAAGGTCCTGCGCCGAGGAGGCACACGCTGAGGGTGTCGCCGACGGCGTCCCAAGCTGGGAGCAAATCAACCCCAGTGTGCCTCGCGGAATTGATTTTCCTGATGAAAGGGGGGTGAGCATCAACGTTCGGGTGTCCAACGTAGGGGCGTTCCGTCGGCCGGTCCTCGCGGAGCGCGCCGTCGGCAGTCACACGGACGAGCAAAGGAAACGCAATGGCATTTCGTCTTCTCCGGCGCATGGGCGCGTCACTGGCCGTACCCGCAATCGTCGTGGGCGCCGTCGCCGCCCACGGGCTTCCGGCCACTCACTCGGCGCAGAGCTCGGCCGGCGCAACAGCGGTCGCGAGCCATCTCGATCCCGGCCATACGGAACTGGCCGCCAGTTCTGACTCATGGCACCAGCTGGTCTGGGACCTCGACGCGGGTGATCAGGGGTACCAGACAATGATCAGCCAGGTGCGGTCCCTGGTGACCACCACGGGCGGGCAGCGTCAGAACGTGGATACCCCCAGCGGCAGAAGTGCCGCCGTCGACATCACCTCCCCGAACGCCAACCGCGAGTTCCTCGACCTCCAGGTGCAGGGCGGCGGCCAGGCCATCCACCTGGTCATCCGGCTCAGCGACCTGTACGTCGTCGGCTACTTCTACTACGAGTCCGCTCAGGGCAACGTCTACGTCCCGATGGCCGAGGACAGCCCGGACCTGCCGCAGTCGATTCTCCACAACGGCGTCCCTTCCGTCACGCGGTACGGCTACATGGTCGGGCATGAGAACTACAACGATCTCGCGGGCATGGCCCACACCAGCCTGGCCGATCTCCAGATAAGCCCGGGAAGCCTGCAGGGGTCGCTGTTCGCCATGCGTGAGTACAACAATGTCCAGGGCCGCAACCAGCAGGTCATCGCCGGCGGTCTGCTCCAGTTCATCGTCGCTGTCAGCGAGGGCATCCGCAGCAGGCAGCTCGCGGTGAGCATGACAGGAATGTTCCAAAGCCACCGCACCATGACCCTCGGTGAGCCCAACGTGGAACTGATGCGCAGCTGGTCCGACATCAGCAACGTCCTGACCGGCGCTTCGTCGTCTTCGTCGCCCCCCGCGGTCACCACCAGGTACTGGGGCACGATCGACACCGCCGCCAAGGCCGCGGCGCTCCTGCTGGTGGCGCTCTTCAACAAGGCGTACGGCAGCCCGCCCCACGACGAGCTCTGACCGAAGACACCGGTGCGTCCGGGGAGCCGTACGGGCGCCCCGGACGCACCGGCTGTTGTGGACTGCGGGACAGGGAGTGCCGCCGGCGCCGGTCTCGCGCCGGACAGAACAGGACATAGGCGGTGGAGGCGATGACGAAGCCCAGGCGTATCAGGCCGCGCGCCGCGTCGTAGGGGACGGCGAAGACCGTGCCGCACAGGGTGATCAGTGCGATCCAGCTCCACCAGGGCACCAGGCGCCGCTGCCCATTATTCCAATTAGAGAAGTACGCGCTGTCCGGAAGCGAGCGGGCGCCTTCCTGCCATCGCCATGGCGCAACTGGCCCCTGTACCGCTGGGCCGCAGCGCCCTAGCGCTGTCCGGCGGGTGAGGAGGGGGGCGCCTGCCACGAGCGTGGGCACCTCCCAACCAAACGCCGCTGTGGTGCTTCCGGCTTACAGGGGCGGGCTCGCTGAGAAGAATCCGCCGACGCTCCGGGTCAGTCGCGTGGCCTCCGACAGCCCGAAGCGGGAGGCGAGCAGTGAGCGCTTTCAGCCTGGGCACTGATCGGGTGAGGGGATCGGTGCCCGCAACGCACGAGACTCCCGTGCCGTTGAGGGAGGTGTTCGAAGTCTCAACTCATCGACGCAGGAGCCTCGTTGGTTTCCTATCCTGCCGCACTCGACCTGCCCCATGCCCTGGTCGAGTGGGTCACCATGCTCATCGTCACCCGCGAGGGTGACCGCCGCTGCAAGCTTCCGCCGCACCAGCGTGCCCTGGTCGGCCTGGTGTACCTGCGCCGGCACGACACCCTCGCCCAGCTCGCGGCCGGCTTCGGCATCTCCGTCGGCACCGCGCACGCCTACACGACCGCGGTGATCGGCCTGCTCGCCGACCGCGAGCCCGGTCTGCTGCGTGCCCTACGCGAGGCCGACCCGGACTACGCCCTGCTGGATGGCACCCTCGCGGAGTGCGACCGGGTCGGCGACAGCCGGGCCGACTTCTCCCACAAGCACCGCCGACACGGGGTGAACGTCCAGGTGGTGACCGACCCGGCCGGGAAGCTGCTGTGGATCTCGCCCGCACTGCCCGGCCGTTCGCACGACCTGACCGCGGCCCGCACCCACCGGATCATCCGAATCTGCGAACGCCAGGGCGTTCCCATCCTCGCCGACCGCGCCTACATGGGAGCCGGCCCGTGGGTGACGACGCCCCTCAGACGCCCACCGAACCGTGACCTCACGCCGAGCCAGCAAACCGTCAACCGCGCGTTGTCCACGGCACGGGCACCGGTCGAGCGCGGCATCGCACGACTGAAGTCGTGGCGGATCTTCCGCCGGTCCCGGTGCAGCCCCAATCGAATGTCGTCAATCGCAGCCGCCGTCCTCACCCTTGCGCGGCAGCGCTGAAAGGGCTCAGTGTGTAGACGAGGATGAGGAACGCCACCACGGCCAAGGGCACGAGCAGTTCTATGGGCGCCCCCAACGGCGACAGTCCGAGGAAGGCGAGAATCACGATCACTGCCGCCCACAGGCAGGCGGTTGCCAGGCGTCGCCCGTCAAGGCGGTCTGGCTCGAGTGAGGCCTCTTCGGGGAGCGCCTCCGCCGGCAGTACTGCGGTGAATCGACCAGCGGCGATGTTGAATGGCGCGATCGGAACCGAGCCGTCTTCAGCGCCATCGACGAATTCCACGATGCCGCGCGCCAAGACCTCGGCGTGAGCGGCAGCGTCAGAGGCGAACAGCATCCGCAACGTGATCTGTTACTCCCGCCGTCGCAGCGGAACTCATAGCGCGGTCAGCACGGCGCCCTGGGGCCGAAGGTGAGCAGCCCGCCGCCGACGGGCGTTGGCGAAATTTGGGTGATGATCAAGCTCGTGCAGGCTGACGCTGACCACACAATTTGCCGGTAGAGCAGCCGACGCCGCCGGTTGGGGTAGGCCTGCTCCAACCGGCGGCGTCGGCTGCTCTTCTGCTACGCGTCTTCCGGCTCGGGCGCTTCCTCGGCTGCTGCCTCGCCGCGGCCGATCGTCATGGACCAGCGCACGGTCGAGGAAGCTCGCACAGAAACCGTGCCCTTGCCTTCCACTCCGGCAACACCAACCTGGTTGTAGGTGGTGCTCACTCAGCCTCCGGAGCCGTCGCGGCACTGAGTGATGGCGCTGCACCCCCGGGTGTACGGGTTCGCCTCGGTCGACACGATCAGGTCCGTGTCGAAGCCCCAGTGGGCATTCGGGTCCCGGGCCGGGTCGTACTCGATTTGGGCCCTGATGTGGTGGGGATTAGGGATGAAACGATCGTAGGTGAACGTAGGCGGGTGAAGAGGGTTGATGCGGCCGTCGGTTGTGGCCTGCGTCACTCGGTAGGTCCGCACGCCGACGATCGCGTAATTCGGAATGTGGCGGACGTAGGCCCATTCGTCCTGGCCCCGATAGCGGTCGGCCATATCCGGACGTTCTCGTTCAAGCTGATCGACGACTTTCAGCGCGTTCCTTGCCCACGTCGGATCGATCACATAGACGTAGGAGTGTGTGGTGATTTCCCCTGCCTGGCAGCGTGACATCAGGTAGGGGCCGAACACCGGAATCATGGCGTAGGCCGCCAGCCGGCCCGTCGAGCAACTCGGGTCCCGCGCCACGCCGGTCAAGGCGACGATTCCTTGGCTCCGCGCGAAATCCTCCGCCCGAGCCAGCGTCCCGCTCGTCGAGATGTAGTTGCTCTCCATGGAGCCTTCTCCGCCGTGGACATGACGGACGAGGTCGTTGTTCTGTCCCCGTGCCGTGAAACCGTCTCTGAAGATCTCGTCCGGCGCGCGGGAGTCCCCGCGGTACAGGTCGCGCGGGAACGCACTCTGCGGATCGATGTCCGCATTGTGCAGAGACGGACACTGCTCCCCGCCGGACCCCGAGGAGGAGCCTCCCGGGCAGGGACCGTCGGCGGCGACGGCGCTCGGCAGTGCGCCGAGCGGGCCGAGCAGCATGGCGAGCACCGCCAGCATGAGCGTGGACACGACGGACGCGACCGTGTGTCTGCGGCGGCGCAGAAGACCGGTTCCATGGGCCGGTACGGGCGGCGGCTGTTCGGCGGCTCCCCGTTCGGGGACTGCCATGACGTCTGGGTAGGACATCGCTCTGTTCTCCAGGTCCTTGGCGTGCCGGGATCCGGCTTGACCCGAGCGAGCCTGCCGACGGAACAGTTGATTGGCACGTCCCTTTCATCCGGTCAATCAATTCCGGAGGCACCTCAGGGTTGTCCGCCGTCACGTTCCGTGGCTGTCGTCACGCCACATCGTGGCCGGAAAGTAATTACGCCGCTTCCGCCAGAAACGGGGCCGCAGACCGTGGTGCCTGCGGCCCCGCTCGGGCGCCTGGATCAGGACGGGTCGCCGTACTGGAGGCCGCGTCCGTTGGTACCGACGTAGACGCGCCCGTAGGTGTCGGGGTCGCCGGAGACGACGCCGGCCCCGCCGATGCTGCCCCACTGGTGGGCGTCGTCGCGACGGATTGCGAGCCGCTGCGGCAATGGAACTAAACCAGAACGCTCACTGCACCAGACACGTCACTGCCCGCCCCTGCCTCGACGCTCGTCCTAGGGAAGAGGCTGGGTGAAATTTGGGTGACGATCAAGCTCGTAAGGGCCGATGTAGACCACGTCAGACCAACGCACACCAACACCCCCACCGAGCCCCAAACAAAGAGCGGACGCTTCCCACCAGGGGAAACGCCCGCTCTTCTCGATCTTCGACTGTGGGGCTAACAGGATTTGAACCTGTGGCCTCATCCTTATCAGGGATGCGCTCTAACCAACTGAGCTATAGCCCCGCCGCGCTCTGCGGTGTACGTCCCGCGCGCTGACCTCTGAAGATTAGCGCACCTCCGGGTCAGTCCCAAAATCGATATCCGAGGTGGCCCCTTGCCTGCCCGGACGGTGTTGGAGCGCATCCCTGACGAGGATGCGCTCACACCGTCAAGAGGCCCTGAAGACGGGTTACTCGTCTTCCGCGAGCGTCAGCTCAATGCCGCCGACGAAGCCCGCCGAGAGGTTGTAGATGAACGCGCCGAGGGTGGCGAGCGCGGTGGCGAGGGCTACGTCGATGACCGCGATGATCGACGTGAAGATGAGCACGCGCGGCAGCGACAGGAAGGACTGCAGGTCGAAGCCGTTGGACTCGTTCGAGCCCGTGGCCTCGGAGATCGTGCCGCCCACCGTGGAAAAGACGCCCATGGCGTCCATGACCATCCACAGCACCGCGGCCGCGACAATCGTGCAGATGCCAAGCGCGATGGAGAGCAGGAAGCTGACCTTCATCACCGACCAGGGGTCGGCCTTCGCCACCCGAAGGCGCGCCTTGCGGGTGCGAGGTGTCGTACTCGCTCCGGTGCGCGGCCGACGGACGGCGTCGGCCGCCGGCGGTGGCGGCGGCGGCGGCTGTGTCGGGTACGCCTGCGGCGGGTGGTACGGCTGTGCGGGCTGCTGGGGCTGCCGCTCGCCGGGCAACGGCGAACCGGAGGCCGGAGGCGCCGGCGCGCTGCCAGGCGCCGCGCCCGCCGCGTATTGCGGCGTCTGCGCGCCTCGGGTGTCCGTCACAGTTCCCCCCTGGGATTCCTGGGAGTCATTGGGCGCATGGGAGCCCTTCGCGTCCGTGGCGGGGCCACGGCCGCCGTCCCTCTCCGTACCGGTCGGTCCGGCGCCCGTGGCTCCGCTCACGATGACTCACTCCTCGCGCTACTCGGCCGTGGACTCGTCGCCCTCGTCCGTCGTGCCGACGACCGTGTCGGCCTCGTCCGATTCGTCGACGTCCACAGCGTCGACCTCCTCGGCCTCGCGACCGGCCTCGGCGTTCCGAGCGATACCGACGACGGCATCGCGCTTGCCCAGGTTGATCAGTTGGACGCCCATGGTGTCACGGCCCGTCTCCCTGATCTCGTTGACCCGTGTACGAATCACACCGCCCGACAGCGTGATGGCGAGGATCTCGTCCGTCTCCTCGACCACCAGCGCGCCGACGAGTGATCCGCGGTCCTCCACGATCTTGGCGGCCTTGATGCCGAGGCCGCCGCGACCCTGGACGCGGTACTCGTCGACGGGCGTCCGCTTCGCGTACCCACCGTCGGTGGCAGTGAACACGAACGTACCGGTTCGAACAACATTCATCGAGAGCAGCTCGTCTCCCTGACGGAAGCTCATGCCCTTGACACCCGAGGTGGCGCGGCCCATGGGGCGTAGCGCGTCATCCGTCGCCGTGAACCTGATCGATTGCGCCTTCTTGCTGATCAGAAGCAGATCGTCCTCTGCTGAAACCAGCTCGGCACCGATCAGTTCATCGTCGGAACCGGCCTCCGTCTCACGGAGGTTGATCGCGATGACGCCGCCGGAACGCGGGGAATCGTAATCCTTGAGAGGCGTCTTCTTTACCAGACCGCCCTTGGTGGCCAGTACGAGATAAGGCGCCGCTTCGTAGTCACGGATCGCGAGGATCTCGGCGATCGCTTCGTCCGGCTGGAAGGCCAGCAGGTTCGCGACGTGCTGGCCACGCGCCTCCCTGCCGGCGTCCGGCAGTTCGTACGCCTTCGCCCGGTAGACGCGGCCCTTGTTGGTGAAGAACAGCAGCCAGTGGTGCGTCGTCGACACGAAGAAGTGGTCGACGATGTCGTCTTCCTTGAGCTTCGTGCCGCGTACGCCCTTGCCGCCGCGCTTCTGGGAGCGGTAGTCGTCGGTTTTTGTGCGCTTGACGTAGCCACCGCGCGTGATGGTGACGACGATGTCCTCTTCTGCGATCAGGTCCTCGATGGACATGTCGCCGTCGAAGGGCACCAGCTTGGAGCGGCGGTCGTCGGCGAACTTCTCGACGATCGCGGCGAGTTCCTCGCTGATGATGCCGCGCTGGCGGACCGGCGAGGCGAGGATCTCGTTGTATTCGGTGATCTTCGCCTGGAGTTCGTCGTGCTCCTGGACGATCTTCTGGCGTTCCAGGGCGGCGAGGCGCCGCAACTGCATCTCGAGGATGGCGTTGGCCTGGATCTCGTCGATCTCCAGGAGGCCCCTCAGGCCATCTCGCGCGATCTCGACGGTGTCACTGCGCCGGATCAGTGCGATGACCTCGTCGATGGCGTCCAGGGCCTTCAGAAGGCCGCGCAGGATGTGCGCGCGCTCCTCGGCCTTGCGCAGCCTGAAGCGCGTACGACGGACGATGACCTCGATCTGGTGGCTCACCCAGTGGCGGATGAACGCGTCGAGCGACAGCGTGCGCGGCACGCCGTCCACCAGCGCCAGCATGTTGGCGCCGAAGTTCGTCTGCAGATCGGTGTGCTTGTAGAGGTTGTTCAGTACGACCTTGGCGACCGCGTCGCGCTTCAGGACGATGACCAGCCGCTGGCCGGTACGGGACGAGGTCTCGTCGCGTACGTCCGCGATGCCGCCGATCTTGCCGTCCTTCACGAGGTCGGCGATCTTCTGCGCGAGGTTGTCCGGGTTGACCTGGTACGGCAGCTCCGTGACCACCAGGCACTGGCGGTTCTGGATCTCCTCGACCTCGACGACCGCGCGCATCGTGATGGAGCCGCGGCCCGTGCGGTAGGCCTCCTCGATGCCTTTTCGGCCCACTACTAGGGCACCGCTCGGGAAATCGGGGCCCTTGATGCGCTCGATCAGGGCGTCGAGCAGCTCTTCGTGGGAGGCCTCGGGATTCTCCAGGTACCACTGGGCGCCGGCCGCGACCTCGCGGAGGTTGTGCGGCGGGATGTTGGTGGCCATGCCGACCGCGATGCCCGCCGAGCCGTTGATCAGCAGGTTCGGGAAGCGGGCCGGCAGGACCGTCGGCTCCTGGGAGCGGCCGTCGTAGTTGTCCGTGAAGTCGACGGTCTCCTCGTCGATGTCGCGGACCATCTCCATGGACTGCGGCATCAACTTGCACTCGGTGTACCGCATGGCCGCGGCCGGGTCGTTGCCCGGAGAGCCGAAGTTGCCGTTGGAGTCCACCAGCGGCATCCGCATCGACCACGGCTGCGCGAGGCGGACCAGCGCGTCGTAGATCGAGGAGTCGCCGTGCGGGTGGTAGTTGCCCATGACGTCGCCGACGACGCGGGCGCACTTGTAGAAGCCCTTCTCGGGCCGGTAGCCGCCGTCGTACATGGCGTACAGCACCCGGCGGTGGACGGGCTTGAGACCGTCCCGTACGTCCGGCAGGGCGCGCGACACGATGACGGACATCGCGTAGTCGAGGTACGAGCGCTGCATCTCCGTCTCGAGCCCGACGGGCTCGACCCGCAGGGCCAGGCCCTCGTCCACAGGCGTGACTGGAATGTTCTCGTCGGTCATTGCTGGTGAAGATCCTTTCTGGTGCGGTCAGCTGAGACCGACTCAGATGTCGAGGAAGCGGACGTCCTTGGCGTTGCGCTGGATGAACTGGCGGCGCGCCTCGACGTCCTCGCCCATCAGGACCGAGAACAGGTCGTCGGCCTGGGCGGCGTCGTCGAGCGTGACCTGGCCGAGAACGCGGTGCTCCTGGTCCATGGTCGTGATGCGCAGCTCCTCGGCGTTCATCTCACCGAGACCCTTGAAGCGCTGGACCGAGTCGTCGCGGATGCGCTTGCCGTTCTGGCGGCCGAGCTCGATCAGCGCGTCGCGCTCGCGGTCCGAGTACGCGTACTCGAAGTCGTCCCGGCCCCACTTGATCTTGTAGAGCGGAGGGCGCGACAGGAAGACGTGGCCCGCCTCGACGAGCGGCCGCATGAAGCGGAACAGGAACGTCAGCAGCAGGGTGTTGATGTGCTGACCGTCGACATCGGCGTCCGCCATCAGGATGATCTTGTGATAGCGGAGCCTTGCGATGTCGAAGTCCTCGTGGACTCCGGTACCGAAGGCCGAGATCAGCGCCTGGATCTCCTGGTTCTGCAGGATCTTGTCGATCCGCGCCTTCTCGACGTTGAGGATCTTGCCTCGGATCGGGAGGATCGCCTGGTACTCGGGGTTGCGGCCGGACTTGGCGGAGCCGCCGGCGGAGTCACCCTCGACGATGAAGATCTCGCACTTGGTGGGGTCGTTCGACTGGCAGTCGGAGAGCTTGCCCGGCAGGGACGCCGACTCCAGCAGGCCCTTGCGGCGCGTCAGGTCGCGCGCCTTGCGGGCCGCCACGCGCGCGGTGGCCGCCTGGATGCCCTTGCGGATGATGTCCGCCGCCTCGGTCGGGTTGCGGTCCAGCCAGTCGTTGAGGTGCTCGTAGACGACCTTCTGGACGAAGGTCTTCACCTCGGTGTTGCCCAGCTTGGTCTTGGTCTGGCCCTCGAACTGGGGCTCGCTCAGCTTGACCGAGATGATCGCGGTCAGACCCTCGCGGATGTCGTCGCCCGTGAGGTTGTCGTCCTTCTCACGCAGCAGCTTCTTGTCGCGCGCGTACTTGTTGATCAGGTTCGTCAGCGCGGCGCGGAAGCCCTCTTCGTGCGTACCGCCTTCATGTGTGTGGATGATGTTGGCGAAGGAGTACACGCCCTCGCTGTAACCGCTGTTCCACTGCATGGCGAGTTCGAGGGAAAGGCTCTTGTCCTTGTCTTCCGCCTCGAGGTCGATCACGGTGGGATGCACCACGTCTCCCTTGCGGGAGTTGAGGTACTTCACGAAATCGACGATGCCGCCCTCGTAGTGGTACGAGACGCTTTTGACCTCGTGCTTCTCGTCCTCGCCCGCCTCGTCCGCCCCGGCTGTGGCCTTCGCCGACTCGCGCTCGTCGGTGAGGTTGATCCTCAGCCCCTTGTTGAGGAACGCCATCTCCTGGAAACGCCGCGAGAGCGTCTCGAAGGAGTACTCGGTGGTCTCGAAGATGTCCGGGTCGGCCCAGAAGGTGACCGTGGTGCCGTGCTCGTCCGTGGCCTCGTGCTTGGCAAGCGGGGCCGTCGGGACCCCCAACTTGTAGTCCTGCGTCCAGCGATAACCGTCGGTCTTGATCTCGACGGAGACCTTGCTCGACAGGGCGTTCACGACGGAGACACCCACGCCGTGCAGACCGCCGGAGACCGCGTAGCCGCCGCCGCCGAACTTCCCGCCCGCGTGCAGGACCGTCAGCACGACCTCGACGGCCGGCTTGCCCTCGGAGGGGACGATGCCGACCGGGATGCCACGACCGTTGTCGACAACCCGCACGCCGCCGTCGGCGAGGATCGTGACGTCGATGGTGTCCGCGTGGCCGGCCAGCGCCTCGTCGACTGAGTTGTCGACGACCTCTTGCACCAGGTGGTGCAGTCCGCGCTCACCGGTCGAGCCGATGTACATGCCGGGTCGCTTGCGGACCGCGTCCAGACCCTCGAGGACGGTGATGGCACTGGCGTCGTACAACGAGGCTGTGACCTCGCCGTTCGCGCCGGCGTCGGTGGACGGGATGTTCTCGTTGGGGTTGCCGGAATCGGCCACGAAGCGCCCTTTCTGGCACAGCACAGACCAAGCTCTCAGCGGATGGCCGGAGCGGCTGCGGCGTGTTGCGTTGGTAAGCCTTAGTCAGCGTTGCTCGGTGTGTCCCACAAGTGGGGCGGGATTAGCCTCCAGTCTACCGGTAGCGCCGACAGTGATGGGCGTTTGCCGGTACCTGAGTCCGCATGTGCCGCCCTGAACCGGACTCGGACGACTCCCCATACGTCGACTGGGAGTCCAAGAGGCTCACAGCGGCACTCAGCGCTTCGGGATGCCAACCCCGCGCAACCAACGGCATACCGCCCGGTCTGTCTCACTCGTAGGTGTCGCCGGGACCCTTGCTGCCGGGCGCGCGCAGGGGGCCGAAGCGGCGGACGGGACCCCCGGGACCGTGCACCTTGAGCAGCCGCACCGTGCCATGACCGAGGTCCTCGTTCAGCCGGGCCACCAGCTGCGGGGCCAGCAGGCGCAGATTCGTCGCCCACGCCGTGGAATCGCACCGCACGACCAGGGTCCGCTCGTCCTCGTCGTACTTCTCCGGTACGCAGTGCTTGGCCAGGTCGTCCCCGACGATCTGAGGCCAGCGGCCCATGACCCCGCCCACAGCGGCCGGAGTCTCCCAGCCGCGCTCGGTGATCAGCCGGTTGACGGCGGCTCCGAGCGCCATCGGGTCGCGACCGTCCGCGCGCGCACCGGAGCGCAGGCCCCCGCGCCGCGCCTGCTTCTTCTGCTGCGCAGCATCCCCACGCGCGCGTGCCTGTTCCCTCGCCGCGCGCAGAGCCACGCGCGCGAGGTCGACGCCGGACGGCTCAGGAACCTGGGGGGCCTTCTCCGGTTCCGGTGTGTTTTTGCTCATACGCGCTCCACCGCACCCTCCGCCACTACATACCGCGACCCCGCCAGTACGGTCGGTACATCGTCGTCGACCGCCGCCGTCACCAGGACCTGCTCACCCGGCGCGACCAGCTCGGCGAGACGTTCACGGCGCCGGGTGTCGAGCTCGGCGAACACGTCGTCGAGGACCAGCACCGGCTCATTGCCCTCGGCCCGCAGCAGGTCGTACGAGGCCAGGCGCAGCGCCAGCGCGTACGACCAGGACTCGCCGTGTGACGCATATCCCTTCGCGGGCATCTGGCCAAGTTTGAGCAGCAGCTCGTCCCTGTGCGGACCGACCAGCGTGACGCCCCGCTCGATCTCCTGCTTACGGGCCTCCACAAGGGCCGCCATCAGCTGCTCGTACAGCTCCTCGCGCGCGTGGCCGACGATTTCGGGCGAGGAGGGCTTGTACTCCAGGGTTACAGGGCCGCCGCCGGGCGCCAGCTGCTCGTACGCCTTGTCGGCCAGCGGCTGGAGCGCGGCGATCAGATCGAGCCGCTGCGCGAGCAACTCGGCGCCCACGCGCGCGAGGTGCTGGTCCCACACGTCGAGCGTGGACAGGTCCAAGGAGCGGCCGCCGTGGCGACGGGCCAGCGCGGCCGACTTGAGAAGGGTGTTGCGCTGCTTGAGCACGCGCTCGTAATCGGAGCGCACGCCCGCCATGCGCGGGGCGCGCGCGGTGATCAGCTCGTCCAGGAAGCGCCGGCGCTCGCCCGGGTCGCCCTTGACGAGTGCGAGATCCTCTGGAGCGAACAGCACGGTCCGGACGATGCCGAGTACGTCACGGGGTCTGACCTGCGACGACCTGTTAATACGGGCGCGGTTCGCCTTCCCGGGGTTCAGCTCCAGCTCGACGAGCTGCTGACGCTCGCCCTGCCGTACCTGCGCCCTGATGATCGCGCGGTCCGCACCTACCCGTACAAGTGGCGCATCGGAGGAGACGCGATGGCTTCCGAGAGTCGCCAGGTAGCCGACCGCCTCGACGAGGTTGGTCTTGCCTTGCCCGTTGGGGCCCACGAAGGCCGTGACGCCCGGATCGAGCGCGACCTCGACCCGGGCGTACGAGCGGAAGTCGGCCAGCGACAGATGCGTGACGTGCATGGTCGTTCGCCGACCTCCCCCAACGTGATGCTTCCGGTTGTCCCCGGCCTGTCCCCTGCTTGTGGACAACCAGGTCACCCCAGGTGTGGAGAACCCGGGATGTGGACTACTTCTTCTCGACCGCGTGGCCGCCAAACTGGTTCCGCAGCGCCGCGATCATCTTCATCTGCGGCGAATCGTCCTGGCGGGAGGCAAAGCGCGCGAAGAGCGACGCGGTGATCGCCGGCAGCGGAACCGCGTTGTCGATGGCGGCCTCCACAGTCCAGCGGCCCTCTCCGGAATCCTGTGCATAACCCTTGAGCTGCTCCAGGTGCTCGTCCTCGTCGAGGGCGTTGACCGCCAGGTCGAGCAGCCAGGAACGGATGACCGTGCCCTCCTGCCAGGAGCGGAACACCTCACGTACGTCCGTGACGGAGTCGGCCGCCTGCAGCAGCTCCCAGCCCTCGGCATAAGCCTGCATCATCGCGTACTCGATGCCGTTGTGGACCATCTTCGCGAAGTGCCCGGCGCCGACCTTGCCCGCGTGCACGGCGCCCGCGTCGCCCTCCGGCTTGAGCGCGTCGAGGACCGGCCGCACCTTGGCTATGTTCTCGGCGTCGCCGCCGTACATCAGCGCATAGCCGTTCTCCAGGCCCCAGACTCCGCCCGAGACGCCGCAGTCGACGAAGCCGATACCCTTGGCGGCCAGCTCCTCGGCGTGCCTCTCGTCGTCGGTCCAGCGCGAATTGCCGCCGTCCACGACGACGTCGCCGGGCTCCAGGAGATCGGCGAGCTCGTCGATGGTGGACTGCGTCGCCGCCCCGGCCGGGACCATCACCCACACCACGCGCGGAGCGCCGAGCTTGCCCACAAGCTCCTCGAGGCTGTGGACATCGGCGAGGTCCGGATTGCGGTCGTATCCGAAGACGGTGTGGCCTGCGCGGCGTATGCGCTCGCGCATGTTGCCGCCCATCTTGCCGAGACCGACGAGACCGAGCTCCATCAGGGTGTTCCTTCACTGACGACGTGGCGTGAGGGCACTTTCGTACCTGCGTCCGAGCCTAAACCCGGACGCTCCCGCACATCTGTGGGCATAGCCGCTCAGACGTACGCCCTCACCTGCGGACTCTCGTCAGCCGCTCAGCCGCTCAGCCGCACCGGCATGATCAGGTACTTGTACGCCTCGTCCGCCTCGGCGTCCACGGCGGGCTTGCCGCTGAGGAGCGCCGGCTTGGTGGACGTCGTGAAGGAGAGCTGGGCCACCGGGGAGTCGATGGCGCTCAGGCCGTCGAGCAGAAACGTCGGGTTGAAGGCGATCGAGACGTCGTCGCCCTCCAGCTGGGCGTCAACCCTTTCCACAGCCTGTGCGTCGTCGCTGGAGCCGGCCTCCAGGATCAGCACACCCTGCTCGAAGCTGAGCCGCACCGGGGTGTTCCGCTCGGCGACCAAGGCCACGCGCTTGACGGCCTCCACAAAGGGGGCGGTCTCGATGACGGCGATCGAGTTGAACTCTGTCGGGAACAGCGAGCGGTACTTCGGAAGGTCGCCCTCCAGCAGGCGCGTGGTCGTACGCCGTCCCGCGCCCTCGAAGCCGATCAGCCCCTCGCCCGCGCCCGACCCGGACAGCGCCAGGATCACGCTGTCACCGCTCGTGAGCGCCTTGGCGGTGTCCAGGAGCGTCTTGGCGGGCACCAGGGCGACCGCGGACGCCTCCGGGTTCTCCGGCTTCCACAGGAACTCACGGACCGCGAAGCGGTAGCGGTCGGTGGACGCCAGCGTGACCGTGTCGCCCTCGATCTCGATACGCACGCCGGTGAGGACGGGCAGTGTGTCGTCGCGGCCGGCGGCGATGGCCACCTGGGCGGCCGCGGAGGCGAAGACCTCACCGGGGACGGTGCCCGTGGCCGACGGCATCTGTGGCAGCGCGGGGTACTCCTCCACAGGCAGGGTGTGGAGTGTGAAGCGCGAGGAGCCGCAGACCACCGTCGCCCGTACACCGTCTGTGGAAATCTCCACCGGCCGGTTGGGGAGGGCGCGGCAGATGTCGGCGAGCAGGCGGCCGGAGACGAGCACCGTGCCTTCCTCGTCGACCTCGGCGTCCACGGAGACGCGTGCCGAGACCTCGTAGTCGAAGCTGGACAGGCTCAGCGCGCCCTCCTCGGCCTTCAGCAGAAGGCCGGCGAGCACAGGCGCCGGCGGTCGTGCCGGGAGGCTGCGTGCCGCCCAGGCCACTGCCTCCGCGAGTACGTCGCGTTCCACCCGGATCTTCACCGTTGCCGCCTCCGTCTGTTGCCGGCGCTCTCGCCCTGCTTCGCGTTCGTCGTCTGACTCGGTGTCGCTCGGTCCACTCAGGGGAAGGACACCGGGGACCAGTCTGACGCACAGCACTGACAGTCGGTGCCCCTCGGGGTCAAGTCGTTCCGAGCGGCACCTGAGGCGCCGAGCGCGAGTTGTGCACAGCCCCGTCTTCGAAACGAATTCTCAGCTCTCTCTAGTTGGAAGTAGTAGTAGGGGCTGTGGATACCGTGGATAACCCCGTATGCGCAGGTCAGCGCCGGTTTTTTGTCCACTGGCCCTGTGGGCGGAGGCGGTGGACAACTGGGGTGCGCTGTGGACGGGGAAAAGTTCTGCACACCCGATGCACAGGATCGGGGCAGTTCTCCCCAGCGGCGTCCCCAGCTTTACCCAGGTTCCCCACAGCCCAACCGGACACCTTGGTGTGACGCGGTTCACTCAGGGCGGTGAAAGGGCACGTCACGTTGCCGAACAGTGGACAGTGATGTGGAGAAACCGGAGATCGCTGGGGACAACCGGCCTCAGCCTGTGGGCCACCGGTGGAGAACCTTCCCCACAGCCTGTGGATCTTCTCGTCGTCCACAGACTGTGGAGATCGTCTGTCCACGAATCCACAGTCAGCTGACCTGGCTTGATCCTCTTTCGGCAGCACACCCTGTGGACACGTTCTGGACAACTTCCCGGTCCCCAGGGTGTGGACGCGAGAAAGTACCGGAATCTGTGGAGGGTGGCCGTAACGCGGCGCGTATTCGAACAGCGGGTGCTCCTCGGGCGACCGCCTTTCGATGCGGAGCACGGTCCGGAGCGGCGGAGGACGACCGCAGAAGGCGTACGAGAACCCGCCAGGAGCCGTACGAGATCAGCGAAAGGCGCCCTCGGGGAAGTGCCCCGGGGCGCCCTCAGCGACGTATGGAAAGAGCCGTCAGCTGTTCTTGATGCGGTTCGTGAGCTCGGTGACCTGGTTGTAGATGGAGCGCCGCTCGGCCATCAGGGCGCGGATCTTGCGGTCGGCGTGCATGACGGTCGTGTGGTCACGGTTGCCGAACTGCGCGCCGATCTTCGGGAGCGACAGGTCGGTGAGTTCCCGGCACAGGTACATGGCGATCTGCCGGGCCGTCACCAGAATCCGGCTGCGGGAGGCTCCGCACAGGTCCTCCACGGTATGGCCGAAGTAGTCGGCGGTCGCGGCCATGATGGCGGTCGCCGTGATCTCCGGGGCCGCGTTCTCGCCGCCCGGGATCAGGTCCTTGAGGACGATCTCGGTGAGACCGAGGTCCACCGGCTGCCGGTTGAGCGAGGCGAACGCCGTGACGCGGATCAGCGCGCCCTCCAGCTCGCGGATGTTCCGTGAGATCCGCGAGGCGATGAACTCCAGCACCTCCGGAGGGGCGTTGAGCTGCTCCTGCACGGCCTTCTTACGAAGGATGGCAATACGCGTCTCCAGCTCGGGCGGCTGGACATCTGTGATCAGCCCCCACTCGAAACGGTTCCGCAGCCGGTCCTCCAGGGTCACCAACTGCTTGGGCGGCCGGTCCGAAGACAGCACGATCTGCTTGTTCGCGTTGTGGAGCGTATTGAAGGTGTGGAAGAACTCCTCCTGCGTCGACTCCTTGTCCGCGAGGAACTGGATGTCGTCGACAAGAAGGATGTCCATCTCGCGGTAGCGCTTGCGGAAGCTGTCGCCCTTGCCGTCGCGGATGGAGTTGATGAACTCGTTGGTGAACTCCTCGGAACTCACGTACCGCACGCGCGTGCCCGGATAGAGGCTGCGGGCGTAGTGGCCGATCGCGTGCAGCAGGTGCGTCTTGCCGAGTCCCGACTCCCCATAAATGAAGAGGGGGTTGTACGCCTTGGCGGGTGCCTCGGCGACGGCGACCGCGGCGGCGTGCGCGAAACGGTTCGAGGCTCCGATGACGAATGTGTCGAAGAGGTACTTCGGATTCAGGCGTGCGGTGGGCTCGCCCGGACCTGTCGCGGGGGCCGGCTGCGCGGCCAGCGGGCCAGGTGCGCCGCTGGGGGCGGGCAGGGTCGAGCCGACGGGGCCGCCGCGGTGGACGTGGCCGCTGCCGGACGGCGACGGCTGCTCGGGCAGCTGGCGGCGGTCCGGCCGCTGGTCGTAGTCGGAGCGGGGCTGGTCGTAGTCGGGCCGCTGCTGCTCGTAGTGGGGGCGCTCCAGGGACTGTGACCGGTAGTCCTGCTGAGGCGTGGCATAGGGGTCCCGTTCCGGGAAGCCGAGGCGCTGCTGCTGCCAGCCGTAGTCGTCGCCCTGCGAAGACCGAGGCCAGCTGCCCTGCTCGGGGCGCGGCCGGTAGTCCGGATACGCAGGGCGGGCGGTGGGAAGCTGATCCGCGCGGGCGGGGGGCAGTTGGTCTGCGCGTGGGGCGGGAAGCTGGTCGGGACGGCCCTGGGGGTGGTCGTGGTTGCGGTCGTGCGGTCGGTCCTCGTCGCGGTGGCGGCCGTACCCGTCGTATCCGTCGCGCCCCTCGTATGCGTCTCGTCCGTCTCGTCCGTCGTATCCGTCCCTGCCGCCCTGCGCGGACGGGAGTTCGGTCTCTTCGTAGCGCGGCCGGCGCTGGGCGGGGGGCGTCGGCGGGGGTTCGCCGGCGGAGTCGTCGACGGTGATCGCGATACGGATCGGGCGGCCGCACTCGCGGCTCAGCGTGTCACTGACGATCGGCGCCAGGCGGCCCTCGAGCACACCCTTCGCGAATTCGTTCGGGACCGCGAGCAGCGCGGTGTCCGCGACCAGTGCCAGCGGCTGGCAGCGCTTGATCCAGTGCTCGTCCTTCGCCTCGACGCCCTGCCCTCGCCCTTCACCGAGGAGTTCCTCCAGTACGCGTGGCCACACTGCGGCAAGATCGGCAGGTACGTCAGCCACAGGGCACGCTCTCTCACGGGTCCCTCGAACGTGTGGTTCGAGGGACGGGTCGGGTTGTCACTCAGGTGGGCGGGACGAACGAATCAGATGGGTCAGGGTGAAGGGAACGAATCGAAGTCCAGCCACGGTAGTCAGGGCGACCGCTGCGGTTCAAGTTGTTGTCCCCAGCCTGTGGATAGTGTCTCCCGGTCGCCGCTGGTTTGACCGGATGGCGTAGCCGCGCGTACCGTTGCCAGGTCGAGTTGTCGATGGCTGCTGCCGCCTGCCTCCGATGGGCATAGATCACGTACGAGTGATCGGGAAGCGGTGCACTCGGGCGTAATGCGAGCTACTCGTGGGCGCACGGTGACAGCCATGACGGCACCCCGCCATCTACCGATTCTTTCTGGAGCCCCCGAGTGAGCAAGCGCACCTTCCAGCCGAACAACCGTCGTCGCGCGAAGACCCACGGCTTCCGGCTGCGCATGCGCACCCGTGCCGGCCGCGCGATTCTCGCGTCCCGCCGTGGCAAGGGTCGCGCCCGCCTGTCCGCCTGATCGCAGTACAGGTCATGACGTGCTGCCTACCGAGAATCGGCTGAGGCGGCGCGAGGACTTCGCGACCGCGGTACGCCGGGGACGCCGGGCCGGACGCCCGCTTCTCGTCGTCCACCTGCGTAGTGGTGCAATGGACCCGCACGCGCCTGGGGAGAGCGCTCCCCCGTCGCGTGCGGGTTTCGTTGTCAGCAAGGCGGTGGGAGGCGCGGTCGTTCGCAACAAGGTGAAGCGCAGACTTCGTCATCTGATGCGCGATCGAGTGGCCCTGCTGCCCCCCGGTAGCCTGGTAGTCGTACGAGCGCTGCCCGGAGCGGGTGACGCCGACCATGCACAGCTGGCCCAAGACCTGGATGCCGCTCTGCGGCGGCTACTGGGAGGGGGCGCGCGATGAAGTACCCGCTGCTGGCTCTCATCAAGCTGTACCAGTGGACCATCAGCCCGCTGCTCGGGCCGGTGTGCAAGTACTACCCGTCGTGCTCCCACTACGGGTACCAGGCCATCGACCGTCATGGCGCGATCAAGGGAACGGCGCTCACTGCCTGGCGCATCCTGCGGTGCAATCCGTGGTCGCTGGGCGGCGTGGATCATGTACCGCCGCGCAAGCGTCCGCGGTGGCACCAAATGCTTCGTAACACCTGGAGCGCACGCAATGGCGGGAACTCCGCCGCCGAACCGGCCATTGGAGGGCACGGTATGTCCGACCAGCCCTCGAGCCCGGCCGCCGAGACCCCGTCGCATGCTCAAGGAGCCTGATTAGTGGACACGATTGCCAGTATTTTCAGTTTCATCACGACGCCCGTTTCCTGGGTCATCGTCCAGTTCCACTCGGTGTACGGCGCTCTCTTCGGCGACGACACCGGTTGGGCCTGGGGCCTTTCCATCGTGTCCCTGGTGATCCTGATCCGAATCTGCCTGATCCCGCTCTTCGTGAAGCAGATCAAGGCGACCCGGGCCATGCAGACGCTCCAGCCCGAGATGAAGAAGATCCAGGAGCGCTACAAGAACGACAAGCAGCGTCAGTCCGAAGAGATGATGAAGCTGTACAAGGAGACGGGTACTAACCCGCTCTCCTCGTGCCTTCCCATCCTGGCGCAGTCCCCGTTCTTCTTCGCCCTGTATCACGTGCTCAACAGCATCGCGAACAACGACACCGTCGGTGTGATCAACACGCGTCTGCTGGAGAGCGCCCAGCAGGCGCACATCTTCGGCGCTCCGCTGGCCGCGAAGTTCACCGACAGCTCGTCGGACGTCGCAGCGCTCGACGCCTCGCTGACCACCGTCCGCATCGTCACAGCGGTCATGATCATCTTGATGTCGGCGTCGCAGTTCTACACGCAGCGCCAGCTGATGACGAAGAACGTCGACACCACGGTGAAGACGCCGTTCATGCAGCAGCAGAAGATGCTGATGTACGTCTTCCCCGTCATGTTCGCCGTCTTCGGCATCAACTTCCCCGTCGGTGTCCTCGTCTACTGGCTGACCACCAACGTGTGGACCATGGGCCAGCAGATGTACGTCATCCACAACAACCCGACGCCGGGCAGCAAGGCCCAGGCCTCCTACCTGGACCGTCTGTACAAGCGCGTCACACACCACGGCGGGACCCGCGGCCGCGGTGAGCGCGCCATCGTCAAGGCCATCGTCGCCAAGGGCCGTGACCGCAACGAGTACGAGCGCAAGTTCATCAACGGTCTGAGCAAGGCGAGCTTCGCGGCCCAGGCCGACGGCACGGTGGTGAAGAGCGAGGTCACGACCGTCGACGAGACCGAGGACGGTGCCCCGGCGACCAGCACTCCCAAGCGCCAGCAGCCCAAGCGGCAGAGCAAGTCCCGGCGTCAGTCGGGCGGCAGCCATGGCGGCGCCAGTGGCGCCAAGACGACGGGTGACTCGGAGACAAAGACCTCCCTGACCAAGTCCGACGGGCCACAGGACGCCAAGCCGACTGGAGACAAGCCTGCCTCCGGTGGCAAGTCCGCCTCGGGTGGCAAGTCCGCCTCGGGTAGCACACGCAGTAAGGCCCAGTCCGGACGAAAGGGCCCGCAGCGGCCCAAGTCCCCCTCCAAGAAGTAAGAAGGAGTCCATCCCGTGACGGAAGGCACCACCTCCGCCGCCACCGAGGGTGGCGACACCCTGAACCGCCTTGAGCAGGAGGGTGAAATCGCGGCGGACTACCTCGAGGGTCTGCTGGACATCGCGGACCTCGACGGCGACATCGACATGGACGTCGAGGCCGACCGCGCCGCTGTATCGATCATCAGTGACACGGCCAGCCGCGACCTGCAGAAGCTGGTCGGCCGTGACGGCGAGGTACTCGAGGCTCTCCAGGAGCTCACGCGGCTGGCTGTTCACCGGGAGACCGGAGACCGTAGCCGGCTGATGCTGGACATCGCGGGCTACCGCGCCAGGAAGCGCGAGGAGCTGTCCGAGCTGGGCGCCAAGGCCGCCGCCGAGGTCAAGAGCTCCGGCGAGGCAGTGAAGCTGAAGCCGATGACGCCCTTCGAGCGCAAAGTAGTGCACGACGCGGTTAAGGCCGCGGGCCTGCGCAGCGAGTCCGAGGGCGAGGAGCCGCAGCGCTTCGTCGTCGTGCTTCCCGCTTGAATCGGTACGTACGTTCCTCCGGCCCCGTCTGTTGCGCAGGCGGGGCCGAACTTTGTCAGCCTGATAGTGCCTGTTGGTTCCTTGTGGCCCTGGTGATCAGCGCCCAGTGCGCTTGTGCGGTACGGAAGGACGGTTCCCCGTGACGGAGGCAGCGGAGCTCCCCCCTGCGCCTGAGCAGGCCCGGGCGGTATTCGGCGATCGCTTCGCAGACGCGGTCCGGTACGCGGAACTGCTGGCGGACGCAGGAGTGCAGCGCGGTCTGATCGGTCCTCGCGAAGTGCCTCGCCTGTGGGAGCGGCACCTGCTGAATTGCGCGGTGCTCTCGGAAGTCGTGCCGGAGGGGGTGACCGTGTGCGACGTTGGCTCCGGCGCCGGGCTGCCCGGCATCCCGCTGGCCCTCGTCCGCCCCGACCTGAAGATCACGCTGCTCGAACCGCTGCTGCGGCGTACGAACTTCCTCACCGAGGTCGTCGAGCTGCTCGGACTCGACCATGTCACCGTGGTTCGCGGCCGCGCCGAGGAGGTCCTGGGCAAGCTACCTCCGGTCCATGTCGTGACAGCACGGGCCGTGGCGCCCTTGGATCGCCTCGCAGCATGGGGAGTGCCGCTGCTGCGTCCGTACGGAGAGATGCTTCTGCTCAAGGGCGACACCGCGGAGGAAGAGGTCAAGGGCGCCGGGGCCGCACTGAGCAAGCTGGGTGCCGTGGAGACCTCCGTGCTCCATGTCGGTGAGGGAGTGGTGAGTCCGCTCGCTACCGTGGTGCGGGTCGAGGTCGGGGAGAGCCCAGGGGGTGTGCGCTTCGCGGCCAAGCGTGCCAAGGCTGCACGGATCGGGCGTGCACGTCGTCGTCGCTGATCCGTCCTGACGACGAGACGTACTCCACACAAGCTGCCAAGACTATGCATGTCGGAGTGTCGCGCAGGCGCCGTCGTGGGCCCTGTGCATCGTGTTTCACGTGAAACGTCGCTCACTTCTGCATGGCATCATCAGTCGCGGCCGCGCTGCGGCCGAACCCCGCGACCGCAACCCCCTCGGATCCCTCAGGGGAAAACCATCTCCGGGCAACAACGCCTCCCTCGGAGAGGGTACGGAGTTGTCCACAGAGGTGGATTTCTCCACAGAAGAACGGGCCTCGCTGGTTCACGACCCCGAAGGCATGGGAGGCTCTGTTCATTGCGAGCCTGAAGTCGAGGAGAGTGAATCCTTGCGGTCCGACGCCAACATCGCGGGACCGATGACCGATCCGGTCCCCGGTCCCCGTACCGAGTCGATGGGGGACGATGTTTCACGTGAAACACCGCCCCCGATGGACGACACTCCCATCGGTCGTGCTGCCCAACTGGCGGTGGAGGCTCTAGGCCGCGCCGGCGAGGGCCTGCCACGGCCTGAGCAGACCCGTGTGATGGTGGTCGCCAATCAGAAGGGCGGGGTGGGCAAGACCACGACGACGGTCAACCTTGCCGCTTCGCTTGCCCTGCACGGCGGGCGGGTCCTGGTGATTGACCTCGACCCTCAGGGCAACGCGTCCACTGCGCTGGGCATCGACCATCACGCCGAAGTCCCGTCCGTCTACGACGTATTGGTCGAGAGTAAGCCGCTCTCCGAGGTCGTCCAGCCGGTCCCAGATGTCGAGGGTCTCTTCTGTGCACCTGCCACGATCGATCTCGCCGGTGCGGAGATCGAGCTGGTCTCTCTGGTGGCACGGGAGAGCCGACTACAACGAGCGATCCAGGCGTACGAGCAGCCGTTGGACTACATCCTCATCGACTGCCCGCCGTCGCTGGGCCTGCTGACGGTCAACGCACTGGTCGCCGGTGCAGAGGTCCTGATCCCGATTCAGTGCGAGTACTACGCGCTGGAGGGCCTGGGCCAGCTGCTGCGGAACGTCGACTTGGTGCGAGGGCATCTCAACCCCGCGCTGCATGTCTCGACGATCTTGCTCACCATGTACGACGGCCGAACACGACTGGCGTCCCAGGTTGCGGACGAGGTGCGCAGCCACTTCGGTGACGAGGTGCTGCGGACGAGCATTCCGCGCTCGGTCCGCATCTCCGAGGCGCCGAGCTACGGGCAGACAGTGCTGACCTACGACCCGGGGTCGAGCGGTGCCCTCTCCTATCTTGAGGCGGCACGGGAAATCGCGTTGCGCGGCGTCGGCGTGACGTATGACGCGCAGCATGCCCACTTGGGCGCACACAACGATCAGAGCATGGTGGAGGGGATCCAGTGAGCGAGCGACGGAGGGGGTTGGGCCGTGGTCTCGGCGCACTGATCCCGGCGGCCCCGGCAGGGGAGAAGACGGCGCCTCCGGCGGCGGGCGGAGCATCGACCTCGTCGGCTGCAGTGCCCGTACTGACCGCGGAGCGTGGGGTGGCGGCGGCGAAGGTCGCCACGCTTCCGCCGGGCAATGTTTCACATGAAACAGCGGAGCCTTCGGCGAACGGTTTCACGGAAGCGCCGGCGGCTCCCGTCGGGGCGCACTTCGCCGAGTTGCCCCTGGACTCCATTTCGCCGAATCCACGCCAGCCCCGCGAGGTGTTCGACGAGGACGCTCTCGCCGAACTCGTCACCTCCATCAAGGAGGTCGGGCTTCTCCAGCCCGTCGTCGTACGGCAGTTGGGCCCAGGCCGCTATGAGCTGATCATGGGCGAGCGGCGCTGGCGGGCTTGCCGTGAGGCAGGGCTCGAGGCCATCCCGGCGATTGTGCGGGCCACGGAGGACGAGAAGCTTCTCCTGGACGCCCTCTTGGAGAACCTGCACCGCGCTCAGTTGAACCCGCTGGAAGAGGCGGCTGCCTACGACCAGCTGCTGAAGGACTTCAACTGCACCCACGACCAGTTGGCAGACAGGATCGGCCGGTCGCGTCCGCAGGTCTCCAACACGCTGCGTCTGTTGAAGCTGTCGCCCGCGGTCCAGCGCCGTGTCGCCGCCGGAGTGCTCTCCGCAGGCCATGCGCGGGCGCTGCTCTCTGTCGACGACTCGGAGGAGCAGGACCGTCTGGCTCACCGCATCGTGGCCGAGGGACTCTCGGTGCGGGCGGTCGAGGAAATCGTCACCCTTATGGGATCGCGCCCCAAGTCCACTCCGCGCTCCAAGGGGCCGCGGGCCGGCACTCGGGTCTCTCCGGCGCTGACCGACCTCGCCACGCGCCTCTCGGACCGCTTCGAGACCCGTGTGAAGGTCGATCTCGGCCAGAAGAAGGGAAAGATCACCGTTGAGTTCGCCTCAATAGATGATCTGGAACGAATCCTCGGCCAGCTGGCGCCGGGTGAAGGACCGGTCCTCCAGAAGAGCCTCTTGGACGATGACCCCGAGGGTTCCGAGGGGTCTGAAGCCTGAGCCTCAGGGGTGGTCACGATTCCTGTCGGCTGACCATCAGAGTGGGCCGTGTCCGGTGTGTACCGGAACACGGCCCGCTCTTTGCTTTCTGGCGGTATCGATGGAATCGCATCGTGGATACGATGCGATCGGGTATGGCGCATCCACCTGGCAGCACCTTCTGTGGGGAGGCGGGGGCCATGCGGGCGATGAACCGCACCGGACTGGTGAGCGCGGGCCTGGGGCTTGGCGCAGTCGGCGGGTTCGTCGGCAGCCTGCTCAGGGAAAGGAGCGCTCTGACAGCCGCTCGCGATGCCGCGGGCGAAGGAAGCGAGGAACTGCCTTCATGGGGCGTCGGCTCGTACCGCTCACGCTGGACAACCTCCAGGACCTTCCCAAGCGCTGCCGCACGTGCGTCTTCTGGGAGTTGGACCCAGTCAGCGGTCAGGCCGCGGTAAAGGCAGGCACACCCGAGCTCGAGAAGGAAGCGTGGATCTCCGCAGTCCTGCTGGAGTGGGGATCCTGCGGCCGGGTCGTCTATGTGGACGAGGTGCCGGTGGGCTTCGTGCTCTACGCGCCGCCCGCGTATGTGCCGCGATCCACGGCGTTTCCCACGAGCCCCGTCTCCCCTGACGCAGTCCAGTTGATGACGGCCTTCATCATGCCGGGCTATCAGGGACAGGGACTCGGGCGTGTGATGGTACAGACGGTCGCCAAGGATCTGCTGCGGCGGGGCTTCAAGGCGATCGAGGCTTTCGGAGACGCCCGGTGGAAGGAACCGGCCTGTGTCCTGCCCGCCGACCATCTGACTGCGGTGGGCTTCAAGACGGTCCGGCCCCATCCGACGTACCCGAGACTGCGGCTGGAGCTGCGCACGACGCTCTCCTGGAAGGAAGACGTGGAGCTCGCGCTCGACCGCCTCTTGGGGGCAGTGCAGAAGGAGCCGGCTCTGCGGCCGCTGTAAGCGCTCATGCGAATGGGCCACCCCCTCCGGGTTGGCCCATTCGTGTTTCACGTGAAACAACGCCGCGTTCGTGCAGCGCCGCAGCCGATTACTCGGTGATGAAGTCTTCCAGGTCCCGGACGATCGCGGCCTTCGGCTTGGCACCGACGATGGTCTTGGCTACTTCGCCGCCCTGGTAGACGTTCAGGGTGGGGATGGACATGACGCCGTACTTGGCGGCCGTACCCGGGTTCTCGTCGATGTTGAGCTTGACGACCTCGATCTTGTCGCCGTACTCGGCGGCGATCGCCTCGAGCGACGGCGCGATCTGACGGCACGGACCGCACCAGGCGGCCCAGAAGTCCACCAGGACGGGCTTGTCGCTCTTGAGGACGTCCTGTTCGAAGGAGTCGTCGGTCACATGCTTCAGGGTGCCGGCCACTGCGGGCTCCTTAACTGGTTGGTGCGGTGAGGTGGTTGGGGGTCAGACGGTGGTCTTCTCGGGCTCGGCCGCGGGTTCGTCGTCCGCGAGGGCGGCGAGGAAGCGCTCGGCGTCGAGGGCGGCGGAGCAGCCGGTGCCGGCCGCAGTGATCGCCTGGCGGTAGGTGTGGTCCACCACGTCACCGCAGCCGAAGACACCCTGGATTTTCGTCCGGGTCGAGGGCGCGTCGACCTTGAGATAGCCCTCGTCGTCCAAGTCGAGCTGGCTCTTGAACAGCTCCGTGCGCGGGTCGTGGCCGATCGCGATGAACAGGCCCGTCACCGGCAGTTCGGAGAGCTCCCCCGTCTTCACGTTGCGCAGCTTCAGGCCGGAGAGCTTCTGGTCGCCCTGGATCTCGGCGACTTCGCTGTCCCAGACGAACTTGATCTTCGAGTCGGCGAAGGCGCGCTCCTGCATCGCCTTCGAGGCTCGCAGAGTGTCACGGCGGTGGACGACCGTCACGGACCTGGCGAACCGGGAGAGGAAGGTGGCCTCCTCCATCGCGGTGTCGCCGCCGCCGATCACGGCGATGTCCTGGTCCTTGAAGAAGAAGCCGTCACAGGTCGCGCACCAGGAGACGCCGCGACCGGAGAGCGCGTCCTCGTTGGGCAGACCAAGCTTGCGGTGCTGGGAGCCCGTGGCGATGATGACGGCCTTGGCGCGGTGTACGGTGCCCGCGGTGTCCGTGACTGTCTTGGTCTCACCGGTGAGGTCGACCGCCACGACGTCGTCCGGAACGAGCTCGGCGCCGAAGCGCTCGGCCTGGCCCCGCATGTTGTCCATGAGCTCGGGGCCCATGATGCCGTCCTGGAAGCCGGGGAAGTTCTCCACCTCGGTGGTGGTCATCAGCGCGCCACCTGCGGTGACGGCGCCTTCGAACACCAGTGGCTTGAGTGACGCGCGCGCGGTGTAGAGCGCCGCCGTATAGCCGGCGGGCCCGGAGCCGATGATGATCACGTTACGGACGTCGCTCACGGCTTGATTCCTCGTCTCTGACGACTGCTTCGTACGACCGGTGGGAGCCTGTCTCAGAACTCTCACCCCACCCAACGGATCCTACGGGGCGTGCATTCCCGACTGTGTCCGGGCACACGGCGATGCCATGCCCGCACGGCGACGGCATGGATGCCATGGACCGGAGTACCGGAGTGGAGCTCGCTCAGCGTCGCTCGTAGGACTGCCGCAGCAGCACCTTGCCGGCCGAGTCCGGAGACTTGGCGACGCACGCGGAGTCGACGACATAAGCCGTGACCCGTGTGGCGTTGGAGGCGTCAGGCAGCACCACGAGAAAGACCTTCGTTCCTTCGTAGGTGCCTGTCTTGTAGGCGAGAGCAGCTTCGTCACGACCGATGCCCTGCTGGATGCACTTGGGCACCCCGACTTTGGGTTCCCTCAGGGTGCTCGGCTCGTCAGAGTCGGACGCGGAACCCCAGGGCGACTGGTCTTTTCGATTGCCGCTGCCCTCTCCCTCGCTCTCGGCGAGGAGATCCGTGACCTGGCTCTCCAGCTTCCCCTCGGTGAAGGTGTTCACCGAGTTGGCGCGCTCCTGCTCTGGAGTGGTGCCCGGAGTGTCGTCGCCCATCGACTGAAGAAGCAGGCCGCCCAGCCCGAGCGCGGCGGCCGTGAACATGGCGCTGAGGACGACAGCGCCGCGACGGCCTCGCCGCGTGCGCTTCGTGGTACGACCCGGTCCGGTGGCAGCGCGAGGGCGTCCGGCGGGACGGTCACCCGCGGTCGATGTTTCACGTGAAACACGCGCGCCGTCGCTCTCGCCTGCCATGAGACGGGAGGCGCCCACGGGCTCCTGGGCGTCCGCGGTATCCGCGTCCGGCTCCGTGGCATTCAGCAGTGCCTCCGCGGCGAGAGCGGCATCGATGCGCTCCGCGACGTCGGCAGGCATGCGCGAGGGACCCGGCAGCGTGCCGAGCATGTCGCGGATCTCTTCCAGCGATGCGTAGACGTCGGCACAGAGCGCGCAGTCCTCCAGGTGCCGACGCACATCTGCCGTACGGGAGGGCGGGAGCAGACCTTCGGTGAGGTCGGAGATCTCCGTGACTTCCGGGTGCTCGGCCGTATCGGTCGATGTCACGCTCGCCCACCTC
Organism: Streptomyces ureilyticus; assembly: GCF_011045025.1. Lineage (GTDB taxonomy): Bacteria > Actinomycetota > Actinomycetes > Streptomycetales > Streptomycetaceae > Streptomyces > Streptomyces ureilyticus. The sequence continues at coordinate 32,062 of NZ_JAAKZX010000089.1, forward strand.
CGCCCTTCACAGCAGTTGAATCGCTTGGTCCTGCATCCTGTACTTCCGCTGCGGGTGGGACGGACGTCCCCTGCGTGCGGTTCCGTCCCTCGCCCGACTTCTTGCTGTCCTCGCCACTTCCGACGTCCGTGCGCAGGTGTCTGAGCAGCGGGAGGAGCCTGGCTCTGCCACGTGCGCAACGGCTCTTGACTGTGCCGGTCGGCACGTCGAGCGCGCGGGCGGCCTCCGCCACGGGGTAGCCCTGCATGTCCACCAGGACGAGGGCAGCCCGCTGATCGGGCGGCAGGGTGCCGAGGGCTTCGAGGAGCTCGCGGTGCAGATCGTTGCGCTCGGCCGGCGCGGACGCCGACTCGTGCGGCTCCAATAGCTGCTCTAGGCGCTCCGTGTCATCGACGGGAGATGTCTTGCGGGAGGCCGCCTTGCGCGCGCGGTCGAGGCAGGCGTTCACCGTGATGCGGTGCAGCCACGTGGTGACGGCCGACTGGCCGCGGAAGGTGTGGGCCGCGCGATAGGCAGAGACAAGAGCGTCCTGGACCGCGTCCGCGGCCTCCTCACGGTCTCCCAGAGTCCGCAGGGCCACTGCCCAGAGCCGGTCTCGGTGGCGCCGCACAAGCTCACCGAAGGCGTCGGGGTCACCCTCGACATGGCGGGCGAGGAGATCCTGATCGCTTGTTCCGCTGTATCCGGCGTCGTCTGCCATCGGACCCTCCCCCCTCGGTGAGCTGTCAGCCCGTGAACTCTACGTCGGTGATCGCCTGCTTGTATCCGGCCTGGCTGTAACCGTCGGCCGGCGCATGCGGCAGCGCGGTGAGCCACACGAGTACGTACCGGCTCTTCACAGTCTTGTCGATCGTCACCTTCGCTTCGGTGCCGCTTGCCTTCACCGTCCCGAGCTTCTGCATCGAGCTCAGCGCGGTCGAGGAGCTCAGCGAGTCCGTCGCATACAGAGAGATCGTTGTGTGGTCACCGGCGTACCGAAGCCCTATCGAAGCGGCCGAGATCTCCTGCTCCGAACCGAGGTCATAAACGATTCCGACACCGGGCTTGATGACCATCTCGGGACCGTCGAGGAAGCTTTTCGTCCGCCAGTAGGTGGAGCTGCGGCCGTCGTACGTCTTGGCTACGTCCTCGGGTGCCTGAGCCCCGCCCTCCGCAACGTACTCCTGCGCCCCCTGAACGGCGATCGGCTTGCTGGCCGGCTTCTTAGCGCCCTTGTCGTTGTCGTCCGTCGTCTGTGTCTTGTTGGTGTCGTCGGGCTTCCCACGCTCCATGAGGGCGTCCGCCAACTGCCAACTGCCAAGACCCAGCGCCGCGATGAGCAACGCGGACACGCCCCACTTCAGGGCCTTGCCGGTACGGCTCTGCAACGGGGGCGGCGGGGTCGGCACCGGTTGCGTGGCGCCGGGCCCCGGTGTCTGACGCCCGTAGGAGCCTTGCTGGTACGTGGTGCGCTGGTAGTCCGGCGGCCCGGTGAACGCGGGCTCCGGCGGGCGGATGCGCGGCATCTCACTGATCGCCTTCACCAGCTCCTCCGGCGTGGTGCACGGCGGTTCCTGGCGGGACGCCGTCGCGCCGTCGTTGACGAGCGCGCGCATCGCGAGTTCCGCCAGGCCGCGGTGCACCCCGGCGCGCACCTGGTCGGGCGCGATGAGCCCGACGCCCTTCGGCAGCCCGGAGAGGCCGTAGGCGTCGTTCTCATACGGCCAGCGCTGGGTGAGAGCGGCGTACAGCAGCGCGCCGATCCCTTCCGTGTCGGTGCGCTGCGGGGTGTCGGAGCTGATACCGCGCAGCGCGGCGTTCACGGCGAGCCCGCGGATGCGCCACTGGCCGGACGAGGAGCGCAGCACCGCGCCCGGGGTCAGCCGCAGATGCGCCAGCCCTTCGCGGTGCGCGGCCGCCATCGCCTGGGAGACCTGACTGACCATCTGATACGCGTCGTGCACCTTCAGCGGACCCGTAGCCAGAAGCGTCGTCAGCTCTGTGGAGTCGGGCAGCCACTCCTGCACCACGTAGACCAGATCGTTCTCCTCGACCGCGTCCAGTACTTGGACGAAGCGGGGATCGCCCAGGAGGGCGGCGGAACGGGCCGCCGCAAGGACGGAGCGCGCTCGCGGATGGTCTGCGGGCAGCAGGTGCACGCCGACGGCACGACGCAGCTTCTCGTCCACGGCACGCCAACTACTGAAACCGTCCAGACGGGTGACGCACTCTTCGAGCCGGTAGCGTCTGGCGAGCTTGTGGCCGCTGTGCAACTCGGGCGGTGAGGTCCTGCCGGGGCTCTCGTCCCCGCCGCTCCCCTGTCCCTCTTCGCTCTCCGAGCTTTCCGTGTCCCGCTCCCGGTTCTGGGCCACCCCGTCGGCCGTGGACTGGTCCGCCTTGGCGGTCAGCGGCTCATCACCGCTGTTGTCTGCCACGTCGACGGCAGCCGTGCTCCGTTCCGCCACCGTCGTTCCTGCCTCCCCATCTCCATTGCCCCGCTGTCCGACGCCAAAGCCAATTGTGCCCACAGTCCGCCGCTATGCACGACACGCGGTCCCGGACGATGGTTGTGCGCGTACCCCGCCTCAGCGCCCGAGGCGCCCCCGGACCATGCCGACCATTCCGTTCAGTTCCTCGATGTGCATACGTCGAGCCGCGACGAAGAAGACGCCGAGCAGCGCGATGCCCCCGCCGAGGAGGGCGGCCAAGGAGCCCAGGACACCCTGCCCCAGCCCTTGGGTGATTCCGTAACAGGCCGCGGCGGCCAGCAACGCCGCCGGTACCGAGGCGATGCCGAGTCGGGCGTACGTACGCAGTACGCGAGCTCCGTCCAAGTCACCGCCCAGCCTCTTGCGCAGCCGCTGCCAGGCCACGCCCACGCCGATCGCGTACGCGAGACCGTAGGAGGCGGCCATGCCCGCCACCGCCCAGAGGGGCGGCAGAAGGATGTAGCAGAGCGCCGAGGCGCCCGCGTTGACGGCGGCCACAATGACCGTGTTGTAGAAGGGAGTCCGGGTGTCCTCGTACGCGTAGAAGGCGCGCAGCACGACGTACTGCACGGAGTACGGGATGAGGCCGAGCCCGAAGGCCATCAGCATGTAGCCCATCTTCGTGGCCGCGTCGGTGCCCGAGGAACCGAAGATCAGGGTGCACATCGGGATGCCGAGTGCGACGAAGCCGAAGGCGATCGGCACGATCGCGACGGCCGTGGTGCGCAGGCCTTGGGAGATGTCGTCGCGGACGGCGCCCGCATCCTGCTCGGCGGCCGAGCGCGAGAGTCTCGGCAACAGGGCAGCCATCAGCGAGACGGTGATGATGGCCTGCGGGAGACCCCAGATGAGCTGGGCGTTGGCATAGGCGCTGTAGCCCGTTCCGGGGGTTCCCGTGTCCGTGACCGCAGCAGTGGCCAGCTGGGTGACGACGAGGACGCCCGCCTGGTTGGCGAGGACGAACAGGATCGTCCACTTGGCGAGCCTCGCGGCCTTGCCGAGGCCGTTGCCCTTCCAGTCGAAGCGCAGCCGCAGCCGGAACCCGGTCTCGCGCAGGTACGGAATCATCGCGAGGGCCTGGACGACAAGGCCGAGCAGGACACCGATACCGAGCAGCCGCTGGCCCTCCGGCGGGATGTTCCCGGCGGTCATCCCGGAGTTCGCCGACGTGCCGTACACCCAGATGAACATGCCGAGCGTCACGATGATGACGATGTTGTTGAGGACCGGAGTCCACATCATCGCGCCGAACTTGCCGCGGGCGTTGAGGATCTGGCCCATCACCACGTGGATGCCCATGAAGAAGATCGAGGGCAGGAAGTAGCGGGTGAAGGTGATGCCGACCTCGTTAGCCGCGGCGTCATTGGCGACGGGCACCGAGATGATGCGGACCAGGATCGGTGCGGCGAACATCGCGAGCAGGGTCAGCGCGCCGAGCGCCACCATGACAAGGGTCAGCAGACGATTCGCATAGGCCTCACCGCCGTCCTCGTCCTCCTTCATGGCGCGCACGAGCTGCGGTACGAAGACGGAGTTGAGGCCGCCTCCCACCGTCAGGATGTAGATCATCGTCGGCAGCTGGTACGTGACCTGGAAGGTGTCGCCCAGGAGGGCGGTGCCCAGCGCGGCGACGATCAGCGCGGACCGGATGAAGCCGGTGAGACGGGACACCATCGTGCCCGCCGCCATGACCGCGCTCGACTTGAGCAGACCCGACGCGCGGCCACCGGATTTCTTCGGCGCGGTCGTGGGAGCCGATGCGGGTGCCGGCGGCGGAGACTGAGGAATCGCGGGAGCCGGCTCCGGTGTGGGAGACGGCACACCGGGCGGGGTCGCTGGGGGATACGCGCCGCCCTGCTGCTGGTCACGGAAGAGATACGCGAAGGCGTCCGGCTCGTGGCGCTGCTCGCCGGCCTGGGTCACCAGGTCGTCCACGCCCACGAACTGCGTCGTACGGGCGTCATCACCGTAGGGAAGGTGCTGCGTCAGGCCTTCCGGCTCGGGCGCCGGGGTCTGCGCCCACACACGCGGATCGGGAGCATACGGCGACTGCGGCGGCTGGGCGTAGAGCTGCTGTGGCGGCGGGTGTGCGCCGGGCGGTGGCGGCCGGTCGAGTCCGGCGACACGAGCTGCGATGTCCACGGGGAAGCGCCTGCCCAGGACGGCCGCCGCTTCCAGG
>NZ_JAAKZX010000008.1 GCF_011045025.1 Streptomyces ureilyticus
GCCGGAGACAGGGGGGCCTGGGGGCGCGGCCCCCCACGCGGCGGAGCCGCAAATTGATACAGCCGGGAAGGGGCGGGGCTGGGGAAAAGAACCCCCTCGCCCGGCGGAGCCGCTAGCGCAGGCCGGGCGCGACGAGGACCAGCACGAACATGGCCACGCCCAGCGCCATGCCCGCCGCTCCGCAGATGATCCCGGCCAGGGCCTGGCCACCGTTCGTCGCCTCACCACGCCGCGCCTTACCGCGCCCGATCCCCCCGAAGATCACCGCAAGAACGCCCACGATGATGGCCACCGGCCAGAGGCAGAAACCGACGGCCGAGACGATCCCCAGCACGAGCCCGGTCGTACCCATCCCGTTGCTCGGCCCCATCGGCATCCCGGGCCAGCCATAACCGGGCGCACCACCGGGGCTGGGGCTGGCCGGGTAGTAGGGCTGCCCCTGGTAGCCATAGCCGTACCCATAGGCCGCCTGCCCCGGCCCCTCAGGCGAGATGGGCGGCGGCGGAACAGGTTCACCCGACCCACCGCCCTGGCCCACGAACGGACCGCCGGAGGCAGTCGCCCCCGGCGGCGCCACAGGATTGGCCCAGCCCTGGGCACCCGGCGAAGGCGGCGTCCCCGCCCCTGGCATCGAGGTGACCGTCGGCTGGTCATGCACGGAAGGCGACCAACTCCCCGCATCCGGCCCAGCGCCCGCCTTGCCCAGGGGAACCCCCGCCTGGGGAGCCGCGTCCTGCGGTCCAGGACCAGGGGCTCCGGCCACCGGAGCCCGGTGCTCGGGCGGAGCCCACGGGTTCGGGTCACCGCCCCCCGGCGTACCCGGCGGCTGCGCGGCGTCGGACATACGCGGAGTCCCCTCTCTCGAACGTCCCGTCATGCTACGGCCGGACCACGGCCCCGAGACCCCGGCTTACGATGATCCACGCACCATCCTGCACCACCCGATCAGCCGATCACCCGCGCCCGCCGAACGAAGGCAGGGCGCCGTTCCCGGGGAGGAACCCGTGACCGACCACCGCGACCCGAGCGTCCCGCCCACCGTGCCCACCGGCCCCGTCCCGCGCGACCTGCACCACTTCATCGCCGGGCTGCCCAAGGCCGAACTCCACGTGCACCACGTCGGCTCCGCCTCCCCCCGTATCGTCTCCGAACTGGCCGCCCGCCACCCCGACTCCAAGGTGCCGACCGACCCCGAGGCCCTGGTCGACTACTTCACGTTCACGGACTTCGCCCACTTCATCGAGGTGTACCTGTCCGTCGTGGACCTCATCCGCACCCCGGAGGACGTACGCCTCCTCACGTACGAGGTCGCCCGCGACATGGCGCGGCAGCAGATCCGGTACGCCGAGCTGACCGTCACGCCGTTCTCCTCGACCCGCCGTGGCATCGACGAAAGCGCGTTCATGGCCGCGATCGAGGACGCCCGCAAGGCCGCCGAGGCCGACTTCGGGACCGTACTGCGCTGGTGCTTCGACATCCCGGGGGAGGCGGGCCTCGAGGCCGCCGAGGAGACCACCCGGCTCGCCACCACCGACAAGCTGCGCCCGGAGGGCCTGGTCTCGTTCGGGCTCGGCGGGCCCGAAGTCGGCGTGGCCAGGCCGCAGTTCAAGCCGTACTTCGACCGGGCGATCGCGGCCGGGCTGCGTTCGGTGCCGCATGCGGGCGAGACGACCGGCCCTGGGACCGTCTGGGACGCCCTCACCGAGCTGCGCGCCGAGCGCATCGGGCACGGCACGAGTTCCGCCGAGGACCCGAAGCTGCTCGCGCACCTCGCCGAGCACGGCATCGCCCTGGAGGTCTGCCCGACCTCCAACATCGCCACGCGCGCGGTCCGGAAGCTCGACGAGCACCCGATCAAGGAGTTCGTACGGGCCGGGGTGCTCGTGACGATCAACTCCGACGATCCGCCGATGTTCGGCACGGACCTCAACAACGAGTACGCGGTGGCCGCCCGCCTCCTGGACCTCGACGAACAGGGTCTCGCCGCACTCGCCAAGAACGCCGTCGAGGCGTCGTTCCTCGACCCCGTCGGCAAGGCGAAGCTGGCCGGAGAGATCGACACGTACACCGCGGCATGGCTCGCCAACTGACCCAGCACAATGGGCCCATGCGCTCCGTGACAGCCGTGGCCCATCGCGGCGACCCCTACCGCGTTCGCGAGAACACCATCGACTCGCTGCGTTCCGCGCTCGGGCGGGGCGCGGACGCCGTCGAGTTCGATGTCCGGCTGACCCGCGACGATGTGCCGGTGCTGCTGCACGACGCGACGCTGAAGCGGTTGTGGGAACACGACCGGCCGCTGCTCTCGCTCTCCGCGGACGAGGTGCACGGGCTCACCTCCGGTGGCGTTCCCACCCTGGAGGAGGCCCTGAAGGCGACCGACCACGGCCGCTTCATGGTCGACCTGCCGGGCGCCGCGACCCCCCGCGCCGTACGCCGGATCGTCGACGTCGTCCGCGATCTCGGCGCCGACGAGCGCGTGTACTACAGCGCAGGCGCCGAGACCCTGCTCGCCGTCCGCGCGGCCGACCCCGCCGCGGAGATCGCCCTCACCTGGACCACGCTGGCGCCCCCGCGCCCCGTCCTCCTCGAAGCGATCCGCCCGCGCTGGCTCAACTACCGCTTCAGCCTGGTCGACCGCGGCCTCGCCGCCCGCGTCCACCGCGACGGCTACCTCCTGTCGGCCTGGACCCCCGACACCCGCCGCTCCATGCGCCGCCTCCTCGACGCGGGAGCCGACTCGATCACGACGAACCGCATAGACACGCTGTGCGCTCTTCGCGGGGTGAGGAGCGAAGCTCCCTAAGTCCTCACCTGGGACATCTGCGGCACCGTCGCCGGATCAGCCGGCCTCGACCTCGTGACGTACTGCGGCACCGGTGCCGTGTCCTTGCCGTTGTCCCGCGTGAGGCCGTAGCGGATGGCGCCCTGGTCGGGGCCGGTGTTGATGTCCTTGTTCACCGTTTCCCAGTCCGTGGGGATGAGCGCAACGCCGTAGGAGGCGCCCCGCTCGTTCACGTTGAAGGTGACGGTGCCGTCGACGTAGAAGTACTCGTTCTGCCACATCTGCTGGGTGCCCTCCGGCAGGACGGTGAAGCCGACGTCCGGGCCACCCATTCCGGTGGCATAGCCGGGCCGGGTGCCGCCGGCGTCGTCCATCCGTCGGCCGCCGCCGGACGCGACGTGGAAGACCTTGCCGCGCAGGCCCGTCCAGGTCGGCATGACCAGGCCGCCGGGCCGGTCGTGCGGGGATATCTGCCAGCGCACCAGTACGTAGCCCTGGCCGCTGAGCGTCACGTTGTTGCCGCGGTGCTGCATCACGGCTCGCGGGCCGCCGGTGCTGGTGATGCCGGACTCGGGCCGGCGCGGCAGCTCGGCGGGGCGCGCGTTCGGGTCGGGCGCCTGATCGACGGCGTCGACGACCGTGCCGTACAGGCTGACCCGTCTCGTCGGTGAGGGGGTGAGGGTCGGCGTGGGCGACGGACTCGGGCGGGTCGTGCTCGCCGCCGTGGGCGCCGCGACCCGAGGTGGCGGCGAGTCCGGCGGCTGGGTGACGACGTACGCGCCGCCCGCGACCATCGTCGCCCCGGCCGTCATGGCCACCGCGGGCTTGGTGAAAGCGCCGACGATCTTTGCGGACCACCCGACGGTCGTGGCGGCCGTCGTGGCGGCGACCGCCGTCTTGCCGCCGAAGACCAGCGAGAGCGTGAAGCCGACCGGGACGGGGACGAGCGCGAGCCCGACGAGCAGGCGTTCGGCCGGCACGACCTTCTCGTGCCGCCCGGAGCACTGGCGGCAGTCCCGGATGTGCCGGGCCAGCCGCTTGCGCCACACCGAGTCGGGCTGCCCGTCCCAGCGGGCGGTGACCTCGCGCAGTTCGCCGCACGACGAGTCGAGCGCGCGCACGATGCCCCGCGCGGTCTCCAGGCGGGCCTTCATCCGCTGGACACGTACGGCGGTGTGCTGCCGGCTGATGCCGAGAGCGGACGCCAGCTCGCGCCGGGTGAGCTCGCCCGCGACCTCCAGCCACCACAGCGACAGGAGCTGCCGGTCCTCGTCGTCGAGCCAGCGCACCGCCTCCGCGACCTCGCGCCGCTGCCCCTCCAACTGGAGCCGCAGTACGGTCAGTTCGGCGAAGTCGGCGGCGTCGCGCGCGGCGTCCTCGGCCAGCGACTCGGACGTACGGCGGCGGGCCCGGTCCCGTATCTGCCGCATCGCGATGGCGACCAGCCAGGAACGGAAACTGTCCGGATCGCGCAGCGAGCCGAGGTTGTCCACGGCCCGCAGCATGGTCTCCTGCACGACGTCGTCGACATCGGCGTGACCGTTCAGCGCACGGCCGACGATGTTGTAGACCAGCGGCAGCCAGCCCTTGACCAGCTCGTCGAGCGCCTGCCGGTCACCGGCCTGCGCTGCCGCGATGGTCGTACGCCACTGTCGACCGTCCACGTACGTCCCTTCCCGCACACGTGTCATCTCCTCCGCCGCCTTCCGGACGCACGTTCTCAGCCATCGCTGTGAGGCATGGTGCCAGGTGGGCCTGCGTGCCACGCGTGCCGTGTGTGCACAGGAGACGGCGGAGACCTCACCGCGATAACAGTTTTTTCGCGGGTCCGGCCGGCGACCTTAGGGGAGACCCCTGACAACACCCTTGGCTCGCACGTCAGTTGACTGGGGGCCGACCCAGGGACGGCACCCTCCTCGGTGATGATCTGCACGGGCGGCGTACGCGCGGAGGATGAAGATCCACCAACTTGAGGAGCCGCCCGATGCATATCCGTGTCCGTACCGCCTGCGCCGCTCTCGTCGTCCTCGGCCTGGCAGCCGGCCCCCTGGCCGGGACCGCCGCCGCTTCACCCGCCACAACGGTCGTGCGGGAGGCCGCCGGCCCGAACGAAAAAGCCTTGCGCGACGCGATCGACAACCTGCCGGACGTGTCGGACAAGGGCGCGACGGCCGCACTCGTACGGGTCGGCGGCACGGGCGGCAGCTGGCACGGCAGCTCCGGCGTACATGACCTCGCCACGCGTCGCGCCGCCCTGGAGCACGGACGCTTCCGGGCCGGTTCCACGACGAAGGTGGTCACGGCGGCCGTCGTGCTCCAGCTCGCGGCCCAGGGGAAGGTGGACCTGGACGGGCACATCCAGACGTACCTTCCCGGCCTGCTCTCGGACGACTTCGACCCCATCACCGTCCGGCAGTTGCTGACCTTCACCAGTGGGCTGAAGCCGGGCATTTCTCTGGGCCCCGAAGACGGTGAGGGCTTCGAGAACCGCTACAAGACGCTGACGCCCGAGGAGGTCGTGGCCTCGTCCGTCGCCGAGGGGCGCGCCTTCGATCCGGGCAAGCGGCAGCAGTACGGCAACATCGACTACACCGTGCTCGGCATGCTCATCGAGAAGGTCACGAACGACTCGTACGAAAACCAGGCAGCCAAACGGATCTTCAAGCCCCTCGACATGCAGGACACATCCTTCCCCTGCGGACCCGACCCCCGCATCCACGGCCCCCACAACCGCGGCTACCAAAGACTCACCGACGGCCGCATCGTGGACGCCACGGAGTGGAACATGTCGGACCGCTGGGCGGCGGGCGACATGATCTCCACGACAGCGGACCTGGAACGCCTGCTCCTCGGCCTGTTCCGCGGAAAGGTCGTCCCGCTGCCCCTGCTGAAGCAGGAGATGCTCACTCTGCCGAAGGTCGAGGAGGGGAAGGCGACCATGAGTGCGGGCCTGCAGTACTACGAGAAGGACGGCGTCGTCCTCTGGCTCAAGTCCGGCTCCCGCCCCGGCTACCGCACGCTGATCGCGACGACCCCCGACCTGTCCCGCACGCTCGTCCACTCGATCAACGCGATCGACGCGAAGTCCGTGGCCATGAACCCGGTGGAGGAGCGGATCCTCCGCGCCGCCTTCGGCTTCTGAGTACGAGTGTGCGGGCCTGCGCCGTCCAGCGCAGGCCCGCACCACTCAGCCCGTCGTGGGATCAGCCCAGCGACGTCATCACATGCTTGATCCGCGTGTAGTCGTCGAAGCCGTACGAGGACAGGTCCTTGCCGTAACCCGACTTCTTGAAGCCGCCGTGCGGCATCTCCGCGACCAGCGGGATGTGCGTGTTGATCCATACGCAGCCGAAGTCGAGGGACTTGGACATGCGCATCGCGCGCGCGTGGTCCTTCGTCCAGACCGAGGAGGCGAGCGCGTACTCGACGCCGTTGGCCCACTCGACGGCCTGGTTCTCGTCCGTGAAGGACTGGACGGTGATGACCGGGCCGAAGACCTCCTTCTGGATGATCTCGTCGTCCTGCTTGAGACCGGAGACGACGGTCGGGGCGTAGAAGAAGCCCTTGTCGCCGACGCGCTTGCCGCCGGTCTCCACGCGCGCGTGGGCGGGCAGACGCTCGATGAAGCCGCTGACCTGCTTGAGCTGGTTCGGGTTGTTCAGCGGCCCGTACAGCACGTCCTCGTCGTCCGGCTGGCCGGTCTTCGTGTCGGCGGCGGCCTTGGCGAGCGCGGCCACGAACTCGTCGTGGATGGACTCCTGGACGAGGACGCGGGTGGCAGCCGTGCAGTCCTGGCCCGCATTGAAGAAGCCCGCGACCGAGATGTCCTCGACGGCCTTGGCGATGTCGGTGTCCTCGAAGACGACGACCGGCGCCTTGCCGCCCAGCTCCAGGTGAACCCGCTTGAGGTCCTTGGAGGCGGACTCGGCGACCTGCATGCCGGCCCGTACGGACCCGGTGATCGAGGCCATGGCGGGGGTCGGGTGCTCGACCATCAGCCGGCCGGTGTCACGGTCGCCGCAGATGACGTTGAAGACGCCCTTGGGGACGATCGAGCCGATGATGTCGGCCATGAGGGCGGTGGAGGCCGGGGTGGTGTCGGACGGCTTCAGCACCACGGTGTTGCCCGCGGCGAGCGCCGGGGCGAACTTCCATACGGCCATCATCATTGGGTAGTTCCAGGGCGCGACCTGCGCACAGACGCCGACCGGCTCGCGGCGGACGATGGAGGTCAGGCCCTCCATGTACTCCCCGGCCGCGCGGCCCTCGAGCATCCGGGCGGCACCCGCGAAGAAGCGGATCTGGTCGACCATGGGCGGGATCTCTTCGGACCGGGTCAGCCCGATCGGCTTGCCGGTGTTCTCCACCTCCGCGGCGATGAGTTCCTCGGCGCGCTCCTCGAAGGCGTCCGCGATCTTGAGGAGGGCCTTCTGGCGCTCGGCCGGGACCAGGTCCCGCCAGGCCGGGAAGGCCGCGGCCGCGGCGGCCATCGCGGCGTCGACGTCCGCCTGCCCGGACAGCGGCGCGGTGGCGTACGCCTCGCCCGTCGCGGGGTTGACCACCTCGGTGGTCCGTCCATCGGCGGCATCGCGGAACTCTCCGTCGATGTAGTTGCGCAGACGACGCAGCTCAGTGCTCACTGCCGGCCCTCCTGTCGGGTGTCCATTCCTTGAGACACCCAGCCTAGTCCGACGCTCCACGTTTTCAACACCCCCGATCGGCCCAGAGCTGCGAAATCCGCAATAGTTAGCCACGTAAACAACGGATTTCATCGATCGATCCTTGCGGAACTGCCGATGTCTCATGCACAGTGAGCACGTGGTCAGTCGCAGCGCAGAGCCGAAGGGCTCCCAGGAAACCCGGTCGGGGAACAGCACTCCCCCGCTGGACTCCGTCTCCCTCGCCATCATCGAGCAGCTCCAGGAAGACGGACGGAGGCCGTACGCCGCGATCGGCAAGGCCGTCGGCCTCTCGGAGGCGGCCGTGCGCCAACGCGTCCAGAAGCTGCTCGACCAGGGCGTGATGCAGATCGTCGCCGTCACGGACCCGCTCACCGTGGGTTTCCGCCGACAGGCGATGGTCGGCATGAACGTCGAGGGCGACACGGAGATCGTGGCCGACGCCCTGAGCGACATGCCGGAAGTCGAGTACGTGGTGATGACCGCCGGCTCCTTCGACCTCCTCGCCGAGATCGTCTGCGAGGACGACGACCACCTGCTGGATGTCATCAACAAACGCATCCGGGCCCTGCCCGGCGTCCGCTCCACCGAGAGCTTCGTCTACCTGAAACTCAAGAAGCAGACCTACATGTGGGGAACCCGATAGCCGTGACCGAAAAGGACCTCAGCCGAACCGCGTACGACCACCTGTGGATGCACTTCACCCGCATGTCCTCGTACGAGAACGCGCCCGTCCCCACCATCGTCCGGGGCGAGGGCACCTACATCTACGACGACAAGGGCAAGCGTTACCTCGACGGTCTCGCGGGCCTGTTCGTGGTCCAGGCCGGGCACGGCAGGGTGGAGCTGGCCGAGACCGCCGCCAAGCAGGCGCAGGAGCTGGCCTTCTTCCCGGTCTGGTCGTACGCCCACCCCAAGGCGATCGAGCTGGCCGAGCGCCTCGCCGGCCACGCCCCCGGCGATCTGAACAAGGTCTTCTTCACCACGGGCGGCGGCGAGGCGGTCGAGACCGCCTGGAAGCTCGCCAAGCAGTACTGGAAGCTGCGCGGTCAGCACACCAAGTACAAGGTCATCTCCCGCGCGGTCGCCTACCACGGCACCCCGCAGGGCGCCCTGTCCATCACCGGACTGCCCGCCCTGAAGGCCCCGTTCGAGCCGCTGGTCCCCGGCGCCCACAAGGTCCCGAACACCAACATCTACCGCGCACCGATCCACGGCGACGACCCGGAGGCCTTCGGCCGCTGGGCCGCCGACCAGATCGAGCAGCAGATCCTCTTCGAGGGCCCGGAGACGGTCGCGGCCGTCTTCCTGGAGCCGGTGCAGAACGCGGGCGGCTGCTTCCCGCCGCCGCCCGGCTACTTCCAGCGGGTCCGCGAGATCTGCGACCAGTACGACGTGCTCCTTGTCTCGGACGAGGTCATCTGCGCCTTCGGCCGGCTCGGCACGATGTTCGCCTGCGACAAGTTCGGCTACGTCCCGGACATGATCACCTGCGCCAAGGGCATGACCTCGGGCTACTCCCCCATAGGCGCCTGCATCATCTCGGACCGCCTCGCCGAGCCGTTCTACAAGGGCGACAACACCTTCCTGCACGGCTACACCTTCGGCGGCCACCCCGTCTCCGCCGCGGTGGCCATCGCCAACCTCGACCTGTTCGAGCGCGAGAAGCTCAACCAGCATGTGCTCGACAACGAGAACGCGTTCCTGACGACCCTCCAGAAGCTGCACGACCTGCCGATCGTCGGCGACGTCCGCGGCAACGGCTTCTTCTACGGCATCGAACTGGTGAAGGACAAGGCCACCAAGGAGAGCTTCACGGACGAGGAGTCGGAGCGCGTGCTCTACGGCCTCGTCTCCAAGAAGCTCTTCGAGTACGGCCTGTACTGCCGCGCCGACGACCGCGGCGACCCGGTGGTGCAGCTCGCGCCACCGCTGATCTCGGACCAGTCGACGTTCGACGAGATCGAGTCCATCGTCCGGCAGGTGCTGACGGAGGCCTGGACCCAGCTCTGAGACCTGCTGCTGAGACGGGTTCCTGGACCCGGCTCCGATCAGCTCTGATCTTCCTTTCGGATGATCAACACCGGCCCCGTTGCCGCCCGTTCGAGTGAGAATGGGCGGCAACGGGGCCGCGTACGTCCGGCCTCCCGGCCCCGACTCCCTAGCGTGCCAGTGACCGATCGGCTCCGCCTTCGTTCCCCCGGAAGGGGGGACTTCCCCCCGGTCCGGGGGGATTCCGCGGCATTTCTGATCCGAACCGAGGTGTACGCCCATGGTGGCTCCGCCGGACAACGACGTGCTCTGGGCACGTGCTCTGCATGTCAAGCACAACGGCTCCCCCGCGCTCAGCGGCGTATCGCTCGGGGTTCGCGTGGGCGAGATCCTCGCCGTCGGCGGACCGCGCGGCAGCGGCAAGACCACGCTGCTGAGATGCCTGTCCGGGCAACTCCTGCCGCAGCAGGGGGAGGTCTGGTTCAACAGCACGCCCGTGCACACCATGGGCCCGCACGCCCGCGAACGCCTGCGCCGCGACCGCTTCGGCTGGATCGACCCGGCGCCCGTCCTGGTACCCGAGCTGAACGCCTGGGAGAACGCCGCGCTGCCGCTGATGCTGCGCGGCGTAAGGCGCCGCCAGGCCAGGACCACCGCCCTTGAGTGGCTGGAGCGCCTCGACATCGGCGGTTGTGCCCGTCGGCGCCCGTACGCCCTGCTCCAGGCCGAACGTCAGCGCGTCGCCATCGCCCGTGCGCTGGTCCCCGCGCCCACCGTGCTCTTCGCCGACGAGCCGACCGCCCCGCTGCACCGCGTCGACCGCGCCAACGTCCTGCGTACGCTCACGACGGCCGCCCGTTCGCACGGCATCACGGTCGTGCTGGCCACGCACGACGCGGACACCGCGGCCCTCGCCGACCGCAGGGTGTCGCTGCTGGACGGGCGGCGCGTGAACACCGTAAATCTGCCTCCGGCCGCCGAGACCGAGTCGGAAGGCCGGGCCGCGTGCTCGCTCTCCGCCTAGCCCGGGGTGCCCGGCCCGCCGTCCAACTGCGCCGGTTCCTGGTCGCGGCGGCGTCGGCGGGCACGGGCTTCCTGCTCCTGTGCACCCTGGGGTTCGCGATGGGGCACCCGCATGAGTCCTCGGGCGCGGTCACCCGGCTCGCGTGGTGCCTCGCACCGCTCGCCGCCACCGTGCAGTTCGCGGTGGCGGTGGCCCGTACCGACCCGGCCACCCGTCCCCGGCCCGGCCTCTTCGCGATCGGCCTGGGACCGGCCCGGCTGATGCTGCTCGCGGCGATCTCCACCGCGGTGTCCTGCACGCTCGGTTCACTGATCGCTCTGCTCTGCGTGCTCCACCTGCGAGGCGATCTGAACGGTTTGCCCTTCGACGGCGAGGCCTCCGAACTGCTCGCCGGCAACCAGCCGTTGCCCCTCGCGGCCACGATCACGCTGCTGGCGCTGGTTCCGATCGCCGCGTCGGTGGCGAGCGCGTTGTCCCTGCGCCCGCGCGGAGGCCGGCAGTCCGGCGCTCGTACGACCTTCGGGACCGGCACACAGGCAGGCGCCACCGAAGCCGGCGGCTCCGCGCCCGGCGACGCCCGCCCCGACGCCCCGGGCCCCCCGGAGCACCCGTACCTCGCTCCCGGCCCGACTCCCACCGGCCTGCCCTGGGGCGTGGCGGTGCTCACGGCCGGGCTCGCCGTCGAGACGTACGCGAGTCGCAGCGGGCCCGCGTCCGGTCCCGCCCTGCCCGGCTTTCATGCGGGCGGTTCCGCCGGAGTGCTCATCGGCTGGGCACTCACCACGCTGGGCCTGGCGATGGCGGGCCCCGCGCTCACCCACCTCAGCGGCCGGCTGCTCCAGGCGGTGCGGCCGGGCGCGGTGCGGCTGCTGGCCGGGCGCATCCTCATGGAGGAGGCGGGGCGCATCGGCCGACCGCTCGGCGTGGTGTGCGCGGTGGCATCGGGGGCGTACGCCATGGCCGCGCTCTATGCCGACGCGCGCCCCGAGATCGGGCCGCTCACCGTGCTGGGCCTGCTCATCGTGGCGGGCTGTGCCGTCGGGACGCTCCTGACGGCCGCGGTCGAGGCCAGGCAGGACCGGGCCGACACCACGGCGGCACTGCTGGGGCTCGGCACCCCCGCCACCCTGCTGCGCGGCGCCGCCGCACTCCGCGCGGGCGCGCTGCTCGCCGTCCTCGGCCCGCTGACCTGGGCGATCGCGGGCCTGGCGGCTGTGCCACTGACCGACTGATCCTCCGTACGGGAAAACTTCAGGACAGCCGATGAGTTTTCGGCGAAGCTCTGGTCTAACCCTGCGAACGACAACTTGACCGTACAAAAAGGGGAGAGACCGCCATGTACCAGCAGATGATCTTCGTGAACCTCGCCGTCAACGACCTCGACGTCTCGAAGAAGTTCTTCACGGAGCTCGGTTACGGGATCAACGAGCAGTTCTCCGACGAGCACTGCGCCAGCATCGTCATCAGTGACACGATCGTCGCGATGATCATGGACAGGCAGCGCTACGCGGACTTCACGAAGAAGGAGATCGCGGACTCCACGAAGACCAGCGAGGTGCTGCTGGCGCTGAGCGCCGAGAGCCGCGAGAAGGTCGACGAGCTGGTCGACAAGGCGCTGGCATCGGGCGGTTCCCCGTCTGGCGAGACGCAGGACCACGGCTTCATGTACGGCCGCGCTTTCGACGACCCGGACGGCCACACCTGGGAGGTCATGTGGATGGACCCGGCGGCCGTCCAGGGCTGAGGTCCCGGGCACAACGCGTTGCTTACGCGGTGACTCCTAGCATGGGCGGGTGCAGACTATGCCCGCCCATGCGGCTCACCACGAAGACAGTGAGATCGAGACCCTCGAAGAGTTCGACGCGGTCGTCTCCGCTCGCGGGACTCTCGCCGGGTTCCGTGTTCAGGCCGTTGATCTGACGGACCGTACGCGGGAGTTGCTGACCACCGACACCGCGGGTGCCGTCTTCCTCGGCTGCCCGATGCGGGAGGAGGCGGCGGCGAAGGTCCGCGCGGCCGGCACGCTGGTCTTCCCGCCCGTCCCGGACCTGCCGTTCGACCCGTACCGCGGTCATGTCTACACGCCCGGCGAGCTGTTCGCCTCGCTCGACAAGGGCTACGAGCAGACGCCGGACGCCCTCGCCTACGCCTGGTTCCAGCAGACCAAGGCCGACGGCGACATCTACGCGTCGATGCTGCGCTCCGTCCACGACGACTCCGTGTCCGACGCCCTCGACGAACTCCTGCGTGGGACGCGGGTGGTGGGTGTGATGGGCGGCCACGCAATGGCCCGCGGCACGGAGACATACGAGGGCGCCGCGCGGCTCGGGCGCGCGCTGGCACGGGCCGGCTTCACGGTGGCGACGGGCGGTGGCCCGGGCGCAATGGAGGCGGCGAACTTGGGCGCGTACGCGGCGCCGTACGACGACGCGATGCTTCAGGACGCCTGCCAACTCCTCGGCAAGGCACCCTCGTTCACGCCCTCGATCACCGAATGGGCACGGTCGGCCTTCGAGGTGCGCGAGCGCTGGCCGAAGGGCAACCACTCGGTCGGGATCCCCACCTGGTTCTACGGCCATGAGCCGCCGAACGCCTTCGCCTCCCACATCGCGAAATACTTCGCCAACGCCACCCGCGAGGACGGCCTGCTGGCCCGCTCGAACGCGGGCGTCGTCTTCCTGCCGGGTGCCGCCGGGACCGTACAGGAGGTCTTCGACAACGCGACGCCGAACTACTACGAGTCGCGCGGCGAGCCGACCCCCATGGTCCTGGTCGACCGCGTCCACTGGACCGAGCGGCTGCCGGTCTGGCCGCTGCTCCAGTCGCTGGCCAGGAACCGCTCGATGGAGCCGCGGATCGCCCTCGTTGACCGGGTCGAGGAGGCACCGGAGGCATTGGTCCGGCTGGCGCAGGCGTCCGTCGGCTGAATCAGAGGGGCAGGGCGGGCCGCACCCGTCATCCGAACGTGGCCCGCTCCAGCCAGAACTCCAGGAGCCCCGGTTCGCCCAGGACCTCCAACTGCCCGCCGTCCAGCGGGAGTCGCCGGTAGAAGGCGAGCAGTACGTCGGTGAGCGGCCCGCGCAGCGCGACCGTCGCCTTCTCGTGGCCGCGGCGCCAGTCGACGCCCTTGTCGCCGAACTCGATGATCCACTCGGCGTTCAGGCCGGGCTCGGTGTCGGTGGCGTGGAGGTGGATGCTGCGGCCCTCCCCACGCAGTTCCCGCGCCGCGGGGTCGTCGGGCTCCGTCTCCTGCACGAACCGGATGATCTGCAGCCACTCGTCGATCGCGTCGGCGGCCAGCTCGGGCGCGACCTCGTAGCGCGCACCCGCCGCGATCGCCGCGTCCGCCCGGTGGATCACCGTCTCCAGCGTCATGCGCCGCGCCCAGAAACCGGCCGTCCGCTCCCAGGACCAGGTCCAGGCGGCGGCCTCGGGCCCGACGGTGCGCAGGATCGCGGCGGTCTTCTCGGCACCCTCGGCCAGCCAGGCGTCGAGGGCCGCGGGATCGTCGTCCTCGGGCCCCGCAAAGCCGGGCACCTGCGATTCCTGGACCTCCTCGGTCGCCTCCGTACGCACGATGTGCTCGACCCAGCGGTGTGCGCCGCCCACGTGCACGGCGAGGTCGCGCAGCGTCCAGTCCGGACAGGTCGGGACCGTCACCGCGAGATCGGCGCCCTTCAAGTGCTCCCTCAACAGCACGGTCTGCGCGACGATTTCGTCACAGTAGCGGTCATGTCCGAGATCGACTCCGAGTAGCGTCATGACCGGCACCCTAGGTCGCCTGCCCCCGGTCGAGCACGACAATTTCCGCCGCGTCGAAGGCCACCCCGACCTCGTCGCCGGGGTCCGGCGCATCCCGTAGCGCGCACGCTGCCTCCAGGCGCGGCGCGCTCTCCGGTTGTAGGTGTACGGAGACATGGGTGCCGCGGAACGTGCGCGCCGCGACCGTGCAGCGCAGCCCCTCCGCCGGCGGTACGAGCCGTACGCCAGCGGGCCTGATCAGCAGCGTGACCTCGCCCTGCGGGGCACCGGCGGGCACCGGCACCTTGCCCCACGGCGTGTCCGCGGCCTCACCGCTGACGCTCGCGCCGGTCACGTTCTCGAAGCCGAGGAAGCGGGCCACGAACTCGTCCGCCGGCCGCTGCCACACCTCAAGTGGCGTACCGGACTGGGCGATCCGTCCGTCGCGCATCACCACGACCCGGTCGGCGAGCGCGAACGCCTCGCCCTGGTCGTGGGTGACGGCGAGCACGGTGGTGCCCAATTCGGCGAAGAGTTCCCGGAGTTCGACGACGAGCCGTTCACGCAGGGAACGGTCGAGCTGGCCGAGCGGTTCGTCGAGCATCAGCAGCCTGGGGCGTGGGGCGAGGGCCCGGGCGAGGGCGACGCGCTGCTGCTCGCCTCCGGAGAGGGAGGCGATGGCCCTGGACGCGGCTCCCGGCAGGCCGACGAGCTCCAGCAACTCCCGTACCCGTACGTCTTGTTGTGCCTTCGACGCCCCGTGCATCCGCAGCCCGAAGGCCACGTTGCCGCCCACATCGCGCTGCGGGAACAGCTGGTGGTCCTGGAACATCAGGCCGACGCCCCGCTTGTGCGCGGGGACCCCGCCGAGGTCGCGGCCGTCCAGGAACACCCGCCCGGAGTCGAGGTGTTGCAGCCCCGCGACCACCCGCAGCAGCGTCGACTTGCCGCTGCCGCTGGGCCCGAGCACGCACACGATCTCGTGCTCGGCGACGTCGAGGCCGACGGCATCGAGGGCGGCACGCCGCCCGAACCGTACGGTCGCCTCATCGAGCGTGAGCATCGGCTCCTGCGTGTGCATCGGTTCCTGCGTGAGCTTCGCGTCCCGCTTGGGGGTCGCATCGCGCTTGAGCATCGTCAGAACTCCCCCGTCCGGTCGGTGCGGACGCGTTCGAGCAGGAGCAGCGCCACCGCGCACACCACCATCAAGATCGTCGAAAGGGCCATCGACTGGCCGTAGTTGAGCTCGCCCGGCCGCCCGAGGAGGCGAGCCACGGCGACCGGCAGCGTCGGGTTGTCGGCCCGCGCGATGAAGACGGTCGCGCCGAACTCGCCGAGCGACACGGCAAAGGCGAACCCGGCCGCGATCAGCAGGGCGCGCCGCACCATCGGCAGATCGACCTCACGCCACACCCGCCACGGCGAGGCCCCGAGCACGGCCGCCGCCTCACGCAGCCGTACGTCCACGGCACGGAGGACGGGGAGCATGGTGCGTACGACGAAGGGGACACCGACCAGCGCCTGGGCCAGCGGCACCAGGATCCAACTGCTTCTCAGGTTCAGCGGCGGCTCGTCGAGCGCGATCAGGAAACCGAAGCCGACGGTCACGGCGGAGACGCCGAGCGGGAGCATGAGCAGTGCGTCGAAGCCCCGTACGAGACGGCCGGCGTCCCGCCGGGTGAGCGCGGCGGCCGCGAGACCGCCGATCAGCAGGGCGAGGGCGGTGGCGGCGAGGGCGTACTGGAGTGAATTGCCGACGGCCTCGATGGGCGGGACGAGGAAGACGTCGCTCTCGCCGCTGGTCAGTGCTTTGTAGTACGCGAATCCGGGTGCGTCCAGCGAGCGTTGGACCAGTACGGCCAGTGGCAGTACGAGCAGTAGCGCGGCGGTGCCGAGGACGGCGGCGAGCAGTGTCCACTGCCCGGCGCCGCGCGGCCGACGCGCGGTCACGGAGGCGTCGACCAGACGCAGAGCCGTCTCCCGGCGGTGCACGGTCCACGCGTGGACCGCGAGGATCGCTCCTACCGCCACGAACTGGATCATCGTGAGTACGGCGGCAGTGGAGAGGTCGAAGATCTCCGAGGTCTGCCGGTAGATCTCGACTTCGAGGGTGGCGAAGGTGGGCCCGCCGAGGATCTGCACCACACCGAAGGAGGTGAAGGTGAAGAGGAAGACCATCAGCGCCGCGGCGGCCACGGCCGGGCCCAGCGCCGGAAGCGTGACCTTGCGCCAGGCCGCGAACCGTGAGGCGCCGAGCACCCGCGCGGCCTCCTCCTGACGCGGGTCGAGTTGCGACCAGAGGCCGCCGACGGTGCGTACGACGACGGCGTAGTTGAAGAAGACATGCGCGAGCAGGATGGCCCAGACGGTGGTGTCGAGGCGTACGCCCCACAGTTCGTCGAGGAGTCCGCCGCGTCCGACCAACGCCAGGAAGGCGGTTCCGACGACGACCGTCGGCAGCACGAACGGGACGGTGATGACGGCCCGCAGCAGCTGCTTGCCCCTGAAATCGAAGCGCGCGAAGACGTATGCGCCGGGAAGCGCGATCAGCAGCGTGAACGCGGTCGAGGCGAACGCCTGCCAGGTCGTGAACCACAGGACATGCCTGACGTCCGGCTGCGCGAGCACCTCACCGAGCCGCCCGAACTGCCAGGCCCCGTCGACCTTCAGGCCTCGGGCCACGATCGCCGCGACGGGATAGGCGAAGAAGACCGCGAAGAACGCGACGGGCAGGGCCATGAGCCCGAGCCGCGCCACACTCCCGCTGCGGGCCTTCTTGCCTGGCCGGGGCCTTATTTCAGTACGAGCGAGGTCCACGACTTGACCCACTGGTCACGGTTCTTGGCGATGTCCTCGGGCGCCATGACCTCGTAGTCCTCCGCCGGGGCGCCGTACTTCGTGAACTCCTCGGGGATCTGCGCGTCCTCGCGCATCGGGTACACGAACATGTTGAGCGGCATGTCGGCCTGGAACTTCTTCGAGATGAGGAAGTCGATGAGGGCCTGGCCGCCCTTGGCGTTCTTGGCGTTGCTGAGCAGTCCCGCGTACTCGATCTGCCGGAAGCAGGTGCCGTAGGCGACGCCGGTCGGTGCGGTGTCCGGCTTGGGGTCGGCGAAGACGACCTCGGCGGGCGGAGAGGAGGCGTAGGAGACGACGAGCGGCCGGTCCCCCTTCGCCTTCTTGCCGCCGGCGGACCCGGAGAACTCCTCGTTGTAGGCCTGCTCCCAGCCATCGACGACCTTCACGCCGTTGGCCTTGAGCTTCGTCCAGTAGTCCCGCCAGCCGTCGTTGCCGTATTTTGCGGCGGTGCCCAGCAGGAAGCCGAGGCCGGGCGAGGAGGTGGAGGCGTTCTCGGTGACGAGGAGGTCCTTGTACTCGGGCTTGACGAGGTCGTCGAAGGACTCCGGCGGGGTCAGGTCGTTCTCTTCGAAGTAGGCCTTGTCGTAGTTGACGCAGATGTCGCCGAAGTCGATGGGCGTGATCCGCTTCTTCTGCTGGTCGATCCGGTACTCCGGGGGCAGCAGATCGGAGTCCTTGGCCTCGTACGCCTGGAACAGGTCGTTGTCGAACGCCCGGGACAGGAGGGTGTTGTCGACGCCGAAGAGGACATCGCCCTGCGGGTTGTCCTTGGTGAGGATCGCCTTGTTGAGAGCCTGGCCTGCGTCCCCGTCCTTGAGGACCTTCACCTGGTAGCCGGACTGCTTCTCGAAGTCGCGGATCACGCTCTTGGACGCCGCCCACGAGTCATGGCTGACGAGGGTGACGGTCTTGGACTCCGAGGCCCCTTCCCCGTCCCCGGAGTCGGACGACGTGCAAGCGGACAGCGTGACCAGACCGAGCCCGACGGCCGCGGCCACGAACTTCTTGGTGGTGCTCACTGGATCCCTCCTGGGTATCCAGGAAGAGACGCGGCCCTGCCCGGGAACCTCTGAGTTCCCGGGCAGGGCGCAACAGCTTGAGTAATGACCGAACTTCCTACCCAGAATGACCTGGGCAAGGTTCAGAGGGTCTGCGGTCTGCTACCGCACTCTCAGCGCTGTGGCGCTCCCCTGTCGGAATATGAAGGTGTACGTACGGGGCAAGACTACAGCCCGCCATTGAGCGGCCCTGCCGAGGCCCGGTGCGGTACCGCGCCCCTTCAAGGGCGCGGGGCTGTATCAATGTGCAGCTCCGCCGCGATGGGGGTCCCCCCGCTCATGGGGGTCCCCCCGCTCGAGCGCAGCCGAGAGTGGGGGAGAAGCCGAGAGTGGGGGAGCGACTAGCCACGACGTGACCCGCGGCTTCGAACCGTTCCAGCGCAGCGCTTAGCGTTCGGTGGCCGCGAGTTGCCCGCATGCCCCATCGATCTCCTGGCCACGGGTGTCCCGGACGGTGACCGGCACTCCGTGGGCCGCGATCGCCTCGACGAACGTCTTCTCGTCCTCCGGCCGGGAGGCGGTCCACTTGGAGCCGGGCGTCGGGTTCAGCGGGATCAGGTTGACGTGCACCGGCTTGCCCTTGAGCAGCCGGCCGAGCCGATCACCGCGCCACGCCTGGTCGTTGATGTCCCGGATCAGCGCGTACTCGATGGACAGCCGGCGCCCGGACCTGGCCGCGTACTCCCATCCGGCGTCAAGGACTTCCCGCACCTTCCACCGTGTGTTGACGGGTACGAGGGTGTCGCGCAGTTCGTCGTCCGGCGCGTGCAGCGAGATGGCGAGCCGGCACTTGAAGCCCTCGTCGGCGAACCGGTGGATGGCAGGGACCAGTCCGACGGTCGATACGGTGATGCCGCGCTGCGACAGCCCGAGCCCGTCCGGCTCGGGGTCGGTGAGCGCCCGTATCGCCCCGACGACGCGCTTGTAGTTGGCGAGGGGCTCGCCCATGCCCATGAACACGATGTTGGAGAGCCGGGCCGGCCCCCCGGGAATCTCCCCGTCCCGCAGGGCCCGCATCCCATCCACGATCTGGTGCACGATCTCGGCGGTCGACAGATTCCGGTCGAGACCGGCCTGTCCGGTGGCGCAGAACGGGCAGTTCATACCGCAGCCCGCCTGCGAACTGATGCACATGGTGACCCGGTCCGGGTAGCGCATCAGCACGGACTCGACGAGCGTCCCGTCGAACATTCGCCACAGGGTCTTGCGGGTGGTGTCCTGGTCGGTCGACAGATGCCGTACGACCGTCATCAACTCGGGAAGCAGCGCCTCCCGAAGCTTGGTGCGCGAACCGGCAGGGATGTCGGTCCACTGCTCCGGATCGTGCGCGTACCGCGCGAAGTAGTGCTGCGAGAGCTGCTTGGCGCGAAACGGCTTCTCACCGATCGCGGCAACGGCTTCCTTGCGCTCGGCGGGCGAGAGATCGGCAAGGTGCCGCGGCGGCTTCTTGGCTGCGCGGGGGGCGACGAAAGTGAGTTCTCCGGGCTTAGGCATGGCCATACAAGTGTCGCAGACATACGAAGAGGGGCTCGCCACCTGTGGACAACGAGCCCCTCACGCATGAGTGTGCAGGTCAGCAGCGATTCACCAAGGTCATCCGGAACCGACGAAGATCACCAGCAACAGCCACACCACCGGCGCCGTAGGCAGCAGCGAATCCAAACGATCCATGATGCCGCCGTGCCCCGGCAGCAGTGTTCCCATGTCCTTGATGCCGAGGTCCCGCTTGATCATGGACTCGCCGAGGTCGCCCAGGGTGGCGGTGACAGCGACCGCAAAGCCCATGAGCAGGCCCTGCCACCAGGTGCCGTCCTCGATCAGGAACTGCATGAACAGTGCGCCGGCCACCATGGCGAAGGCGACCGCGCCGAGCAGGCCCTCGCGGGTCTTGCCGGGGCTGATGCGCGGGGCGAGCTTGTGCTTGCCGAAGCGCCAGCCGACGGCGTACGCGCCCGTGTCACTCACCACGGCCAGCGCCAGGAACGTCAGGACCCGCCACGCGCCGTCGTCGGCGGTGAGCATCATCGCCACGAATGTGGCCAGGAACGGGATGTAGAAGGCCGCGAAAACACCCGCCGTGACGTCCTTGAGGTAGCCCTCGGGTGGTTCCGTCATGCGCCAGACGAGGACGGCGAGAGCGGTGAGCGCCATCGCCACCCAGGCGCCCTCTGCCCCCCGTACGTATCCGGCGACGACCATCGCCGCACCGCCGAGTGCGAGCGGCACGAGAGGCGCCTTGATGCTCTTGCGCTCCTGGAGCCGCGAGGTCAGCTCCCACAGACCGACCACGACGGCGACCACTATGACGCCGATGAAAACGGCCTTGACGACGAACAGCGACACGACGATCACCGCGCCGAGCGCGACGCCGACTCCTATGGCAGCACCCAGGTCACGGCCCGCGTTCTTCTTCTGCGGTGCGGACGCCGGCTCTGAGGCGCTGGACATGGGCTCCTGCGACTGAGGATGGGGCTGGGGCTGGTGGCGCGACGGGGCCCGGTGCGGCGGCGTCGACGGCGTCTCGTCGCGGAACAGGGGGCCACCCGACACGGCGGCCCCCCGGTCGTCATCCTGGTTTCCGCCATGCGCGGGTACGTCGGGCACGATGGGCATGGGGCGAGTCTGCTGGGCGTTGTGCGTGTCGTACGCGGGACCCGCCGGGGCAGCCCCCTGGGCGGGCCCCTGGTCGGACGGCCCCCAGTACCCGGCTTGTGGCGGCGCCCCCCAGGAAGAGTCGTTCATCAGACCTCGAGCAGCTCTGATTCCTTGTGCTTGAGCAGCTCGTCCACCTGGGCCACGTACTTCGCGGTGGTGTCGTCGAGCTCCTTCTCCGCACGGCGGCCCTCGTCCTCGCCGACCTCGCCATCCTTGATCATCTTGTCGATGGCGTCCTTGGCCTTGCGGCGGACGGATCGGATCGAGACCTTGGCGTCCTCGCCCTTGGTCTTGGCGACCTTGATGTAGTCCCTGCGGCGCTCCTCGGTCAGCTCGGGGAACACCACCCGAATGATGTTGCCGTCGTTGCTCGGGTTGACGCCCAGGTCGGAGTCACGGATCGCCTGCTCGATGTTGCGCAGCGCGCTCTTGTCGAACGGGGTCACCACGGCCATACGCGGTTCCGGCACCGAGAACGAGGCGAGCTGGTTGATCGGCGTCAGTGCGCCGTAGTAGTCGGCCACGATCTTGTTGAACATCGCCGGGTGCGCACGACCGGTGCGGATCGCGGCGAAGTCCTCCTTGGCGACCACGACGGCCTTCTCCATCTTCTCCTCGGCCTCGAGGAGGGTCTCTTCGATCACCACTTGCTCCTGCGTGTCTTGAGTAGGCCCGGCAGCTGTTCCTGGTCGGGGTCGGCAGCCGGCTGCGTCGCGTCTTATTACTGCACGGTTCCCGACCGGCAGGACATTGTCCATCCCCCGGTCAGGGTCCGTCCTCCTGGCAGGGACAGTCCCGGTCAGGCCCGGCTGCCTTGGTCACCCACGAGAGTGCCGATCTTCTCACCCTTGACGGCCCGCGCGATATTGCCCTCCGCCAGAAGCTCGAAGACCAGGATGGGCAGCTTGTTATCCCGGCAGAGCGTGATGGCTGTCATGTCGGCGACCTTCAGGTCCCGCGTGATGACCTCGCCATAACTGAGCGAGTCGAACTTGACGGCCTCGGGGTTGGTCTTCGGGTCGGAGTCGTAGACCCCGTCCACACCGTTCTTGCCCATCAGCAGGGCTTCGGCGTCGATCTCCAGGGCGCGCTGGGCGGCGGTGGTGTCGGTGGAGAAGTACGGCATGCCCATACCGGCGCCGAAGATGACCACGCGGCCCTTCTCCAGGTGGCGCACGGCACGCAGCGGGATGTACGGCTCCGCGACCTGCCCCATGGTGATGGCGGTCTGCACACGCGAGTCGATGCCCTCCTTCTCCAGGAAGTCCTGAAGGGCGAGGCAGTTCATGACCGTACCGAGCATGCCCATGTAGTCGGAGCGGGCCCGGTCCATGCCGCGCTGCTGCAACTCGGCGCCGCGGAAGAAGTTGCCGCCGCCGATGACGACGGCGATCTGGGCACCGCCGCGGACAACGGCGGCCACCTCTCGGGCGATTTTGTGCACCACGTCGGGGTCGACGCCCAGTCCCCCGCCACCGGCGAACGCCTCACCGGAAAGCTTCAGCAGAAAGCGCCCCGCGCCTTTGCCGTGATCGCTCTTGTCGTCCTTGTCGGCCTTGGTGGTGGTCATGGAGATCTCGCCTCTTTTACGTGTCGCACATACGAAGGAGGCCATTGCCGGTGGGTGTTCTCATCCCATGCGCGGCAATGGCCTCCTCGTCAGATCTGCTGTCGTCCGTCACGCACGCGCGCGTGCCCACGTGCGAGGACGACTGCTGTCGACCCTAGCGGGCTCTCGCGTGGAGCGCGGTACGGACTCAGATGCCGACCTTGATGCGCACGAAGCGCTTCAGGGTGACACCGGCCTCGTCCAGGACCTTCTGGACGGACTTCTTCTGGTCGAGCGCGTACGGCTGGCCGAGGAGCGTGGCCTCCTTGAAGAAGGCATTGACGCGACCCTCGACGATCTTCGGCAGGGCGGCCTCGGGCTTGCCCTCGGCGCGCGTGGTCTCCTCGGCGACGCGGCGCTCGCTCTCGACGACCTCGGCCGGAACGTCCTCACGGGAGAGGTACTTGGGCGCGAAGGCGGCGATGTGCTGGGCGATGCCCTTGGCGGTCTCGGCGTCCGGCTTGTCCAGCTCCACGAGGACACCGATCTGCGGGGGCAGGTCGGGCATGGTGCGGTGCATGTACGTGGTGACGTACTCGCCGGAGAACTGGGCGAAGCGGTCCAGGACGATCTTCTCGCCCAGGTTGGCGTTGGCCTCGTCGACGTACGCCTGGACCGTCTTGCCGGGCTCGATCTCGGATGCGAGCAGCGCTTCGAGGTCGGCCGGGGAGGTGGCGGCGACATGCGCGGCGAGCGCGTTCGCGGCGGCCTGGAACTTCTCGCCCTTGGCGACGAAGTCCGTCTCGCACTTCAGCTCGACGAGGACACCGGAGGTGTTGTCGTCGGCGATCAGGGAGACGACGGCGCCGTTCTCGGCGGAGCGGCCCTCGCGCTTGGCGACGCCCTTCTGGCCCTTGATGCGCAGGGCCTCGACGGCCTTGTCGACGTTGCCGTCGGCCTCGTCGAGCGCCTTCTTGCAGTCCATCATGCCGGCGCCGGTGAGCTCGCGGAGCTTCTTGACGTCGGCGGCGGTGTAGTTCGCCATGATCAGTGAATCTCTTCTCGGAGTTCGAAGTCTCGAAGTCGGCGTCCGCCGCTGATCGGGCGGGCGTCCACCGAAGATCTACGGTCTACGGGTGAACGGCGGGCGGCGCGCTGGCGCCGCCCGCCGTCACTTGAGCCGTGACGCTGGAGTCAGGCCCACGACGCGGAGGTCAAGGCCTGCGACGCCGGGGTCAGGCCTGCTCAGCCTCGGCCGGCTTCTCGGCCTCGGCAACGGGGGCCTCAACAGCGGCCGGAGCCTCAGCAGGGGCCTCAGTCGGGGCCTCGGCGGGGGCCTCAGCCTCAGCAGCAGGGGCCTCAGCCGCGGCCGGAGCCTCGGTGGTGGCCTCCTCGGCCTTCTTCTCGCCACCCTCGAGCAGGTCGCGCTCCCACTCGGCGAGCGGCTCGCCCGCGGCCTTCTCACCCTTGGCCTCGGCGGCGGCACCGGAGCGGGCGATGAGGCCCTCGGCGACGGCGTCGGCGATCACGCGGGTGAGCAGGGTGACGGAGCGGATCGCGTCGTCGTTGCCCGGGATCTTGTAGTCGACCTCGTCGGGGTCGCAGTTGGTGTCGAGGATGGCGACGACCGGGATGTTGAGCTTCCGGGCCTCACCGACCGCGATGTGCTCCTTCTTGGTGTCCACGATCCAGACGGCGCTGGGAACCTTGGACATCTCGCGGATACCGCCGAGGGTCTTCTCCAGCTTGGCCTTCTCGCGGGAGAGGACCAGCAGCTCCTTCTTGGTGAGGCCGGAGGCGGCCACGTCCTCGAAGTCGATCTGCTCGAGCTCCTTCAGGCGCTGCAGGCGCTTGTAGACGGTCGAGAAGTTGGTGAGCATGCCGCCCAGCCAGCGCTGGTTGACGTAAGGCATGCCGACGCGGGTGGCCTGCTCGGCGATGGCCTCCTGCGCCTGCTTCTTCGTGCCGACGAACATGACCGTGCCGCCGTGGGCGACGGTCTCCTTGACGAACTCGTAGGCGCGGTCGATGTACGACAGCGACTGGAGCAGGTCGATGATGTAAATGCCGTTGCGCTCCGTGAAGATGAATCGCTTCATCTTCGGGTTCCAACGGCGGGTCTGGTGACCGAAGTGGACGCCGCTTTCCAGCAGCTCCCGCATCGTGACGACGGCCATGGCCGTACTCCTTGGTGTTCTCGGTTGTGCCGCGCGTGCCGGACGGCACCCGCGCCTGACGCCCGCGATGCGCCTGCCACTAGGGACCGAGGGGCGCTGACACCGGCTTTTGGTGGCCCGGTGTCGGGGCGTGCGAAGTCGACCCGGTGACCCGGATCGCCACCAGAAGTGTACGGGACACGCGAGGCACCGGGTGACGCCGCTATCCACAACCGCCCGGTACTCCACAGATCCTGGCCATGATCCACTTTTCCCCGCAGATCGCGGGAGCGTTCTCGCATGCGAGCAGAACGATTCCGACGAGACCGACGACGTCAGCGATGCCTTCGTACGTGGCTGGCCCTGCTGTTGGGCCTGACGGTGACCGCCCTCGGCATCGCCTTACCCGCTGCCGGGGCATCGGCTCCCGGTGGCGCGAACGGCCCGGCACCGCCGGGAGCCGATCCCCCGGTCCCGGCTGTCGGCCGCACCTGGCCCGTAGGGGTACGCCCACCCGTGACCCGCGCCTGGGATCCACCGACGGCGGAGTACGGCCGGGGCCACCGCGGAGTCGACCTCGCGGCGCCACCGGGCACCCCGGTCCGCGCCGTGGCACCCGGCCGTGTCTCCTTCGCCGGCAGGGTCGCCGGCCGCGGAGTCGTCTCGATCGCACTCGACAGCACCGGCGATCCCCCTCTGCGCACCACATACGAACCGGTACGCGGGACAGCGAAGAAGGGAGACGAGGTGGCGCCGGGCGACATCGTCGGCGTCGTGGAACCCACGGGCTCCCATTGCCCGGCGCACTGCCTGCACTGGGGCCTACTCCGAGCCAACACCTACCTGGACCCGCTCTCCCTGCTGCCCCCAGGTCTACTCCGCCGCGGCCCTTCACGCCTGCTCCCGGTCAGCGGCGTACCGGAGGGACCACCGACGTAGGGGGTGCAGTACTGACGTGGTGTCTGGGTGCCGCGTCCAGATTGGCGTGGCCGGATGTCGCGCCCAGTTGACCGTTTTGCCGCAGGGGCGGTGGGGGAGGGTGGGAAGCCCGGAAGAGCGAACCCACCCTCCAGTCAGCCGAGAAGGCCCTCAGCCCCGTACCCCCCGCAACACCATCGCCACAGCGGCATCGGTGATGGCGTCCGGCTCCTCAGCCGCGCCCAGCTCGATGCGCCGTACCGCCGCGTCCACGATGCCCTGCAAGAGCATGGCGGCCATACGGGGCTGGTCGTGGCCCATGTCCCCGAGCGCTTCCACGATCATGGCGACGAGGCCGCCGTGCGCGGCGCGGATCTTTTCTCGCGCGCCCGCGTCGAGTTCGCTCGCGGAGATGGCCACGACGGCCCGGTGCCGCCGGTCGCCGACCAGAGCGAGCTGTTGGCGGACATACGCCTCGACCTTGCCCTCGGGCGTCTGAGCCTGCGACATCGCCGCCTCGACCTCGGCCGCCCATACGGGGAAGTCGACCGCGCAGAGTTCTTCGACCACGGCCGCCCGTGACCGGAAGTACTCATAGACGGAGGACCGCGCGAGTCCCGTGCGCTCGGCAAGCGCGGGGAACGTCAGCGCCTCAGTCCCACCCTGCGACAGCAGCGATCGGGCCGCGTCCAACAGGGCGGCTCGCTGCATCGACCGGTGCTCGGCCACGGAGGCCGCTCGAATCCTTGGCACGCCTCCACTTTACGGATGGACCACCCAGGACGGGAGTGACTCCGCATGACGGGTCTGATCGGGACTCCTCGGCCCGGACGATCCGAGGATGCCTCGACCGAAGGGAGCGGGGAGGGGCAGGAGGCGCGAGTCAGCCGAGTCGGCGGAAGCCGGCGGCTGTCAGCCACCGTCAGCAGCGGTCAGCGTCCGAAGCTCGCAAGCTTCGCCCGCAACTGGAGCACCGACTTCGTGTGGATCTGGCTGACCCGGCTCTCGGTCACCCCGAGTACGTTGCCGATCTCGGCGAGCGTGAGTCCCTCGTAGTAGTACAGCGTGACCACGGTCTTCTCGCGCTCGGGCAGCGTGTTGATGGCCCGTGCGAGGAACCGCCGCAGCTCGCGGTCCTCGGCGATCTCCACGGGGTTGTCGGCCGCGGTGTCCTCGAGCGTGTCCATCAGGCTCAGCCGGTCACCGCTCTCGCCCCCGGCGTGCAGCAGCTCCTCCAGGGCCACCACGTTCGCCAGCGACAACTGGCTGAAGACGGCGTGGAGTTCCTCCACCCCGATGCCCAACTCGTCGGCCACCTCGCCCTCCGACGGACTGCGCCGCAGCCGGGCCTCCAGTGTCGCGTAGGCCCGCTCGACATTGCGCGCCTTCTGCCGCACGGACCGCGGAATCCAGTCCAGGGCCCGCAGTTCGTCGATCATCGCGCCCCGGATCCGGGTGATCGCGTACGTCTCGAACTTGATCTCCCGCTCGATGTCGAACTTCTCGATCGCGTCGATCAGCCCGAACACTCCGGACGAGACGAAGTCCGCCTGCTCCACATTGGGCGGCAGCCCCACACTCACCCGGCCCGCGACGTATTTGACCAGCGGCGAGTAGTGCAGGATCAGTTGCTCGCGCAACCGCTCGTCGCCCGTCGCCTTGTACGACCTCCACAGCTCGTCGAGCGTCGAGGGCGCGGGCGGCCGCACGTCGCCGCGGGCAGCGGGAGGAGCAGCCGCCCGGTCAGACCCGGAGGTGTGCTGGGGCATTCGTCGTCTTGAGCCGTTCTGCCGTGAACAGGGGGTGCCTGAGTGAGCTGTCGGTCTGTAGTCGAGGTGCTGGGCTGAGTTGCTTACCTGGCTTTGGTTGCCTGGCTGGTTACCTGCTTCGGTTGCTTGTCTGTGCCGGAATCCTCGTGAGCGTAGCGTGACTGGGGAGTCGCAGTGAGCGAAGAGCGGGGGATCCGGCATGCGCAGATACGTTCCGCTGGGCGCCCCTCAGGGGCACGTCCGTCGCCGTACGTGACCGTCGCGAGGCGCCAACTGCGGGAACTTCCAGGGACATCGGGGTGTCGCCCGGACGGGGGAACACGCTGGGTCAGCATCGCCGCCGATCCGGGTGGACGGGGATCATCGCCTCGCGTGTCAACTTCCAGCCGTAGCCGTGTCGCTCGACGTAACCAAGTGACCGGAGTTCGTACAGCTTCCCGACTGCGTCGTCCTGCGTCGTCCCGGCACCCCTGGCGATCTCCTCGGCCGACGCGATCCGCCGGGCGGGCAGCGCGGCAAGCACTCGGCGGGCGTCCGGGTCCAGGAGGTCCCGCGGCAGCACCGGGCCGCGCCGGTCCGGCGCCAGGTCACCCATGTCGCCGACCAGCTCGACGATCTCGGCGGCGTCGGTGACGAGCACCGCGTCCCCGCGCAGCAGTTCGTGCACACCGGCCGAGAGCCCGCTGGTGGCGGGGCCCGGCACTCCTATCGTGTAGCGCCCCAACCGCTGCGCGGCGCGCGCGGTCACCAGCGCGCCGCTGCGATAGGCGGCCTCGACGACCACCGTGCCGCGGGTCAGCGCCGCGATGACCCTGTTGCGGAGGATGAATCTGCTCGGCGTTGGGTGATCGCCGGGTGGCAACTCGCCGATGACCAGGCCCTGTTCCGCGATCCTGGTGATCAACTGAGTGTGTCCGCGCGGGTACGGCTGGTCGACCCCGCAGGCGAGCACGGCGACGGTGGCTCCGCCGGCCCCGAGGGCACCGCGATGTGCCGCACCGTCGACTCCGTACGCGCCTCCGGACACCACGACCCAGCCCCGCTCCGCGAGCTCCGCGCCGAGGATGGCCGCCATATGGGCGCCGTACTCGGTGCAGGCCCGGGCGCCCACGACCGCGACGGACCGCAGCGCCCATATCCGCAGGTTGGGCCGCCCTCGTACCCATAGTCCGATGGGCCGCGCGTCCCCCAGGTCGTCGAGTTGCGCCGACCACTCGGGGTCCCCGGGGCAGACGAACCGCATCCCGGCGTCCCGCGCGACCGCCAGGTCCCGCTCCGGATCCGCCTGCTGGGCCCTGGCCCGCAGGCCCGCCCACCGTTTGTCCGTCACCCCCGGCAGCTGTTCCCCTTGTCCGAAGAGGCGCCGCACCACCTCGCCGGCCCCGAGCTGCCGGAGCCAGCGCCCGCTGACCTCGTCCCCGGGTTCGATGACGCGAGCGAGGAAAACCCGGTGGAGCCGCTCGTCGCCGCCGCTCACCCGCTCGCCGCCTCCGTTCACCTGCTCATGCCTCCCGCTCACGCGCTCATCGCCCCCGCTCACGACATCGCTCCGATCGCCATCGGCACCCCCTGCGGCACGCCGGTGCGCAGTTGCAGGGCGAGGGCGACGTCCGTGGCGTCAGGCCGGTCGTGGCCGACGAGGTCCGCGATGGTCCAGGCGACGCGCAGTACGCGATCGAGACCGCGGGCGGTGAGGAGGCCGCGCTCCAGGCTCCGTTCGGCTTCGTCCATGGCGCCGATCGACGCGTGCCACCGGCTGCGAAGGTCGCTTCCCGGGACCTCGCTGTTCGTCCGCCACGGTGTGCCTGCCAGACGGGCGGCAGTGCGCTCCCTTGCCGCTCGAACCCGGTCGGCGACGGTCGAGGTGGATTCGCCCTGCATGCCGGCGTCGAGCATCTCCGAGCGCGTGACGCGGTCCACCTCGACCCGCAGGTCGACCCGGTCGAGCAGCGGACCGGAGAGCCGGGCCTGGTAGCGGCGGATCATCGGAGTGGAGCACTCGCAGGCGTTGCCCGTCTTCGAGAAGCGGCCGCAGGGGCACGGGTTGGCCGCGAGCACCATCAGGAATCTCGCCGGGAAGCGGACGACACCTGCGGTGCGCGCGATCACGACGTGTCCCGCTTCCAAAGGCTGGCGCAGCGCGTCCAGCGCCCGGCTGCCGAACTCTGGAGTTTCGTCGAGAAAGAGAACGCCACGGTGAGACAGCGACACCGCGCCGGGTCGTGCGATTCCCTGGCCGCCACCGACTAGCGCCTGCATCGTCGCCGAGTGGTGGGGCGCGCAGTAGGGCGGGGTGTCGATGAGGGGCTTCCCCGGAGGGAGCAGGCCAGCGACGGAATGGACCGCCGTGACTTCCAGCGACTCCTGCCTGTCGAGCGGCGGCAGGATGGCCGGCAGCCGCTCGGCGAGCATCGTCTTGCCGGCACCCGGCGGGCCTTCCAAGAACACATGGTGGCCCCCGGCCGCGGCGACCTCCACCGCTGTCCGCGCCGAACGCTGGCCGACGACATCGGCGAGGTCATGGTCATGGTCGTGCTGTGCGGCGCCCATGCTGTGCATTCCGGAGGCGGCGCGGGTTCCCGGCATGCGCAGGCCCGCGAGGAGCGGGTCGGGTCGGCCCTGTTCGTCCGGTTCCTCTTCGGGCACCGGCTCGTCCGTGAGGACGGCGATCAGCTGGCGCAGGCTGCGGACGCCGAGTACCGAAACGCCGGGCACCAGCGAGGCCTCGGCGGCGGCGCACTCGGGTACCACCACCTGTTCGTATCCGGCGTCGGCCGCGGCCAGCACCGCGGGCAGTACGCCTCGTACCGGCCGCACCCGGCCGTCCAGGCCCAGCTCCCCGATCATCACGATGTCGGGGAGGACCCGTGGATCGATCCGCTCGGAGGCTCCCAGTACGGCGCATGCGACAGCGAGATCGAAACCGCTGCCGCCCTTCGGCACCGAGGCGGGGCTGAGTCCCACCGTGAGCTTCTTCTGGGGCCATTCGCCGCCGGAGTTGACCACGGCCGCCCTGACTCGGTCCCTGCTCTCGCTCAGGCTCTTGTCGGGCAGTCCCACCAGCGTGAAGGCCGCGATCCCCGGCTCCAGGTCCGCCTGGACCTCGACGACGACGCCCTCTACGCCGACCAGTGCCACCGAGCACGTACGGGCGAAACCCATCAGGCCACCCCCCGTACATGCTCGACGACGGGCGCGCCGCGGTCGGGGAGAAGGACGCCGACGACATCGATTCGTACGCCGCCGGGTGGCGCTCCTCCGTGTTCCTGCACCCAGCGCTCGGCCAGGCCCCGCAGTCGCTCCGCCTTGAGGGGCGTGATGGCGGCCATCGGGTGCTCGAAGGCACCGGCCCGGCGGGTCTTGACCTCGCAGACGACGACCGCGTCGCCGTCCCGGGCCACGATGTCGATCTCACCGGTCCTGCCACAGCGCCAGTTGCGCTCCAGGACCGTCATCCCGGCCTCGCCCAGCCGCCGCGCGGCCAGGTCCTCGCCGTACTTGCCGAGTGCGCCGCGTGCAGTGCGTGCGTTCATGTCGGCACCACCTCCGGCGCCAACGATGAGGGCAGCTCAGCAAGCTATTGGATCTTGGTGGACAAGTCTGGGCTTGTGGACAAGGCCGCCACTCTTGCGAGTGATCAGCGGTCGCGGCACTTCCAGGTCACTGGCCGCCGGCAGCTGTGGGTCAGCTGCTCGGCAGCTCGAGGTCGCTCTTGTTCAGCTCCTCAATGTTCACGTCCTTGAACGTGAGTACGCGAACCTGCTTCACGAAGCGAGCAGGCCGGTACATGTCCCAGACCCAGGCGTCCGCCATGGACACCTCGAAAAACACCTCACCCTGAACCGAGTGGACCTGCATTTCATAGTCGTTGGTGAGGTAGAAGCGCCGCTCGGTCTCGATCACGTATTTGAACAGACCGACGACGTCGCGGTACTCCCGGTAGAGCTTCAGCTCCATCTCGGTCTCGTACTTCTCGAGGTCCTCGGCGCTCATGGCATGTTCCCCTTCAGCCGTGCGTCCCCCTATTGTGCGCCAGCCCCGCGAGCCTCTAGACGATTTCGGTGTCCAGGATCTCGGGCCTGGTCGGGGGACCCTCGTCGAGCCGCCTACTCAGCAGCCCGGCGAGTCTGGTCGGATACACCGTCTCATGTGCCTGGAGTAGTTCCTGGCACGTCCACCAGCGTGCTCCCGCGACACTGCGCCGTTCCAGCTCGGTCAGGCCGAGGGCCTCGGTGGCCGTCTGAGACGTACGGGCCAGGTAGTACCACTCGTCCTGGTCCCAGCGGCGCCCCGCGAACGGGAACGAGCACGTCCGCCGCCAGAGCACCGGACCGAGCTCGACATCGGTGATGCCGGTCTCCTCCGCGAGTTCCCGCAATGCGGCTTCCTCGCGCGTCTCCTCGCCTTCTACGCCGCCGCCCGGAGTGAACCACCAGTCGTCCGACGGGTCCCCGGGCTCGTGGCCGTGCAGCAGCAAAATGCGGTCGCGCGGATCGAGAAGCACCACCCGCGCGACCTTCCGCAGCTCACCGAGTCCCTCCCGCCCCTCGGGCGGCAGCTCACCGAGTCCCTGAGGTACGTCAGCCGGCAAGAACCTGCTCCTTGCCCGGCGTAACGCTCCGCCGCCGCGCCGCCCGCTTGGCGAGCGGCCCGTACGCGGCGCCACCGAGGACGAGTACCGCGCCCGTCACGATCGCGGCGAGGACCAGCCTCAGGGGCCCGGGCTGGGAAATGCCGCCGAGCGTCTCGAAGCCGGTGGCTCGGTCCAGCACCCCGTTCATGGGCCACACCACCGCGTCGACCCGCGCGTCCACCGAGCCGCGCGGCACCGAGCCGTTGCCGGCCTCCGTGAGATGGGCGGTCGAGTCGAGGGAGCCGCTGCGCTCGTCACCGAGAAGGAAGAGCCGGCCTTCGGGAACCTTGACGGTCGGGATCTCGTTCGCCCGGGCCTCGGAGCCCTTGGCCAGGTACGGTTCCTCGATCTGCTTACCGTTGACGGTCAGCTTGCCGTCCGTGCAGCAGGCGACCGTGTCGCCACCGACCGCGACGACCCGCTTGACTATGGGCACGTTGCCCCAGCTCTCCTGCTTGAAGACGACGACGTCGCCGCGCTGGACCTCGCTGCCGTCGATCCGCTCGGCGAGGATACGGTCGCCGACCGCGATGGTGGGCGTCATCGAGGCCGTCGGCACCGTATACGGCTGGTAGACGATGGCGCCCCAGGCGAATCCTCCGAGGAAGAGCACACAGCCGAGGGCCACAGCCAGGTTCGACAGCTTGCTGCCGAGCCGTCCGTGGCCCTCGTCCGTACGACGTGTCTGGCTCATCCCAGTGCTCCCCCAACTTGGAGAATCGACCCCGGAGGCCTGGTTCCGGCCCTCGGAAGATCGGCGATCTGGGACGGCACCCTACCTGGCGGTAGCGCGCCCAGAAACCCTGGCGTTTTCGACGGTGATCCGGCGCCTGCGCCACAACACCAGGGGCACCGCGCCCGCGAGGCCGAGCGCGCCCGGAGCCGCGGCGGCACTGAGTCCCTGGTCGAAAGTTTCCGGCACCGGCAGCGTGGACCAGCGGGTGGGCGGCCAGGCGACCACGATGGCGCGGCCCACGACGTTGTCCACGGGGACGAAGCCCTTGTTCTCGTCCTGCTGGTGGTAGCGGGAGTCCAGCGAGTTCTGCCGGTGGTCACCCATGACCCAGATTTTGCCCGTGGGTACCGTCTTCTTGAACTGGCCGCCCGAATCGTCGACGCTGCACGGCGTGTTCCCGGGGTAGACGTAAGGCTCGTCCAGCTCCTTGCCGTTGACCTTCAGCGGCCCGGTGCCCTTGCACTCGATGGTGTCTCCGGCGACCGCTACGACCCGCTTGATGAGGTCCTTCTCGTCGGCGGACGGCATCAGGCCGATCCAGCTGAGGGCTGTCTGGATCGCGTTCGGGTTGGGGGCCGGCTCACCCGCCAGCCAGCCGTCGGGATCGTGGAAGACGACGACCTCGCCGCGCTCCGGCTCGGAGCCGAACCACGGAGTGAGCTTGTCGACCAGGACTCGGTCACCCTGCTGAAGGGTGTTCTGCATCGAGTCCGAGGGGATCGAGAACGCCTGTACCAGGAAGGTCTTGATCAGCAGCGCGAGGACCAGGGCGATACCGATGAGGAGCGGGAGTTCCTTCCAGAAGGACCGCTGCTTCTTCGGCTTCGGAGCGTCATCGCCGCCCTGCTCGTGCCCGCCGTCGCCGCCTCCGGCTCCGGAGTCGCCCCCGGAGGGCACAGCGTCCTCAGTGGCCGGGGGAGCCGTCTCGGGTCGCTCCGGTTTGTCCTCCGGACCCTCGTGTCCGGACCGTGCTCCGACCGCCAAATCCCCCACATCCACTCCTCACTCCGTGCCACCGACTGCGCCCGATGCGACGCAGGCCCACCACTCCCATAACGAGCGGGAGTTCCGCAGGGCTCGGGAGCGGGATCAATCCGTATCGATCCGCATTGGCCACCCTATGCGACGCACCGAGGGCGGTGGTCGACCCGCCGGGCGCGTCGGGCACGGACACATAGGTGTCCTGTTCTTCCAGGCCTCGCCAGTGGCCGATGGGCCAGGCGATGACCATGGCACGGCCGACGACCTCCTCTTCGGAAACGGTGCCGTTGTAGGCCTCGTTGCGGTGGAAACGGGAGTCGGCGGAGTTCTCCCGGTGGTCACCCATGACCCACAGACGGCCCGCGGGCACCTTCACCTCGAACCGGAACGAGGAGGGTTTGTTGCCGGGATGGATGTAAGCCTCATTGATGGGCATTCCGTTGACGGTGACGCGGCCCTGGGCGTCGCAGCACTTGACGGTGTCGCCACCGACCGCGACGACCCGCTTGATCAGGTCCCGTTCGTTCTCGGAGGGCAGCAGGCCGATGAAGGTCAGCACCTGCTTGACCTGCTTGACGACGATGGGGTCGTCCTGCTTCGGGATCGGCTGCTCGTCCTCGAGCCATCCCCCGGGGTCCTTGAAGACGACGACGTCGCCGCGTGTGGGCTTGGAGCCGAACCACGGGGTGAGCTTGTCGACCAGGACGCGGTCGCCGATCCGGATGGTCTGCTCCATGGAACCCGAAGGGATCACGAAGGCCTGGACGAGGAACGTCTTCAGGACGAGGGCTATGAGCAGGGCGACGCCTATGAGGAGCGGAATCTCCTTGATCGCCGAGCGCTGCCTGCGCCGCTTGACCTTGCGGGCGAGCTTGCGCCGCTCGGCCCGGCCGGGGCCTACGCGGCCGCTCGTCGGCCGGTATCCGGTGGGCAGCCGGGTGTCGACGCGGTGGCTTCCGCGCGGTCGTCCTCGGTTACCCATGCGCACCGACCGTGGTGTTCAGCTCGTTCGCCTCCGGTTCGGGCACGCGTGCGTAGACGTCGGCGGGGTCCAGGCGGGTCCAGTGGTTCGTGGGCCAGGCGATCCAGTCGGCTCTGCCGATGACGTCGTCGACGGGGACCATGCCGCCGCCCGGTGAGCCCAGATGGTCGCGGGAGTCGCTGGAGTCACCGCGGTGGTCTCCGAGGACGAACAGGGTGCCGTCGGGCACAACGACGTCGAAGGGCACCTCGGACGGCTTGTTCCCCGGGTACAGAAACGTCGACTCGTCGACCGACCGGCCGTTCACCTCGATCCTCCCCTGCCTATCGCAGCAGACCACATGGTCTCCCCCCACACCGACGACTCGTTTGATGTAGTCGGCGGCACCGAAATGGCCCGTGCCGTCGAACACGACGACATCGCCGCGGTTCGGCTCGGCACCAAAACGGTACGCCAACTTATTTACGAGAACGCGGTCCCCGATCCTCAATCCTGGCTCCATCGAACCACTGGGAATTTGGAACGGCTGCATCACAAACCGACTCAAAAGCAGCAGAAAAACCAAGCAGGCGAGCACTGTGAGACTGATGCGACCACCGGGAAGCCAGTCGGCGGTCCAGGACACCAACGAGAAACGCGACCGTCCTTCCGTCCCCTCTGTGGCCGAGATCTCCTCGGCTTCGGTGGGGCGGGAGGAGCGGTCGCGCTCCGTCGACTGTGCTTCGGCGTCCATCGGGCCAGATGCTATCCGGCCCTCTTGTGGACTCCGGCGCGAGCTCAGCTCTCGCGCTTCTCCTTGATCTTCGCGGCCTTGCCGCGCAGCTCGCGCAGGTAGTACAGCTTGGCGCGACGGACGTCACCGCGGGTGACGAGCTCGATCTTCTCGACGATCGGGGTGTGCACCGGGAAGGTGCGCTCGACGCCGACGGAGAACGAGACCTTGCGGACCGTGAAGGTCTCGCGGACACCGGCACCCTGGCGACGGATGACTACGCCCTTGAACTGCTGCACACGGGAGCGGTTGCCCTCGATGACGCGGACGTGGACGTTGACCGTGTCGCCCGGGCGGAAGGCCGGGACGTCGCTGCGCAGCGACGCGGCGTCGACGGAGTCGAGCAGGTGGGACATGATCGTCTGCTTTCTTCGCTGATGCCACAGGTCATCAACGGGAACTAGGTTTCCGGGAGGTGTGCTGCCGTGTCGGGGCGGGCGTCGTGTCCCCCTGTGGCAGGGGCGCACGCCGGACGACGTACAGCAGCGGTCTATTCTTCCACGCCCTCTGGCCTGCGCCAAAATCGGCCGTAGGGCTTCCCCTCCGGGTCCGGTGCCCAGCCCAGGATGGAGAGCATTTCGCGGTCCTTCTTGTCGAAGGCCACGGGGTCGCAGCGCTCGATGAGGTCCGGCCGGTTGGCTGTCGTACGCCGCAGGGCCTCGTCGCGGCGCCAGCGGGCGATCTTCCCGTGGTGGCCGCTGAGCAGGACGTCCGGGATGCCTCGGCCGCGCCACTGGGGTGGCTTCGTGTAAACGGGCCCTTCCAGGAGGCTCGCCATGGCGCCGGGTGCGAAGGAGTCGTCCCTGTGTGACTCGGCATTGCCCAGGACTCCCGGCAGCAGCCGGGCCACGGCCTCCGTGATCACGAGTACGGCCGCCTCTCCGCCGGCCAGTACATAGTCGCCGATGGACACCTCGTGGACGGGCATCCGGGTCGCGTACTCGTCGATGACGCGGCGGTCGATGCCCTCGTAGCGAGCGGGTGCGAAGAGCAGCCAGGGGCGCTCCGAGAGCTCGACGGCGAGTTCCTGGGTGAAGGGCTGCCCGCTGGGCGTGGGGACGACCAGGGCGGGCTCATGAGAGCCGGTCTCGTAGCCGTCCGCCAGCGCGGAGTCCAGGGCGTCGCCCCAGGGCTCGGTCTTCATGACCATGCCGGGGCCGCCACCGTAGGGGGTGTCGTCGACGGTGCTGTGCCGGTCGTAGGTCCACTGCCGTAGATCGTGCACGTGCACATTCAGCTGTCCACGCGCGCGTGCCTTGCCGACGAGGGAGACGTTCAGGGGCTCCAGGTACTCGGGGAAGATCGTGACGACGTCGAGCCGCATTACGCCTCTTCTCCGGAGGG
This sequence comes from Streptomyces ureilyticus, assembly GCF_011045025.1. Classification (GTDB taxonomy): domain Bacteria; phylum Actinomycetota; class Actinomycetes; order Streptomycetales; family Streptomycetaceae; genus Streptomyces; species Streptomyces ureilyticus. Next base: position 36,634 of record NZ_JAAKZX010000008.1, read on the forward strand.
CGCGTTTTCGGCCCCCCTGGAGGAGTCGACTTCCGCTTCGGCCTCCCTGGAGGACACGATTTCGGCCCGGTCGTCGATCAGCCCCGGCGGCGGATCGATGACCGCCCGCTGCTCCTCCAAGTCGATCTCTACGACGATCTCCGCGACGAACGGGATCAGCGCCTCGCTGCCGTCGGGCCGTTCCACCACGAAGAGGTCCTGCGAGGGAAGATGCGAGATCTCCGTGATCCGTCCGACCTCGGCGCCGTCCTTCGTGACGACGTCCAGGTCCATCAGCTGGTGGTCGTAGTACTCGTCCGGCTCCTCGGGCGTCACGTCCGGGTCGACCTCGGCGATCAGCAGGGTGTTGCGCAGCGCCTCGGCCGCGTTCCGGTCCCGTACGCCCTCGAAGCGCAGCAGCAGTCGGCCGCTGTGCACCCGGCCCGTCTCGATGGTCAGCGGACCGGCCGAGGCGGGGTCCGTGGCCAGTACGGCGCCGGGCGCGAGCCGCAGCTCCGGCTCGTCCGTGCGTACCTCGACGGTGACCTCGCCCTTGATGCCGTGGGCGCGGCCGACGCGAGCGACTACCAGCTGCACTGTGTTCGGTCTCCTGTCGTGTGCCTACGGCACTACTCGTAGACGACTGCGGGCCGGGGAGAGCCCAGTGGCCCTCCCCGGCCCGAGCCGGTGTTGCGTATACGTCAGCGAACCTGGTCCACGTCGACAAGATCGACGCGGACTCCACGGCCGCCGATGGCGCCCACGACGGTGCGCAGGGCGCGCGCGGTGCGGCCGTTGCGCCCGATCACCTTGCCGAGGTCGTCGGGGTGCACCCGGACTTCGAGGACCCGACCGCGGCGCAGGTTGCGCGAGGCGACCTGCACATCGTCGGGGTTGTCCACGATGCCCTTCACGAGGTGCTCGAGAGCCTCCTCGAGCATGCTCAGGCCTCGGTCGACTCAGAGGAAGAAGACTCGGCCTTGGCCTCGTCCTTCTTCTCAGCCTTCTTCTTCGGGGTGATGGCCTCACCCTTGCCCTCGTCGTCGCCGCCAAGGGCCTCGAACGACGGACGGGCGGCCTTCTCGGCCGGCTGCAGCAGCGGCGGCGGGGCGGGCTCGCCCTTGTACTTCTGCCAGTCGCCGGTCTTCTTCAGGATGGCGAGAACGGGCTCGGTCGGCTGGGCGCCGACAGACAGCCAGTACTGCGCGCGGTCCGAGTCCACCTCGATACGCGAGGGGTTCTGCACCGGGTGGTACAGACCGATCTCCTCGATGGCCCGGCCGTCACGGCGGGTACGGGAGTCGGCGACGACGATGCGGTAGTGAGGCGAACGGATCTTGCCCAGTCGCTTCAGCTTGATCTTGACTGCCACGGAAGTGGTGTCTCCTGGTCTTGACGTGGTTGGGCACGGCGAGATTGCCGCGTGGGGTTGCGGTACCCGAGTGCCCGATGGACGCGTCAGCCGGAGGAGAGAGGGGTCCTATGCGGCTGTCGAGTACAGCCAGCCATTCTGCCATACGTGGACGGGCATGCCGAACCGGGGCCGTGGCCGTCACCAGGACGGCCACGGGCGTCACCGGCCCCGTGCGGGGCGCCGCTCAGCCCGCTGCGGCGCCGACCACCTCGGGGATGCGGAACGGCTTCCCGCAGCCGCCGCAGACGATGGGCGCCTGGGCGAGGACCGACGGGACGACGCGGACATTACGCCCGCAGTCGCAGACCGCCTTGACCCGGACACCGCCTCCGGAGGAGCCGTGCCTTGCGGCCGGACCCCTGAAGCTGCGTGCCGTGTCGGTGGTGGTCGCGGCTGTGTGCGCCTTGAGGGCGCGCGTCAGCCGCTCGATCGTCGGGCGGTAGCGCCGCTTCGCCTCGGGGCTGAGCGTGACCAGCGAGAAGCCACTGCTGGGATGCGGCTCCTCAGGGTGGTCGAGGCCCAACTCCTCGGCAATAGCGAGGAATCTGCGGTTGTGGTACCGGCCGGCGCGCGAGGTGTCTCGGACTCCTCGGGCGGCGGCGATGCCGTGGACTGCCTCGTGAAGCAGTCGCTCGAAGGAGAGCTCGTGTCCGCAGGCGGACGACGACTCCCCGATCAGGGACTCGGGCGCGGCAAGATCGGGCAGTTCGGGGTGGTGCCGCTGAATGTCGGCCCACGCCCCTGCCAGCTCTGCGGCGAGAACAGGTGGTGTCGTGCTCACGTCGTGACAACGAGCCTGAGTGCCCGTGTGTTCCTATTCCGGGGCATCCCAAATAAATTGCACGTACCCGTCAGTTGCCGCTGATACGTCCGGACGAGGGCGGGTGCGCTGATCTGCGGAGAAGCCTCACAGCTCATACCAAGCCGGTACGTAGTAATACGTACGCCCACCCGTCTCCCACCACCACCCTCAACTGAGGCCCTCCGGGCCACCCCTTTGGTCTGCCACGTAGACAACGTCCGCGCGACGGGGCAGCTGCGGTCATCAGTTGCGCAAGGGGCGTTTCAGCCGCTCTCGTCGGGCCTCAGTAGGCGCGCGCGACAACGGCGACGTTACCGGGTGCGTCCTCGGACTCGGGAACCGACCCGTCCTCCGCGACCAGACACCGTACGGTCACCGCATGCTCGGCCAGCTCGGCCTCGCCTTCCGCGCCGAGAGCGGCCCACGGGATCCGTGCCCAGCCACCCGACGCCGCCGCCTCGACGGCCTCCTCGACCGTCGACACCTCAGCCGTACGGGACTCACGGCGCTCGCGCGATTGCCGCAGAAGCAGCGCTTGGTCGTCCTCCAGGACGGCGGGAAGCAGGCCGGCGAGCGAGTCGATCGCCACCGGCTCCTTGCTGCCGGGGATGCGCCGGGCCAGCATCGCGGTGCCGTCCTCCAGGTCACGGGGGCCGACCTCGATACGTACCGGTACGCCCTTGAGCTCCCAGTCCACGACTCTGCGGCCGAACGGCAGGTCCGTACGGTCGTCCACCTGGACGCGTACACCCACTGCCTTCAGCCGGTCGCCCATCTCCCGGACCTTGGCCAGAACCGTGTCATCGCCCTTCACGGCGAGGACGACGGCCTGGACGGCGGCGAGTCGGGGCGGGACCCGGAGACCGTCGTCGTCTCCGTGCATCATCACCAGGGCGCCGATCATGCGGGTCGTCGATCCCCAGGAGGTCTGCCAGACCAGTTCCTGCTCGCCTTCTTTCGACAGGAAGCGGGTGTTGAACGCCTTCGCGAAGTTCTGGCCGAGTTCATGGCTGGTACCCAACTGGAGGGCCTTGCCGTCGCCCATCATGCCCTCGAGCGTGAGGGTGTTGATGGCGCCCGCGAAACGCTCCTTGGCGGTCTTGCGGCCCAGGACGACATCCATCGCGAGGGTGTTCCTCATGAAGTCCGCGTAGACCTGGTGCTGGATGCGCGCCGCGAAATCACGCGCCTCCTCGTACGTGGCGTGCGCGGTGTGCCCCTCCTGCCACAGGAACTCGGTGGTCCGCAGGAAGAGGCGCGGCCGCAGCTCCCAGCGCACCACGTTCCCCCATTGATTGATCAACAGCGGCAGGTCGCGGTAGCTCTGCACCCACTTCGAGAAGGAAGCGTTGATGATCATCTCTGAGGTGGGGCGGACGACGGCGGGCTCCTCGAGCTCCTTGCCGCCACCATGGGTGACCACGGCCAGCTCGGGCGCGAAACCCTCGACGTGATCGGCCTCCCTGGAGAGGTACGACTGCGGGATCAGGAGCGGGAAGTACGCGTTCTGGGTGCCCGTCTCCTTGATGCGGGCGTCCATGTCCTGCTGCATCCGCTCCCACAGCCCGTACCCATACGGTCGGATCACCATGGTGCCGCGCACCGGCCCGTTGTCGGCCAGCTCGGCCTTGGTGATCAGATCCTGGTACCAGCGCGGAAAATCGTCCGCCCTGGGAGTGAGAACAGGTGCCTTAGCCATGGGACGAACAGTAGGGCGGCCACTGTCCCGATCGTCACCGAATTATTCCTCCGCACGCCAACCAGCCAGGGCGCATTGAGGCGCATATGGGTGGCACTCAAGCAGACGGCCGCAACCCCTGGACGCCACGACGAGCGCGGAGTTTCCTGGCATACGGGGGGAGTGCGGAGCGCACTGCACGGGGGCAAAGGAAACGGGGCACAGCAGCAACTCTCGGTGGATTGGGGCGCTTTATGACACCTACGCTCGTGCGGCAGCACCTGCCTCACGCAGGACCCACGTCCCGTGTGGACCCGTGCGCACGCGCGCGTGACTGGGCCGAGATCCAGGAACGGATGCTCGTCCCGCTCTACGAAGCCGTCTACGAACGCCTCGAAGTAGGCCCCTCGACCTGCCTGCTCGGCCTCGGCTGCGGTTCCGGCCTCGCCCTCCTCATGGCGGCCACGCGGGGCGCCACGGTCACCGGTGTCGACGCGTGCACACCCGAACGGCTGGCCCTCGCGCGGGAACGTCTGCTGCCCGAAGCATGGGGCACGCGCGCGCGTACCGGCGCACGAGGCGTACGGCTGGTCGACGGGCCCCCGGAGGAGGCCGAAAACGCGGATGCGCCCGCGTACAACCTGGTGACCGCCTTCGAACCGATCGGCTGCATGGCCGGCGACTCCGAAGGTCTCGGTGAACTCCTCCAGGCCGCGACTCCGCTCGCCGCCCGCGGCACCCCGGTGGTACTCGTCGGCTGGGGCCCGCCGGAACGCTGCGCCACCTCGTCCGTGCTGCGGGTCGCCACCAAACTGGCGGATCCCCTGCGCAGCACGGGCAGCTGGCGCCCGGCCCGCCGCGACGACCTGGAGGAGGTCGCCCAGCGCGCCGGCCTGCGGCCCGACGGCTCCGGACGGGTTGCCTGCCCCTTCGGGTACGCCGACATGGACAACGCCGTACGCGGACTGCTGTCCACCGGCCTCTTCGACGCGGCCGCCGCCGCGACCGACCAGGCCCAGGTCGACAAGGAGCTGACGGAAGCACTCCATGCTCATCAGCGGCACGACGGCACGGTGTGGATGCCGAATGTGTTCCGGTACCTGATCGCGCGTACGACGTAGCCCCGATACGTCGCTGGGGGCACCCTCCCGGAGAAGGGCGCCCCCAGCGACGTACGAGCAAAGGCGTACGGAAAAACCGTCAGCGCATGAACTTCTTGAACTCGTCGGGCAGTTCGAAGTCCTGCGGCTGCTGGCCGCCCGGCAGGCCCAGGGCGCCGCCGGCCTGACTCGCGGCCTCCCGGCGGGCGGCGGCTTCCTGCTCCTGCTGCTTGCGCTTCATCGGGTTGCCGGAACGCTGCTTGCCCTTGGCCTTCTTGGGCGCCTTCTTCGTCCGGCCGGCGCCGCCGCCCGAGCCCGGCATCCCGGGCATACCCGGCATACCTCCGCCCTGGGCCATGCGGGACATCATCTTGCGCGCCTCGAAGAACCGCTCGACCAGGCCCTTGACCGCGCTGACCTCGACACCGGAACCCTTGGCGATACGGGCGCGCCGCGAGCCGTTGATGATCGTCGGCTCCTGGCGCTCGGCCGGAGTCATCGACTTGATGATCGCGGCCGTACGGTCGACGTCGCGCTCGTCGAGGTTGTTGATCTGGTCCTTGATCTGGCCCATGCCCGGGAGCATGCCGAGCAGCTTGGAGATGGAGCCCATCTTCCTGACCTGCTCCATCTGGTCCAGGAAGTCGTCGAGCGTGAAGTCCTTGCCCTTGCTGGACGCCAGCTTGGACGCCATCTTCTCGGCCTCTTGCTGCGAGAAGGTCTGCTCGGCCTTCTCGATCAGCGTGAGCATGTCGCCCATGCCGAGAATGCGGGACGCCATGCGGTCCGGGTGGAACGCGTCGAAGTCGTCGAGCTTCTCGCCGTTCGAGGCGAACATGATCTGGCGTCCGGTGACATGCGCGATCGACAGCGCCGCACCTCCGCGGGCGTCACCGTCGAGCTTCGACAGGACCACACCGTCGAAGCCGACGCCGTCCCGGAAGGCCTCCGCGGTGTTCACCGCGTCCTGACCGATCATCGCGTCGACGACGAAGAGGACCTCGTCCGGCGAGACCGCGTCACGGATGTCGGCGGCCTGCTGCATCATCTCGGTGTCGATACCGAGGCGGCCCGCGGTGTCGACGATGACGACGTCGTGGAGCTTCTGCTTCGCGTACTCGATGGAGTCCTTGGCGACCTGGACCGGGTCGCCCACGCCGTTGCCCGGCTCGGGCGCGTAGATGCCGACGCCCGCGCGCTCGGCGACGACGCTCAGCTGGTTCACGGCGTTCGGGCGCTGGAGGTCGCAGGCGACGAGCACGGGGGCGTGGCCCTGGCTCTGGAGCCACTTGCCGAGCTTTCCGGCGAGGGTCGTCTTACCGGCACCCTGCAGACCCGCGAGCATGATCACGGTGGGCGGCTGCTTGGCGAAGCGCAGTCGGCGGGTCTCGCCGCCGAGGATGCCGACGAGCTCCTCGTTGACGATCTTGATGACCTGTTGGGCCGGGTTCAGCGCCTGGGAGACCTCGGCGCCGGCCGCCCTCTCCTTGACCTGCTTGATGAAGGCGCGCACCACTGGCAGCGCGACGTCCGCCTCCAGCAGGGCGATACGGATCTCGCGTGCCGTGGCGTCGATGTCCGCCTCGGAGAGGCGCCCTTTGCCGCGGAGGTTCTTGAATGTCGCTGCGAGGCGATCGGAAAGAGTGTCGAACACGGCGGTCGCGAATCCTCAAGTTGGGAGCAGGCGGACAGGGTCGCCCTCCAGGGTATCCGCACGCGCCAAGTGGGGTCTTCACCCCGTTCATACGAAGCCGGAGGGCGCCCTCACCGTCGTACGGAGCCGGAAGGCGCCCCCTGGCTACTCCCGCAACGTCTCCTCCAGCGTCCGAGCCACCGCAGCCGCCTCCTCGCCCGGCAAGGGTGCCCCCTCGGGATCCGTCACGTAGAAGGCGTCCACCGCGTTCGCGCCCAGAGTGCTGACGTGGGCGCTGCGCACGCGGACGTTCGCGTCCTCCAGGGCCCGCCCGATGCGGTGCAGCAGCCCAGGCGCGTCATGAGCGCGTACCTCTATCACCGTGGCCCGCCGCGACCCGACCGAAGCGACCGTCACCCGCGGCGGCGGCGCGATGATGCCCCGGCGCCGGGGATACGCTGCGTCGCGCTCGGCGAGCCGCCCGGCGATATCGAGGGAGCCGTCGAGGGCGCGGACGAGGTCCGCACGCAGCCGGGCGGCCTGCGGCAGCGAGCCGTACTCGGCGGCGACACGCCAGTCGAGGAGCAGCACAGAGCCCTCTGAAGGCGAGAAGTTCTCGGAGTCCTGGACGGAGTCCGGCAGATCCAGTGCGCGCAGTTCCGCCGTACGCACGGTGAGCCGGTGCATCGCGAGCACGCCGGCCACGGCAGGCAGCACCCCGGGCTGGTCCGGCACCGCGATGAGCAGTTCCACACCGAGGGGTTCCGGCTCGCCCGAGGGGTCCTCGGCCGGCGGCTCGGTCTGGGCGCGCAGGGACAGTACGGGGCTGCCGGTGCGGAACGCCTCGATCGCGAGACGTTCCTGCTCGGCGGTGGGCGCGGCGGTCTCCGGCTCCTCGGGGGCGTCCCCGGCGAGTACGGCCGAGACCCGCTTGACGAGGTCGGCCACCAGGGACGCGCGCCACGAGGACCAGGCGGCGGGCCCGGTGGCCAGCGCGTCCGCCTCGGTGAGCGCGTGCAGCAGCTCCAGCGTGCCCTGCGAGCCGACCGCCTCGGCGACGGAGCGCACGGTGGCCGGGTCCTCCAGGTCGCGCCGGGTCGCCGTCTCGACGAGCAGCAGGTGGTGGCGTACGAGGGCGGCGAGTGTCGCGACGTCCGTGCGGTCGAAGCCGATCCGGGCGGCCACGTCGCGCGCGATGATCTCGCCGGCTACGGAGTGGTCGCCGGGCCAGCCCTTGCCGATGTCGTGCAGCAGCGCGGAGACCAGGAGGAGGTCGGGGCGGCCGACGCGGCGGGTCAGCTCGGAGGCCTGCACCGCGGTCTCGATGAGGTGCCGGTCGACGGTCCAGATGTGCACGGCGTTGCGCTGCGGGCGGCAGCGTACGCGTTCCCAGTCGGGCAGCAGCTGGGTGATCAGGCCCTCCGCCTCCAGCGCCTCCCAGACCTCGACCGTGGGGCGCCCGGAGCCGAGCAGGGTGACGAGCTGTTCGCGGGCCTCGGCGGGCCAGGGCGTGGGGAGCGGGCGGGCCGCGGCGGCCATCCTGCGGACGGCGTGCAGCGAGAGCGGCAGTCCGGACTGGGCGGCCGCGGCGGCGGCGCGCAGCGGCAGTACGGGATCGCGGTCGGGGCGGGCGGCGCGGGCGAGGACGACCTCGCCGTCCTGCTCGACGACACCCTCTGCCAGCGGGGACCGCTCGGGGGCGGGCTTGCCGCCACCCAGCATGGCGCGCAGGCGCGGGCGTACAGCGCGCGACTTGAGCACGCGCCCCACTTCACGCCAGGTGACGTCACTGGCGTACGAGATGACGCGGGCGGCCTCGTACACCTGGCGCAGCAGGGTGTCGGCGTCCAGCAGGCCGAGTTCTGCGGCGACCTGGTCCTGTTCCTGGAGCGAGAGCCGGTCGGTGGCGCGGCCGGTCGCGAGGTGCAGGGCGTCGCGGACGTCGAGTATCCGCTTGCGCGCGTCGGCGAGGCCCTCGCGCGGGGCGTCCGCGAGCCAGGAGGCGGCGACGGCGCGCAGGGCGGTGGCGTCGCGGAGGCCGCCGCGGGCTTCTTTGAGGTCGGGTTCGAGGAGGTACTGCAGCTCGCCCTGGCGCTCGGCCCGTTCGGCGCACAGTTCCTGGAGTTCGGGGAGGCGTTTGGGCGCCTGGTTGCGCCAGTCGGCGAGGACGGCCGTACGCAGTCCTGCCGTCAGGCCTAGGTCGCCCGCGAGATGGCGGGCGTCGAGCAGGCCGAGCTGGACCTTCAGGTCTTCGCCCGCGGTCTTGCGCGCCTCGGCCGGCGTACGGACGGAGTGGTCGAGGGCCAGGCCGAGGTCCCATACGGGGTACCAGATGCGGTCCGCGAGGGCGGCCACCGCGTCCGGGTCGGCGCTGCCGTCGTGCAGGAGCAGCAGGTCGAGGTCGCTGCGGGGCGAGAGTTCGCCGCGGCCGTAGCCGCCGACGGCGATGAGGGAGACGCCGCGCAGCCCTTCGGCTCCGGCGTCGAACAGACCGGTGAGCCAGTCGTCGGTCAGTTCCGCGAGGGCCGCACGGCGCGGCGGCCCGGACCGCGCCCCCTCCTGGAGGAGGCGCAGCCGGGCCGCCGCGTAGCCGCTGGGTCCCGAGTCCTCTGCTTCCGTACGTACGTCCGTACTCGTCACCCAGCGACTCCTGTTCTTCTTCTCTTTACAGCGCGTCGGGTCCGCGCTCGCCGGTCCGGACCCGGACGGCCGTCTCGACCGGGATGGACCAGACCTTGCCGTCTCCGATCTTGCCGGTACGGGCCGCCTTGACGATGACGTCGATCAGCTGTTCGGCGTCGTCGTCCTCGGCCAGCACCTCGATACGGATCTTGGGGACGAGGTCGACGGTGTACTCGGCGCCGCGGTAGACCTCGGTGTGTCCCCGCTGACGACCGTAGCCGCTGGCCTCGGTGACCGTCAGGCCGTGCACCCCGAAGGCCTGCAGGGCTTCCTTGATCTCGTCGAGCCGGTGCGGCTTGACGACTGCGGTGATGAGCTTCATGCGTCCACCTTCTTGGCCTTGGCCTCCTGAGCCGGGGCGCTGGGAGCGGCGCTGAACGCCGAGCCACCACCGCCACCGCTGAAGTCGTATGCGGTTTCGGCGTGCTCCGCCTGGTCGATGCCGGCGACCTCGTCGTCCTCACTGACCCGCATCCCGATCGTCTTGTCGATCAGGAAGGCGAGGACCGCGGAGGCCACCAGCGAGTAGGCGAGGACCGCGAAGACACCGGCGCACTGCTTCCAGAACTGGTCCAGGCCGCCGCCGTAGAAGAGGCCCGCGACGTCGGACTGGCCACCGCCGGTGGCGAAGAAGCCGATGAGCAGGGAGCCGACGACACCGCCGACGAGGTGGACGCCGACGACGTCGAGCGAGTCGTCGTAGCCGAGCTTGTACTTGAGGCCGACGGCCATGGCACACAGCACACCGGCGATGGCGCCGACGGCGATCGCGCCGAGCGGGGAGACCGCGCCACCGGACGGGGTGATCGCGACCAGACCGGCGACCGCGCCGGATGCGGCACCGAGGGTGGTGAACGCGCCGTGGCGGATCTTCTCGTAGGCGAGCCAGGCGAGTACGGCGGCAGCGGTGGCGACCTGCGTGTTGATGAACATCAGCGCGCCGACGCCGTCATCGTTGCCGAGCCAGGAGCCGGCGTTGAAGCCGAACCAGCCGAACCACAGCAGACCGGCGCCGAGCATGACCAGCGGGAGGCTGTGCGGGCGCATCGGGTCCTTCTTGAAGCCGACGCGCTTGCCGATGACCAGGATCACACCGAGGGCGGCGGCACCGGCGTTGATGTGCACCGCCGTACCACCGGCGAAGTCGATCACACCGAGCTCGAAGGCCCAGCCGCCGGCGCCCCAGACCCAGTGCGCGACCGGGAAGTAGACGACCGTGGCCCACAGGGCGACGAACAGGGCCCACGCCGAGAACTTCACACGATCCGCGAGCGCACCGCTGATCAGGGCGGGCGTGATGATCGCGAACATCAGCTGGAAGACGGCGAAGACGTAGATCGGGATGGTGTAGCCGTCCCAGAGCTGCGTGAGACCGATGCCGCTGAGCCCGACGTAGTCCGAGGACCAGCCGATGATGCTGCCGGAGTCGGTGCCGAACGCCATGGAGAAGCCGTACAGCACCCACAGAATGGTGACGATCCCCAGGCTGATGAAGCTCATCATCAGCATGTTGAGGGTGCTCTTGACGCGGACCATGCCTCCGTAGAAGAAGGCCAGGCCCGGTGTCATGAGCATCACCAAGGCAGAACAGATGAGCATGAACCCGGTATTGGCGGCGGACAGCGATTCCGCGGCCAGGGTGATGGCTGGTGCCATCGGCGTCTCCTCGTCGTTGGTACGGCCCCGTGCGGGGGAAGCCTGAGCGGGCAGAGCGGTGGGCCGGTTATGCGGCATGAGATTGGCGCAGCGCCGTTTCCGCCGAAGCCCCTCGATGTTTCGCCGCCGTGACGAAGACGCTTCGCGTGTTACGCGTTGATGAACTGCCGGATGCCCGCTCGCGCGATCGTTATCGTGGCGCAACCTTCTGGCGAGGGCGGGCAGCCGACCGCGGCCTGCCATCCGATGACCTGGCGTGGGGAGCCGAGTCGGGCGGTAAGGGACGGCGGGCCGCGGCCGGGGCTTTGCGGGTCAGACCGCGTCGGCGGTCTCGGGCAGGTCCAGGGCCAGTTGCTCGGTCAGATCGACCACTTCGGCGAGGTCCCCGAAGTCGCGTACGGCCGTGTCGACGGTCTTGCGGATACGGGTGTTGACCCGCTCGGAGCGGACCTTCTTGGCGACCGTGAGCGCCTTCCTGGTGAGCTCCGCTCCCTGCTCGGGCTCGCGCTGCAGCAGGTGCACCGTGGCCATCCCGATGAGGTTGAGTGCGTACGAACGCTGGTGCTCGGTGTCCTTCGCGAAGAGGTCGACGGCCTTCCGCATCACGGGCTCGGCGAGCGAGGCGTAGGTGGGGCTGCGGCCCGCGACATAGGCGAGGTCGCGGTAGGAGTGGGAGTTCTCGGCGTGCAGCTCCGCCTCGTTGAAGAAGCGGATCCAGTCGGGCTCGGGCTCGTCGAAGTCCTCGGCGTCGACGAAGGTGTCCTCGGCCATCCGGACGGCGCGCTTGCACTTGCCGGGCTGCCCCATGTTGGCGTACGCCCGGGCCTCCATCGCATACAGCATGGACTGTGTACGAGGGCTCGCGCAGTCGCGGCCTCCGTACTGTGCGAGGTGGATCAGTTCCAGTGCGTCGTCGGGCCGCCCGAGGTGGATCATCTGGCGGCTCATGCTGGACAGAATGTACGAGCCGAGCGGCTTTTCTGCGGCTTCCTTGGCGGCGTGCAGGGCGAGGACGAAGTACTTCTGCGCGGTGGGCTGCAGCCCGACGTCGTAACTCATCCAGCCCGCCAGCTCGGCCAGCTCGGCGGCGACCTTGAACAGGCGTTTGGCGGTGGCCTCGGGCTGCGATTCCTGGAGGAGGTCCGTCACCTCGTGCAGCTGGCCGACGACGGCCTTGCGGCGCAGACCGCCGCCGCACTGCGCGTCCCACTGCCGGAACATGACCGTGGTGGTCTCCAGCAGGTCGAGTTCGGGCTGGGACAGCCGGCGCGCACGCCGCGCGACGGCCGGGGGCTCGGGTTCTTCGCGGGGGCTCGCGGGGCTGGGAACCAGCCAGCGCTGCATGGGCTCGATCAGTGACGAGCCGGCGGAGAGGGCCAGCGAGGTGCCGAGGAAGCCGCGGCGGGCGAGCATCAGGTCGCTGCGGGAGAACTCGCTGATCAGGGCGACGGTCTGCGGGGCGGTCCACGGCAGATCGACGCCGGACACGGACGGTGACTGGTGGGCGGAGCGCAGGCCGAGGTCCTCGACGGCGACGACGCAGCCGAAGCGCTCGGAGAACAGCTCGGACAGGATGCGCGGGATCGGCTCGCGCGGGTTCTCCCCGTCCAGCCAGCGGCGTACGCGGGAGGTGTCCGTGGAGATGTGGTTGGCGCCCAACTGGCGGGCCCTGCGGTTCACTTGGCGTGCCAGCTCACCCTTGGACCAGCCGCTGCGCACGAACCAGGAGCCGAGCAGCTCATTGGGGCGCTTGTCAGCGTTCGTGGCGTTCGTAGCGTTTGTCCCGCTTCCGCCGTCGCCGCCCACTGGCACGCCCCCATTTCTTCAAACCACTTGTTGCGCTGTGTGCGCCAAGCCCTACCAGATTGCCGGTTCATACGGTCGCCCGTCCGGCGGTTCTCACCTGTCGAACGAAGAGCCGACTTGCCTCCGGCATACTCACGAGTGCGAGCGTCCCCAGGAGTCGTGCACACACAGTAATCCTACGATCACCTCCCCGGCCATGGCGGAAGCGGAAACGCCACCATTCGCCACCCCTTCGAATGAACTCACAGTGGCCGGTCCGCGATTCACTTGACACAGGACGGCCAGGAGTGGCGGAACGGAGCACGCCGGGGCGCACGAAGCCAAGCACACCACCCGCAGCGCTTCTGGGCGCCGCTTGACCCAAGCCGGCGCCGGGAACGCAGAGTTACGTTCTGATTCCGCCACGTAACCATCGGTGCGCTGAACCTGTTGGAGGGGGCATGGGCTTCACGATCGGCGGCAGCCGTGGGATGCGCGAGATCAGGCCCGGCTCACGTCGCCGGGGCCGCACGCTGGAGTGCACCGCCGTGGCCGAGTTCACCGGACTGTGGGGGTGGGACGTGGTGCCAGGCGCCCGGGCGGCCGCGGGTTCCTGCTCCTGCGGCCGGGCCGACTGCCCGGCACCCGGCGCACACCCACTGCACTTCGCTCCGGTCATCCCGGCCGGCGCCACCCTCGACCAGGCGACCGAGGCCTGGGCCGACTTCCCCGGCGCCGCCATGATGCTCCCGGTGGGACGCGCCTTCGACGTGATCGAGGTCGCCGAACCCGCCGGACGGCGCGCACTGATCCGCCTCGAACGGATGGGCCTCCCGCTGGGCCCCGTGACGGCGACCCCGGACGGCCGCGCCCACTTCTTCGTCGCCCCCGGCACAGCGGCCGAACTGCCCGAGCTCCTCTACCGCATGGGCTGGGACTGGGACGACGCCACCCTCGACCTGCACGGCCTCGGCCCCGGCACGTACATCACGGCCCCGCCCTCCGACCGCGCCGGCCTCGGCCCGGCCCACTGGCTCCGCTCCCCCGCCCTCGACTCGGCGACGAAGCCACCCGCGGCACGCCTGCTGCTCGGGACACTGGCTTACGTGACGCACCGGTCGCGGGCATAGCCGTACACAGCGAAGCGCCCGACCCAACTGCACCTTGGGACGGGCGCTTCTTCAACCACATACGGATTTCCGTACCTGGTCTCACTCTCCGATAAGGGCGTCAACAAAAGCCTCCGGCTCGAACGGCGCCAAGTCGTCCGCGCCCTCCCCCAGGCCGACGAGCTTGACCGGAACCCCCAGCTCACGCTGGACGGCGATGACGATGCCGCCCTTGGCCGTGCCGTCGAGCTTCGTCAGGACAATGCCGGTGATGTCGACGACCTCGGCGAAGACACGGGCCTGGACGAGGCCGTTCTGACCGGTGGTGGCGTCCAGGACCAGCAGGATCTCGTCGAGCGGCGCCTGCTTCTCGACCACGCGCTTGACCTTGCCGAGCTCGTCCATCAGCCCGGTCTTGGTGTGCAGGCGCCCCGCGGTGTCGATGAGCACGACGTCCGTGCCCATCTCCTTGCCCTCCTTGACCGCGTCGAAGGCCACGGAAGCGGGATCGCCGGCCTCGGGCCCACGCACCGTGTACGCGCCGACCCGCTCGCCCCAGGTCTGGAGCTGATCGGCGGCGGCGGCACGGAAGGTGTCGGCGGCACCCAGGACGACGGTGCGGCCGTCCGCGACGAGGACGCGGGCGAGCTTGCCGGTAGTGGTGGTCTTGCCGGTGCCGTTGACGCCGACGACCATCACGATGCCGGGCTTGCTGGCCTCGGGCTCCGTCTTCACGGTGCGGTCCATGTCGGTGCCGACCAGCTTGAGCAGTTCCTCACGCAACAGGCCGCGCAGCTCCGCGGGCGTACGGGTGCCGAGCACCTTCACACGCTCACGCAGCCCCTCGACCAGCTCCTGGGTGGGCTGCACGCCGACATCGGCGGTGAGCAGCGTGTCCTCGATCTCCTCCCAGGTGTCGTCGTCCAGGTGCTCGCGCGAGAGGAGCGTGAGCAGCCCCTTGCCGAGCGCGTTCTGCGAGCGGGAGAGCCGGGCGCGCAGTCGCACCAGGCGCCCCGCGGCCGGCTCCGGGATCTCGATCTCGGGTGCGGCCGGACGCTCCTCGACGGCGACGGCCCCCGAGGTGTCCGGAAGATCCACCTCCTCGATCGTGCGACGCGGTTCCTCGCGCGGCGTCTCGGCCTCGTCGCCGACGTGCGGCTCGGCCGGAGGGGCGGTGATGTCGGGCGTGGCGGGAGGCGGCGGGGGCGGCTGCTTCCGTCGGCGGCTGCCGACGACGAGCCCGCCGAGCGCACCGATCACGACTACGGCGATGACTACAAGAAGGATGACGATTTCCATAACGCGTCCAGTATGGCGTGACCCGTCGGGCGACCGTTCGTTCTCCTCGCGGGGACTTTTCGTCCCTGCGGGCTGGGCTGGACCGTCGCCCGGCCTCGGCTGGGCGAGAAGCCCCTCGGGGCGGAGTCACAACGCCACCAGTGGTTGCGCGTATCGTGCGCGAGGCGCACGGAGGGTTGTGGCAGCTCATGACGTGGGTTGCCACAACCCTCGTAAAAGGGAGCCTGCCCTCTCTAGCCGTCTGACGCCCCGTCAGCTACCGTCCCCCTTCTCCGGCACCCCGCCCGAAGGAGGACCCGCCATGCCCGTGACGGTCGTACGTTTCAACCTGGTGGAGCCCGACGCGACGAGCGAATCCCTCAGCGCCCGCTACCAGGCCGCCCTGGAGATGGCCAAGTACGCCGACGACCGCGGGATGAGCACCGTACAGACCGAGGAGCACCACGGCGCCGCCAACAACTGGCTGCCCTCCCCCTTCACCTTCGCCGGCGCGGTCTTCGGCGCCACCCGGCGGATCGCGGTCACGGTCTCGGCGATCATCGGCCCGCTGCACGATCCGCTGCGGCTGGCCGAGGAGATGGCCGTACTCGACCTGATCAGCGGCGGCCGGCTGGTGACGGTCGCGGGGATCGGCTACCGCCCCGAGGAGTACGCGCTCTTCGACGTCGAGTGGAAGCGGCGCGGCAAGCTCCAGGACGAGCTGCTGGAGACGCTGCTCAAGGCGTGGACGGGCGAGGAGTTCGAGTACCGCGGCCGTACGGTTCGGATCACCCCGCGCCCGTACACCCGGCCGCATCCGCTGCTGCTGGTCGGCGGCTCCTCGCAGGCGGCGGCCCGGCGTGCCGCCCGGCTCGGGCTGCCGTTCTTCCCGAGCGCGCATCTGCCGGAGCTGGAGGCGTACTACAAAGAGCGTCTCGTGGAGTACGGCACGGAGGGCTGGACCATGATGCCTCCGGCCGAGACGCCGCTGCTGCACCTGGCCGAGGATCCGGACCGGGTGTGGTCGGAGCACGGCGAGCACTTCCTGCACGAGGCGCGGACGTACGCGTCCTGGCAGTCCGGCGACATCCGTTCCGCGGTGAAGTCGGGGGCGACAACGGTCGACGAGCTGCGCGCGGAGGGTGTGTACCGGATCGTGACGCCGGACGAGTGCCTGGCCCAGGGCCTCGAGAACTACGTACTGCATCCCCTGTCCGGCGGAATGCCGGTCGACGAGGGCTGGCGCAGCATGCATCTGTTCTGCGAGAACGTGCTGCCCCGGCTCAAGGCCGCGGAGGGCTGAGCCGGGGCCGTACAGCCTGGCCTATCCCATCTCCTCCAGCGCCTTGCCCTTGGTCTCCGTGACGAACTTGAGCACGAAGGGGATGGAGAGGGCGGCGAAGACGGTGTAGATCACGTACGTCAGGGAGAGGTTCCAGTCCGCCAGGGACGGGAAGCTCGCGGTGATGGCCCAGTTGGCGATCCACTGCGCGGAGGCGGCGACGCCGAGGGCGGCGGCGCGGATCTTGTTCGGGAACATCTCGCCGAGGAAGACCCAGACCACCACACCCCACGAGAGGGCGAAGAAGAGCACGAAGACGTGGGCGGCGATCAGCGCGACCCAGCCCTGCGTGGCCGGCAGCTTGCCGCCGACGAGGTCGAAGGAGAAGGCCCAGGCTTCGAGGGCGAGACCGATGACCATGCCGACGGAGCCGATGAGCGCGAGGGGCCTGCGGCCGATGCGGTCGACGAAGATCATGGCGATCACGGTGCCGACGATGTTGATGATCGACGTCGTGAACGAGTAGAAGAACGACTCCGTCGGGTCGACGCCGACGGACTGCCACAGGGTCGAGGAGTAGTAGAACGCGACGTTGATGCCGACGAACTGCTGGAAGACGGAGAGTCCGATGCCGATCCAGACGATCGGCCGGAAGAGGAAGCTGCCGCCGAGCAGGTCCCGGAAGGTCGACTTGTGCTCGCTCTTCATGGCGTGCTCGATCTCCCGCACGCGGGCGTCCAGGTCGATGTCCTTGCCCTCGACCTCGGCGAGCACCTCGCGGGCGCGGGTCTCCTTGCCGGCGGAGATGAGGTAGCGGGGCGATTCGGGGATCGCGAAGGAGAGCAGGCCGTACAGGACGGCGGGGATGACCATCACGCCGAGCATGACCTGCCAGGCTTCCAGGCCCATCAGGGTGCCGCGCTGGTCGCCGTCCGCGGCGTTCAGGATGCCCCAGTTGACCAGCTGCGAGACGGCGATGCCGATGACGATCGCGGCCTGCTGGAAGGAGCCGAGGCGTCCGCGGTACGCGGCGGGGGCGACCTCGGCGATGTAGGCGGGGCCGATCACTGAGGCCATGCCGATGGCGAAGCCGCCGACGATGCGCCAGAAGGCCAGGTCGTACAGCGCGAAGGGCAGTGCGGAGCCGACGGCGCTGACGATGAAGAGGACGGCCGCGATCTGCATACAGCGGATGCGGCCTATGCGGTCGGCGATCCGGCCCGCGGTTGCGGCGCCGATCGCGCAGCCGATCAGCGCGATGGCGATCACCTGCGCGAGAGCCGCGGAGCCGATGTCGTAGCGGTGCCGGATGGCTTCGACGGCGCCGTTGATCACGGCACTGTCGTAGCCGAAGAGGAAGCCACCCATCGCGGCCGCCGCCGCGATGAAGATGACGTGCCCGAGGTGTTCGGGATGAGCCTCCCGGGCTCCTGACTTGGATACCTGCGCTGCGCTGGTCACATGTACTCCTCGGGCCGCCGGCCTCGCTGCCGGGGGGTGGGCAAGCCCTTCAACTGAAGGTAAAGGCAACGTTTTCGAGGTTATTCCTTCAAGTTTTGAAGTCAACCGGGGTGGATGAGAGCAGGACCATAAGTAGGTAAGGATTTTGTGTTCGATGCTTAAATGGCGTGCCCATGTTGTGACCGCCACGCAACCGCCAAGCGGCCCGCGAGCCGGCGAAGCCGGGCTATCGAAGCCTCTGGCTGATCACCTTCGACACCCCGTCGCCCTGCATGGAGACGCCGTACAGCGCGTCGGCGACCTCCATCGTGCGCTTCTGGTGTGTGATCACGATCAGCTGCGAGGCCTCCTGCAGCTCCTGCATGATGCGGATGAGCCGCTGCAGGTTGGTGTCGTCGAGCGCCGCCTCGACCTCGTCCATCACGTAGAACGGGCTGGGCCGGGCCTTGAAGATCGACACGAGCATCGCCACGGCGGTCAGCGAGCGCTCGCCGCCGGAGAGCAGGCTGAGGCGTTTGACCTTCTTGCCCGGAGGCCGGGCCTCCACATCGACGCCCGTGGTGAGCATGTTCTCGGGGTCGGTCAGGATCAGCCGCCCCTCGCCGCCCGGGAACAGCCGGCTGAAGACGCCTTCGAACTCGCGGGCCGTGTCCCAGAACGCCTCGGTGAAGACCTGCTCGACGCGCTCGTCGACTTCCTTCACCACCTGCAGAAGATCGGCGCGCGTCTTTTTGAGGTCCTCCAGTTGTTCGCTGAGGAACTGGTGGCGTTCCTCGAGCGCGGCGAACTCCTCCAGGGCCAGCGGGTTGACCTTGCCGAGCTGCTGGTACGCCCGCTCGGCCGATCTGAGCCGCTTCTCCTGCTCGGCGCGGACGAACGGCCGGGGCTGGTTGCGCGGGTGCTCGGGGTCTTCGGGCAGCTCCTCGCCCTCGGCAGGCGGTGAGGGCGGTACGAGCTGGTCGGGGCCGTAGTCGGCGACGAGCCCCGCCGGCTCCACACCGAGCTCCTCCAGCGCCTTCGTCTCCAGTTGCTCGATCCGCAGCCGCTTCTCGGCGCCGAGCACCTCGCCGCGGTGCACGGAGTCCGTGAGTTTGTCGAGCTCGGCCTTGAGGTCACGCCCTGCGTTCCGGGCCACGACAAGATCCTGCTCCCGTAGCGCCTTGGCGCTCTCGGCGGCGGCCCGCTCCTCCTCCGCCCGGCCCACTGAGACCTCGACGTGCGCGAGCAGTTGCCGCGCACCGGAGGCGACGGCCTCGGCGACGGCGGCCTCGTGCCGCAGCCGCGCCCTGCGCTGCTCGGCACGCGCGCGTGCCTCGCGTTCGGCGCGCGCGGCCCGGTCCAGCGATTCGGCCCGCCCGGCCAGCCCTTTGACCCGTTCCTCGTGCGTACGCGCCTGGAGCCGGGCCTCCATCTCGGTCTGCCGCGCGTTGGCACCGTCCGCCGCGAGCCGGTCCCGTACGGAGGTGTCGGGCTCCTCCTCGACAGGCATCTCCTCGGCCACGGCAAGCCGTTCTGCCAGCTCTTCGACTTCCTCCAGGGCCTTGTCGAGGGCCTCCTGCGCCCGCGCGGCCGCGGCGGCGCTCCGCTCGGCCTCGCCTGCCGCCCCTCGGGCCTGCCCGGCCAGCCGCCCGAGCTGCTGGGCGACCGCCGACCGCTCCCGCTCCCCGGCCCGCCGCCGCTCCCCCAACTCCTCGACGAGCGCGACCCGTTCCTTTCGCTGCTCGGCGGCGAGATGCTGCGCCTCGCTCAACTCCTCGCACTTCACGGCCAGTTCTTCCAACTCGGCCGCGGCTTCGTCCACGGAGGCCTGCACCTCGAGCAGACTCGGCGCCCCGGCCGACCCTCCGTGTGCGAAGTGCGCCCCGAGTAGATCGCCTTCGGCGGTCACAGCGGTCAGCTCCGGCCGCGCACTCACCACGTCCTCGGCGTCCTCGAGGGTCGCCACGACGACGATGCCCCGCAGCAACCGCCGTACGGCGGGCATAAGTTCAGCGGGCCCACGGACCAGATCGGCGGCATACGGAGGCCCGCCGAGCTCCGGGATTACGCCGCTGGGGGCGCCGTCGCCCGATGCTGGCACCTCCTCGGGTGCCCCCGCCAACAGCAGGGCCGCTCGTCCCGCGTCCTGCTTGCGGAGCAGGCGGATGGCGTCGGCGGCCGCGTTCGGGGTGGTGACCGCGATGGCGTCCGCTGCCGTACCGAAGGCGGCGGCCAGCGGGACCTCGTAGCCCGGGGTGACCGTCAGGAGTTCGGCGGCCGGGCCCAGCAGGCCGGTGAGCCGGTCCTTCGCTGCGAGCAGGGCGCCCGTGCCGTCCTTGCGGCGCAGGCCGAGGGCCAGAGCCTCGTGGCGGGCCTGGGTGGCGGCCCGCTTACGTTCCGCGGCGGTGGCAGCCTCACGGGCCGCCGCCAGGGCGGACTCGGCCTGAGCCAGCGCCGACTTGGCGGCCTCGTGCCGCTCGGCCAGCTCCGCGTCCCCCTCGTCCAGGCCGTCGACCTCGGCCTTGAGCGCCTCGTACTCCTCCTGCGCCGCGACCGCCCGCTCCTGGGCCTCGTCCCGTGCGGAGGCGAGTCGGTCGATCTCGGCCTGGGCGGAGGCGGCCCGCGAACGGGCCGCGTTGACCTGGCCGTTCAGTCGGGCGAGCCCTTCGCGGCGGTCGGCGATGGCGCGGGCCACGTCCTTCAGCCGCCGTTCCTCCAGCGCCAGTTCGCGTTCCAGGTCGGCCCGGTGGGCAACGGTGTCCTCCAGTGCCCGCTCGGCCGCCTCGAGGGCCGCTTCGAGCTCGCCCTCCTGCTCACGGATCCGTGCGGCCTCGCGCTCCATGTCCTCGGGATCACGCCCGCGCCGCTCCTCGGCGGGCACGGAGGTCGCGCTCTTGACGCGGGCGTCGGCCAGCGAGATCGTGCCGCGCACCCGCTCGGCCAGCTGCGACAGCTCGTGCCAGGTCTGCTGCGCCCGCTGGAGCCGCGGGGTGAGGCGCCGCACCTCGTCCTCAAGCTGAGCCTCCCGCTGGAGCGCCTTCTTCAGCTCGGCCTCGGCGGCGTCCTTGCGTTCCTTCAGCGCGGCCTCGTCGGCGATCTCGGTCTGGAGCGCCTGGCGGAGCCGTACGAGATCGTCGGCGAGCAGCCGCAGCCGGGCGTCCCGCAGGTCGGCCTGGATGACGGCGGCCCGGCGCGCGACGGCCGCCTGCCGGCCGAGCGGCTTGAGCTGGCGCCGCAGTTCGTCCGTCAGGTCCTGCACGCGCGCGAGGTTCGCCTGCATGGCGTCCAGCTTCCGCAGCGCCTTCTCCTTGCGCTTACGGTGCTTGAGGACGCCCGCGGCCTCCTCGATGAAGGCACGGCGGCCCATCGGATCGGCGTGCAGCACGGAGTCGAGCTGGCCCTGGCCGACGATGACGTGCATCTCGCGGCCGATGCCGGAGTCGGACAACAGCTCCTGAATGTCCAGCAACCGGCACGTATCACCGTTGAGCTGGTACTCGCTGCCGCCGTTGCGGAACATGATCCGCGTGATGGTGACCTCGGCGTACTCGATGGGCAGCGCGCCGTCGGAGTTGTCGATGGTGAGGGACACCTCGGCACGGCCGAGCGGTGGGCGCCCGGTGGTGCCGGCGAAGATGACGTCCTCCATCTTGCCGCCGCGCAGCGACTTGGCGCCCTGCTCGCCCATGACCCAGCTGAGCGCGTCCACGACATTGGACTTGCCCGAACCGTTCGGTCCGACGACACACGTGATCCCCGGCTCGAACCGGAGCGTGGTCGCCGAGGCGAACGACTTGAACCCTCTCAGGGTCAGGGCCTTGAGGTGCACGCCGCCGGACTCTACCTTCCGGGTCTGTCTCACTCCATGAACGAACGGTTTCGCCCATGAACGTGCAGGGCACACCAGACGTTAAAGAGAGTGAAAGAGTGCGCGGGACAGACTCGGGGGCAAAAAGAAGGGACGCCGAAGCGTCCCTTGCAACACTGGTTAGCGGCTGACACGGACAGCCTGATCACAGGCGGCCTTGTGGGCCCGAGTGGTCAGGTGAGCGCAGGCTCCGCCTGGGGTACGTCGATGCTCTTCAGGAGCTGTTCGTGAGAAGCGGCAGCCGTCAGCTCGTCGTTCTCGGCCTGGATCCGTACGAGCTCGGATTCCAGGTCCTGGACGCGCTGCTGGAGCCGTCGCATCTCGGCGAGGAGTCGCGGGTCGGAGCCGCCGACGTAACCGAGAAGCGCCTTTGCCATGATGGATGGTCCTCCACAATGAGTGACCGACCGAAGCGGTGTGGGTCGTGAGGGAATCGCACCCGTGGTGCTTGGCACTGTTCAGTTGTTGCTGCCGTTCTTACATGCCAAACAGCTAAGGTGCGCGGGGTTTTCAGCGTCTCACCAAAAAGTTTGACGGTCAACACGATCACGCCCCGTATTGACGGGCAACCCGGGGCGCGCGGCCTGAAAACGGGCGGCGCTGCCTCTCCTTCGGGGCCCTGAGGGCGTAGAGATCATCCTTCCTGCGCGAGCCTGCCACGGCAAGCGGTTCTTGGCAACCACCAGGTAGTTTCTGCCTCGGGCAGGTGCCCGGGGCTGCTCTCGGGTCCCGGCCTGCGGTGTTGCGGCCGGCGAGGAGCAGTGGATCTCAGCGGATGGCGAAGCCGTCGTAGCCGCCGCGGGGTGTGTCCCAAATCTCGGTGACTCCGTCGACCCGGCCGGGTGTGTCGTCCCCCCGCAGCCAGTCGAGCAGGCCCTCGCATCCGGTCCGCGGGCCCTCGGCGACCACCTGAACCCGTCCGTCGGGCAAATTGAGAGCAAAGCCACTCAGACCGCCGAGCTCCAGCGCCTTGGCACGGGTGAACCAGCGGAAGCCCACACCTTGGACGCTTCCGCGCACCCATGCCACGAGTCGCACATCGTCGTTCATGGGTGCACGCTAACCAGTCATTTGGTTCCGGAGCACTTCCTCCTCATGCGTCATGCGGTACCGTCCCGACGCAATGCACCTCATTCGTTCGAGTGAGGAACGTTGACTGCAAGATGAGGAAGGCCAGGAGATGGGACGCCACCGACGCTCCGCCGCCGGCCGCGCCGCCACAGGCCGCGCCACCGGCGTCACACAAACGTACGGATCACACACCGGCGGCTACTCAACGGCCGGCGCGGGTGCCTACGCGACCGACGCCATCTCTGCGGCCGGACAGGGCCGCCACGAGGGGCATGCCCTCCACCCGCAGAACGATGCCTACGCGCACAGTGACGCATATCTCTTCGCGACGGGCGACACCACCCAGGGAAGCGCCGCCTACCTCTACGCGACGGGTGACGTCGACGCATACGCCACGACCAGCTTCGCGTCCGTCCCCGGCCCTCGTGGGGGGCGCTCGCACCGCCGGCGCAAGAAGGCCAAGGCAGCGGTGCCCGTGCGTACCGGTCTGCTCGGTGTCTCCGCGGCCGTCGCGATGGGTGCCGTCGCGGTTGCCTCCGGGCTGATTCCGGGCGGCGGTGACACCAACACGGTCGGCGGCAGCAACGCGGGCAAGGTGCAGACCTCGGACTTCCCGACCGGCCTCGGCACCCAGGGCGGCGCGGACGGCTCCTCGGAGGACCGCGACGACTCCGGCACCAGCCGTGGCGCCAACCGTTCGCCTTCGCCTTCGCCGACGCCCACGAAGCCGACGAAGGAACCCACGAAGGAACCCTCCGCGAAGCCGACCACAAAGACTCCGGAGAAGCCGAAGCCCACTCCGCCGCGTGCGGCCACGAAGGTGCCCAAGCCCACCCCGCCCAAGGCGGTGTCCCCGCAGACCGCGGCGGAGACCGAGGTGCTCAAGCTGGTGAACCAGGAGCGGGAGAAGGCCGGCTGCAGCCCGGTGACGGCGTCCGGTTCGCTGGCCAAGCTGGCCCAGGCCTTCAGCGAGGCCATGGCCGAACTGGACTTCTTCGACCACACCGACCCGAACGGGGCCACCCCCTGGGACCGTGCGGACGTGCTCGGCATCGCGAACCTCGGCGGCGAGAACATTGCCCGCGGCCAGGCCGACGCCGAGGCGGTCATGGCTGCCTGGATGGACAGCCCCGGCCACCGCGCGAACATCCTGAACTGTGACTTCAAGACGCTGGGAGTCGGCGCTCACTTCGCTCCGGGCGGCCCCTGGTGGACGCAGGACTTCGGCTACTGAGCTTCGGCTCCGCACTTCGCCCGCTAGCGGTTTCTGTTGGTTAGCGCCACCTGCCGGTGCGCGCTGCGCCGGAGTACGCTGAAGGTATGGACCTCACGGAGACACAGGACCTTCCGTTCGACGTGTTCTCCAAGGCGTGCCCCTCGCGGGGCACCCTGGAGCACGTCACGGGGCGCTGGGGAGGGCTCACACTGGGGGCGCTGTACGAAGGCCCGTTCCGCTTCAACGAGCTGCGCCGCCGCGTCGACGGCGTGAGCGAGAAGATGCTGTCGCAGACACTGCACGCGCTGGAGCGCGACGGTCTGGTGCACCGTGAGGCGCAGCCCACGAACCCGCCGCGCGTGGACTACGAACTGACACCGCTCGGCCGCGAGGTCGCCGAGCGGCTGCTGGCCCTCATC
This sequence comes from Streptomyces ureilyticus, assembly GCF_011045025.1. Taxonomy (GTDB): domain Bacteria; phylum Actinomycetota; class Actinomycetes; order Streptomycetales; family Streptomycetaceae; genus Streptomyces; species Streptomyces ureilyticus. The sequence continues at coordinate 61,046 of NZ_JAAKZX010000008.1, forward strand.
CACTTCATGGAGGGGCGTATGGGCGAGGTCCTGGCGGCGCGCGAGCGTTACGACGCGACGCGCGGCACTCGCTGACAGCGCGGACAGAAGTAGCTGGACCGGTTCATCCAGGGCTGCCGCCGGATCGCGGTGCCGCAGCGCCGGCACGGCTCGCCCTCCCGCCCGTAGGCGTCGAGGGACCGGTCGAAGTAGCCCGGCTAGGACAGTATCTGACGTTCATCCCGGGCATTACTGACTGTGCGCCGACGCTAGCCCACTGACCAGCGACGATGGGTCGGCTGGTGCACCGTAGTGGGCACGTGGGTAAGGGCAGAACGGTCGTATACCTGTGGCGAATCCGTTGATCTCCGTCGAGCTGGGTCAGACCGGTTCCCACGCGCTCACCGCTGCGGTCCCCACCAGGTCGCACCGAAGGCTCGTCAGAGGGCTCCGCTGCTCTACGTCAAAGCGCGACCACCTTCGGTACGCCTTCGGCTTCCAGCTCGAAGGGCCACAGTAATACGCGCTTTCTGCCCTTCTGTCAGCGGAGGGGCGGAAGCCTCGATCGCGTCGATGTGGATCTGAGGGTCCGGACGAAAAAACGCAGCCTCAAGATCTGCGACCTTCATCATGATCTTAGTGACGCGACGACCGTTCCTGCCGATGACCTTCTTGCTGACGACAGGCAGCATTCCGTTTCTGATGCGTTTTAGAAGGGTCCGCCTGCAGCAACCTTGACGCTCGGCGGCGTCGATCAGATCGATCCATTCACTGGCGGCATGCACAAGCACCTCCGCTTGACTCATGGAGACGACTTGCCTCCATCCCGCGCCAATCGACGAGCCTGGGTCCGCCTCAATCTGGCCAATGATGAGGGCACTGCTGGTCAGCCGGACGCAGCAGGATCTCGTTGATGGCGAGGTGACGTGGGCGCGACAGGGCGAACGCAATCACTTCTGTGATCTCTTCGGGTTTGGCGGTCGCCGTGTTGTCCTTGAGCTGGTCGAGGAACACTTCGGTGGCGGTGATCGCGCCGAGCAGGTTGGCCTCGACCATCGCCCGGTAGGGCACTGTCACGTTGGCTGGCCGGTGGGATGATCTTCTGGTTGATCAGCCTGGGAAGGGTCGTCCGTGGGGAGCGCGTCGCTGTCGTACAAGGGGCACCGGTACCCGGTCGAGGTCATCTCCCACTGTGTGTGGCTGTATCACCGCTTCCCGCTGTCGTTCCGCGAGGTCGAGGAGCTGATGCTCGAGCGGGGCGTGACCGTCTCCTACGAGACGGTGCGCCGCTGGTGCGGCAAGTTCGGGCAGCGGTACGCGAGCGCGCTGCGCCGCCGGCGGCCTCGGCCTGGGGACAAGTAGCACCTGGACGAGGCCTTCATCAAGATCAACGGGCGGTTGCAGTACCTGTGGCGGGCCGTCGACCAGGACGGCAACGTCCTGGACATCCTGGTGCAGGACCGCCGGGACAAGGCTGCGGCCAGGCGCTTCTTCCGCCGCCTGATGAAGAAGACCCGAACGGTGCCGCAGGTGATCGTCACCGACAAGCTCCGCTCCTACGGCGCCGCCCACCGCGAGGTCATGCCCTCCGTCGAGCACCGCTCCCACAAAGGCCTGAACAACCGGGCAGAGAACAGCCATCAGCCAACGAGGCAGCGTGAACGGGCGATGAAGGGCTTCCGCTCCGCAGGCGGAGCGCAGCGGTTCCTGTCCGCGTTCAGCGGTATCTCGCCCCACTTCCAGCCCCGCCGACACCTGATGCCCGCACACAACTACCGCGCCGAGATGAGCATCCGCTTCGCCATCTGGGAGCAGATCACCGGAGTCGCCGACCTCGCCACCGCGGCCTGAGCACAGCGCGCAACCGGGCTCCACCACACCACGACACACCATCAGACACCTACCCACCCAACAACGTGACAGCGCCGTCATGCCGGGCCCGGAGGCCGGGAGCCCTGTTGCAGGGCCACGAAAAGGTAACGGGGGAGCGGTCCTGTCCCGGTGCCGTCAGCGGCAGGCGCGGACGGCCGCGGCCGGCTGTGGCCGACGGGGGGAGCGCTCGGCGGCCGTACCCGCGCCGGCCAGCGGCGTGGGGTCACCGACCGCAGTGAGCGTGCTGGTCGCGCAGCCGAGTACGAGTTGGTACTCGGTCACCTCCGACGAGCCGAGCACCAGATGGACGGAGGCGGTCCCGCCGCCCGCCGCGGCGATGTTGGACTCGGTGCTGAAGGGCAGCCGCGGCACCGTGGGGTTGAGGCCGAACTCCAGCCCGGTGACGCGGGCGTGGCCGGGGTCGGCGGTGAAGAGCGCCGACAGGGCCGCGGCCGCGAGTGCGGACCCAGACTCCGCCGCTTTCATGCCGGTCACCACCCCATCCTGGACCGTGAGGACCAGCGGATAGTGGGAGAGCGCGGAGAGCTTCTCGTACCACTCCTGCCACAGGCCGGGCACGGGTCGGCGCCCGTACACCACCGGACGTCCCTTGACGGCGACCCGGCCGTCCACCACGGCACCGGTCAACTGCTGGCGACCGGCCGGCGCGGCCTGCGCGACTCCCGGCCGGAAGGTGCCGGTGGCCGGTCCCTCGCCGCCGAGGCCGGTGCCGGTCACCGTGGCCAGCGAGCGGGTGAGCGGGTCCGTCAGGGCCAGACCGGCCGCCTCGGCCAGCGCGCCGGTCAGCGCCTCGGCGGTCCGCCGGATGGCCGCCGGGTCGCTCTCCTCGAGTGAGCGGAGCAGGGCGCGCAGCCGGTCGTGGGTGAGCGGCCCCGTGCCAGCGCGCAGCGTGGCGACCGCGCGTCCCGGTCCGACCTCCCGCGCGGGCGCCGATAGCAGCAGGTCGTCGCCGGCCACGACGAGGACATCGCTGCCGTCGGGCACCTCCGAGCGCAGGATGTCCGTCAGCGTGCTGTCCTGGCTCGCGGTCACCTTCCGCCAGTCCTGGTAGCGGTGCGGAGGGTCGATGCGGACGATGTCCGAAAACCTCTGTTCCACTACGAGCGTGAACCGGTTCCTGCCCGTCGGATACTGGCGGTATAAATCAGGGCGGACGATAATCATCGTGAGACTCCCAGATGAGTGAGAAATGGCTTCGGCAGGGCTGGTCGGAGCAATTCCGCTTTTGTGTCGGCAGCGAGTCGCGCGACCCTCCCAGGAGCACATCTGAGGCGACTCGGGCATGTTGGGGTGCGGGAGGGCGGCGGAATGGTAGCCGCCGCGACCTACTTGTCACCGGTCGGTTCGATCTACGAATCACTCAATACCACGGTGATGGCCCGACGCAACGAGGTCATCGCATCTGGCCGGAAGCGATCGCATGGGTGCGGGCGGCCCCCAGATGGAGTGGCGGATTCCGAATGCTGCCTGAACGAAGGGGCGTTGGCCGGTGCGGGCGGTACTCGGTGGCGTCGCGGAGGGGCTGACGGCGACCGATGCGCCCACTATTCACGTATACGCGACGAGCCGATGCGCTTTTTCAGCTAGCTGCGCGTCCAGGCGAACTGTCGTCGAATCCGTCAGCGTCGCATCGCCCACTGCGGGGGGAGAGGTGGCGTACGCCATGGCGTTAAGGGCTGAAGATATGCCACTCTTATTGAAGTCGTATGCCGAATGCACCCAGTGTTTCGGGATGATGCCAGGGGGAATAATGCCCGATCAGCATTCGTACGTGCCCGTTCCCGAGGAATGTCGACGGGCGCTCGTGAGTCGCCTGCCCCATCTGACCGAGTCGGTTCTGAACGAATTGCGGGCAACTGAACTCGCCTATCGGGACGGCACCATTCCGCCGGTCGAGCCGCCGATATGGATCAGCCGGTCGGTCGGCGCCGCACTCGACGCCATGTCCCTCGAGTCGGCGGACGAGATCACCGAGACCCTGTCCGTGGCCCGGACCACCGGGGCGCGCCGGGCTCGGCAGGGAGTGCCGATCGCGGCGCTGATCCGCGCTTACCACGTCGGCGGCCGCCTGATCAACTCCACGGTCGCCCAGTGGGCCGCGGAGCAGGGACTGGCGGCGGAGCGGTCAGCGGCCTTCATGGACACCGTGCTGACGGTCGCGGAGCAGCACAGCCTCGCCGCCATCAACGCCTATCAGGAGCTGCGGCGCTCCCTGCCGGCCGCCTCGGCCGCGGAGGGTCTGCTGCACGCCCTGCTGAACGGTGAGACCAGCGCCGTCGTGGCTGGCGAGCTGGCGCGGGAGTTGGCGTTGCCGGAGCGCGGTCGGTACGCGGTGATCGTGCTGCGCCCGGGTGCGCCGGGCGGTCCGTCGCGGCCGCTGGCCGAGCTGCCCGCATGGATCGCGGGCCTGCGCACCGTGTGGCGCGCGCACCACGATGCCGCGTTCGGCATCGTGGTGCTGAAGGACGCCGCCCCGGGAGTGCTGGGCGACGGCCTGCCGGCCGCCGGTGTGCGGGTCGGGATCAGCGCCGCCGTACCCGGCCTCACCGAGCTGGGCCGTGCGCGCCGCCAAGCCGAGCTGGCGGAGCGGACGCTAGGTCGCGGGACCGGTGTCGCGCACTTCGAGGAGCGTCTGACGCAGGCGATGCTCGCCATGGCGCCGGACGTCGCCCTGCAGATGCAGTCCCGGGTACTCGGCCCGGTGCTGGAGTTGGACGAGGCGACGCGAGACGTGCTGCTGGAGACGCTGCGTGCCTGGCGTACCGCCGAGGGGTCGATGGCTGAGGCGGCCAAAGCGCTCTACTGCCATCGCAACACCATCCTGTACCGGCTGCGCAAGCTCGAGCGCTTGACCCGGCGCTCCCTGTCGTCGCCGCACGACATGATCGAGATCGTGCTGGCGGCAGAGGCGTTCGAGCTGGCGCACGGAGCTGCGAGTCGGGGAACGAGGGCGCAACCGTTTCCCTTAGGTAAGTTGGATATGACAACCTATCCCCATGGGAACTCGTGACCTTCCACAGAAGCGGCTTCCGACACGCGTCCACACCCCGGGCGCACCCGGCAGGCCGTGCTCGATCGCCGCGGCGTTGAAGATCGTCGGAGAGCGCTGGGCGCTGCTCGCGGTCCGCGAGATCGGATTCGGCAACCACCGCTTCGACCAGATCGCGATCAACACCGGCGCGTCCCGGGACATCCTCACCGCACGCCTGCGCTCGCTGGAGGCGGCCGGCGTGCTCTACCGGAGCCTGTACAACGAGCGCCCGCCGCGCTACCAGTACCACCTCACCGAGGCGGGCCGCGACCTGTTCCCGGTGCTGGCGGCGCTGCGCGACTGGGGCGACCGCTGGCTGGTCGAGGAGAAGCCGACCGTCATCGAGCACACCTGCGGCCACGAGCTGCGTGCCGTGTCGGCCTGTGAGCACTGCGGCGGCCGGCTCGATTCCCGCGGCGGTCCGGCGGTGGCCCGCTTCCAGACCCCCGGCTGGTCGAAGTCGGGCCCGGTAGAGGGCTGACCGACCGCGGCCGAACCTCGGGCGTCCGGCGCCGGCCTCTGAGTCTGGCCGCGGTCGGGAATGCCCTGTGTCCGCCCCCGAGCCGGGCCTCGGTCAGGGGCGCCCCGTGTCCGCCCCTGAGCCGGGCCGCGCTCGGGGGAGCCCGCCGCCCGACCGGGCTACGGCCTCCGTCGGCCGGGCCGTTCAGTCGGCACGGCGCCGGAAGGTGCGGCCGACGCAGAGGCAGGCCAGCCCGGTCACCGCGGCGCACCCTCCGGTGAACCACCAGCCGCGGTCGAAGGCGCGCAGTATCCCGGTCGACTCGGAGTCCAGGATCGCCACAAGGAGCGCCACGCCCAGTACGGAGCCGAGCTGGCGGGCCATCGTCACCACTCCGGAGCCGGTGGAGAAGCTCTGCGGGGGGACCGCGGTGACGCCCGCGCCGATCAGCGTGGGCATCGTCAGGCCGACACCGATGCCGGTGAGCATCATGCCCGGCAGCATCCCGGTCGCGTAGCCGGAGTCCGCGTGCATCGCGCCGAGCCACCAGGCGATACCGGCCACGAAGACCATGCAGCCGGCGAAGGAGACAAGCGCCGGTCCGAAGCGCCGGACGATTCCGGCCCCACCGATGGCGAGGATGGGCACCATCAGCGGTCCCGGTGCGAGCCCGAGGCCGGTGGCGAGCGGAGACCAGTGCCAGACGTTCTGCAGCCAGAGCACGCAGGAAAGCAGCAGCGCGGCGAACGGGATGGCGAAGAGCAGGTTGGCGAACGAGGCCGTGGCGAAGGTGGGCAACCGAAGGAGCTCCAGCGGGAGCACCGGCGACACGGCCCGCGCCGAGCGCAGCACGAAGAGGCCGAGCAGCAGGACGCCGCCGATCAACGAGCCGAGCACCTCGGCCGAAGTCCAGCCCCACTCGGGGCTCTTGACCAGGCCGAGGGCGAGCACGCCGATCGCGGCGGTGAGGAGCGCCGCCCCGAGCAGGTCCGGCAGGTTCGCCTTGGTCCGGACCGGGGTTCGGGGAAGCAGCCGGGGACCGGCGAGCAGGACGACCAGGCCGATCGGGACGTTCACCAGGAAGACCCAGCGCCAGCTGATCTCGGTGAGCAGTCCGCCGGCTGCGGGCCCCAGCGTGGCGATGCCGCTGACCGCGGTCCAGCCCCGGATGGCGCCCAGGCGCTTGTCCGGTGGCGCCGCCGCGAGCAGCAGGCCGAGAGAGGCCGGGATGAGGGCGGCCGCTCCCGCCGCCTGCAGTCCGCGCAGCGCCACAAGGGCCCAGATGTTCGGCGCGACGGCGCAGGCCAGTGAGGCGAGGGTGAACACGGCGGTGCCGGCCAGATAAGTGGCCCGCGCGCCGAATCGGTCGGCGAAGTTGCCCGCCGGCACCAGGAGCGCGGCGAAGACCACCGCATAGGCGTTGAGCACCCAGGAGACGGAGGAGAGCGGGGAGTTGTCGAAATCGGCGGCGATCTGCGGCAGGGCGACGTTGACGATGAAGAGGTCGAGGTTGGCCATCAGGACCCCCGCCGCCACCACAGCGAACACGGGCCCGAATCTGGTCGGTTCGAGGGCCGCCGGCTTGGTGGCCGATTCCTGGACTGTCACGGTGCCTCGCAGTTGCTAGTGAGTTTGGAAGTCCAACTGATTAGGTCACGAATGATGCTAGCCAGGGTCCGTTGGACATGGCAACCAACTCGGCTACGGTCGGCGGCAGGCGTGAACTTCCCCACATCACGCATGAGTTGGCGGTCCGTCATTGCGCTGATGTCGCCGCTTGTCTACCGTCGGTCGCATCTTCCAACTGACGAGGAGTGGGCCTTGACGACCGCTCTCCCGGATTCCCCCGGCCGCCTGCTGGCGCGCGGACTCGACGGCCCGGTCGAGGCCGCACCCCATCTGTGGGGCTTCGGCGGCCTGCACGGCGGTCTCACGCTGGCCCTGCTGACCTCGGCGATGCGCCGGTCGGTGCCGGCCGACGCCGAACTGCGTACCGTGACAGCCCGCTTCCACCGGTCGCTCACCGGCCGCTTCGATGTGGAGGCCGCGGTGCTGCGGCCCGGCACGGTGACCACGCTCACCGCCCGAGCCGTACAGGCGGACAGCGGGCCAGGCCCTGAGGCCGACGCGACGGCGACCTTCGCCCCCCGGCGTCCGGCCCGCACCGCGCCGGTGAGTCCCGCACCGCCGGTCGCGCCGCCGCCTCAGGACTGTGAACTGTTCACCATTCCGCCCGAGTTCGTGCCCATCTCCACCTTCATGGAGATCCGGCCCGTCGGCCCCAACCGGCCCTATTCCGGCTGTGCGGAGCCCGAGCTCACCGCCTGGATCCGGTTCACCGAGGACGATCTGCCGCCGGACACCGACCGCTTCCTGACCCTGATCGACGCGCTTGCGCCGTCCTACGCCGCCGTCCTCACCGACCTGCGGCTAGTTCCCACGCTTGAGCTCACCGTCCGCCCCACGCCGGGTCTGGCGCATGCCTCCTCGCCCTGGATCCTGCTGCGCGCCAGGACCCATCGGGCCGACGCCGGGGGCTGGGTCGACGAGCACATCGACGCCTGGGACGGGGCGGGCACGCACCTCGGCTCCGCCTACCAGCTGCGGCTCGTACGCCCGTCGGCGGACAACTGACCTGCACCGAAACCGACTTGGGTCCCACCGGTGATCCGGCGGGGCCTAAGTCGTCGTACCGCGCTCAGCCGATGTCCACGAGCTCCCGGCGGTATCCGGCGAGCTGCCTCGGGCTGTTCCAGCCAAGCAGCCCGGTGGTCGCCCCGTCCTGTGTGAAGCGGGCGACGAACGCCCCGGAGCCCGGCCGGCCCTCCAGGACCTCAAGCTCCGCGCCCGGCGGGCAGGTGCCGTGTAGCTGGATCCTGACGTCGTACTGGTCCGTCCAGACATACGGCACCGCGTGGAAGGCACGCCCGGCGCCGAGGAGGTTGCGGGCGGCCGCCGCACCCTGCAGTACGGCGTTGGTGCGGTGTTCCTCCCGTACGAGCGAACCGTGCGCCCGATGTCTCAGGCGGGCCACGTCGCCCGCCACGAAGACGCCGGGCGCGGCCTCGAGCGTCGCGTCGCACACGATGCCGTCGGCCAGTTCGAGACCGGCGTCCGCCAGCCAGCCGGTCGCGGGCGTCGAGCCGACCGCGACCACGACCGCTTCGGCGGCCAGCACGCCCCCGTCGTCAAGCCGTACGCCGGCCACTCGCCCCTGCGCCGACGTGAAGCCGTCGACCGCCACTTTGGTCCGCAGTGCCACACCCCGCTCGGTGTGCAGACGGGCGACGAGCGCGCCCGCATCGGGACCGAGCCGCCCGGCCAGCGGGGCGGGCTCCGGGCAGACCAGCGTGACGTCGAGCCCGAGACCGCGGGCCGTGGCCGCCACCTCGGTGCCCGTGAACCCGCCGCCGACCACGGCGAGGCGCGGCCGCCCGGCCAATGTGGCGCGCAGCGCGGCGGCATCGTCCAGAGTGCGCAGCAGATGCACCCCGGCCAGGGGGTGGTGCGCGGACGGCAGCGGGCGCGGCGTCACACCGGTGGCGAGGAGCACCTGGTCGTAGTCGAGGCGCTCCCCGCTGTCGAGCTCGACGCGGCGGGCCACCGGGTCGAGTCCGACAGCCCGCCTCCCGAGACGCAGGTCCAAGTCCAGTTCCCGGTATCGCCCGGTCGGCCGGAGCGCGGTCCGCTCGGCAGGCCAGACACCCGCGAGCACCTGCTTGGAGAGCGGAGGGCGGTCGTACGGGAGGTGCTTCTCCGCACCGACCAGCGTCAGCGGCCCGGGAAAGCCCTCCCGGCGCAGGGTCTCGGCCGCCGACACACCGGCAGCAGAGGCCCCGACGATGAGGATCCTCATGCCCGGAGGTTTTCCAGCACGAGCGCGTTGGCGAGCCCACCCGCCTCGCACATCGTCTGCAGGCCGTACCGCGCACCCCGGTCCTCCAGGGCGTGCAGCAGGGTGGTGAAGATCCGGGCGCCGCTGCCGCCGAGCGGATGGCCGAGGGCGATGGCGCCGCCGCGGACGTTGGTCTTCGCCAGGTCGGCGCCAGTCTCGCGCTGCCAGGCGAGGACGACCGAGGCGAACGCCTCGTTGACCTCGAAGAGATCGATATCGGAGAGGGAGAGACCGGTCCGCTCAAGAACCTTGGCGGTGGCCGGGATCACCGCGGTCAGCATGAGCTGCGGGTCGTCCCCGGCCACCGCGAACCCCGTCAGGCGCGCCCGCGGCCGCAGCTCGAGCCGGGCCGCGACCTCCTCGTCCATGATCAGCACCGCGGAGGCGCCGTCGTTGATCGGCGAGCTGTTGCCGGCCGTGACCTGCCAGCCGATCTCCGGGAAGCGCTCCTCGTACTCCGGCGTGTAGTACGCCGGCCGCAGCCCCGCCAACGCTTCAAGGGAGGTGCCCGGCCGCACCGTCTCGTCCCGCACCCCCGGTACGGTCACCTCCCGGTCGAACTCCCCTGCCGCCCAGGCGGCGGTGGCGCGCTGGTGTGACTGAAGAGCGAACGCGTCGAGCTCGGAGCGGTCGAGCTTCCACTTGGACGCGATCAGCTCCGCGCTGATCCCCTGGCCGATCAGACCCTGCGGGTAGCGCTCGGCGAGCGGGGCGAACGGATTGCTGCCGGGCAGCACGCTGGAGCCCATGGGCACCCGGGACATGGACTCGACACCGCAGGCAATCACGATGTCGTACGCCCCGGAGATGACGCCCTGGGCGGCGAAGTGCACCGCCTGCTGCGAGGAGCCGCACTGCCGGTCGACGGTGGTGGCCGGCACGCTGTGGGGGAACCCAGCCGCAAGGACGGCCGACCGCGTGAGGTTGACCGACTGGTCGCCCACCTGGGAGACGCAGCCGCCTATCACGTCGTCCACAAGGGCGGGGTCGACGCCGGTGCGCTCGACCAGCGCGCGCAGCGTGCCGGCGAGCAGCGCGACCGGATGCTCGTCGTGGTGCATGCCCCCTTGCTTGCCCTTGCCGATGGATGTCCTGACGGCCTCGACGACCACTGCGTTGCGCACGTGTCCTCCTGTTTGACGGGCAGCCCTGGGACCAGGGAGCCGCGGGTGAATCAATCTGTGGGTGGTGGCCTGTTACGCGGACGGGACCGCTTCCAGGCGGGTGAAGCCCAGCTCCCCGAGCGGGCCGCTGACCGATGCGAGCGTGAAGCTGGCCTGGGCGAGGAGTCCGCGATACTCGTCCTCCGTACGTTCCCGGCCGCCGGTCAGGACGAGCATCAGCATGTCGGCGAGCAGGGCGCGGCGGTGCTCAGCCCCGACGACGTCGGGGACCACCCACTCGAAGATGATCAGACGGCCGTCCGGCTTGATCGACTCGCGGATGCCGCGCAGGATGCGCAGCGATTTCTCGTCGTCCCAGTCGTGCAGGATCAGCTTCATGACGTACGCGTCCGCGCCCTTCGGCACCGATTCGAAGAAGCTCCCCGCCGTCACGGTGGCGGCGGCCGCCAGCGTCTGCGTCGCCTCCGTCACGCCGGTCGGCATGTCGTACACCACGCCGGCGGCCGTCTTGGGGGCGGAGCGGAGGATCTCGGCGAGGAAGACCCCGCTGCCCTCCCGCCGACGTCGGCCACCGTATGGAACCGCGTGAAGTCGCAGCCGGCGATAAGTCCGGCGGCGGTCTCGCTGGTCATCCTGCCCATCGCCCCCGTTGAGCTTCGCCCTCCTCGGAGTGCTGTCCGAGGTAGGCGAACGCGGGCATGCCGTAGTTGCGCTCGAAGGCGGTGTCGCCGGTCCGTATGGAGTGCGCCGCATCGCCCCAGGAGGACCAGGCGCCGGCCGAGCAGAGGAACCGGAAGACGTCCCGGACGCTGCCGGGGGTGCCCGTGCGGAGGTCGCCGCCCAGCTCGGTGAGCTCGAAGCGGTCGGGCTCGGTCTGGGTCACGACGCCGAGCGTCGCGAGGACCCGAAGCAGCCGCAGTACGGACGGGCCGTGCGCCGCCGTCTCCTCGGCCAGCTGCCCGCTGGACCGCGGCCCCTGAGTAAGCCGGTCGATGAGCTCCAGGTCCGTCGCCACGTGCAGGATCTGCGCCGACATGTACTCCCAGGCGACGTCGGTTCTGATTCTCAGTTGAGAGACCCGGCTTGTCAGTTGAAGAAGTCGGCGAACGCGGCGAGTACGGCTTCGGGCTGCTCCTCGACCAGGTAGTTGCGCGTGCCCTTGATCTCGGCGACGCGGACCTTCGTGGCCGAGGCGGTCAGCGCCTTCTCCATGTAGGCGAAGAACGGGCCGTAGGCGAGGCCCAGCATCTCCACGGTGACCTGCGGATAGGAGGCGAAGTCCGCGATGTCCTGCTGATACGTCTGGAACCAGCCGGTGCAGGCCCGGATCGCCCCGGGGGCGTCGTACGCCTGGGTGTACACCCGCCGGTCGAAGTCCGTGATCGCGTCCGGGTTCACCAGGCTGATGCCGAACATGTAGTCGATGATGTGCCGGGACCGTCCGGCGAGGAGCTGCTCCGGCAGCTCCCTGACCTGGTTGAACGCCAGCCACCAGCGATGCGGCGGGGCATCCCCAGGGCGCGGCACCATCGGGAAGTCGTAGTAGCTGTCGTCGATGTGGGTGGTGTTGAGGATCGCTACCTTCTCTACCACCTCCGGGTGGTTGGCCGCGCAGGCGTAGGCGACCATGGCGCCGATCCCGTGCCCGGCGACCGCGGCCCGCTCGTAACCGAGGTGGTGGATCAGCTCCTTGATGTCGCGGGCCATCGTCTTCTTCTCGAAGCCGGACTCCGGCTTCTCGGAGGCGCCCATGCCCCGGATGTCGACGGCAATCACCCGATGGCGCTCGGCCAGCGCAGGCATCAGCTTGCGGTACTCCCACCAGGTCTCCGGCCAGCCCGGCAGCAGCACCAGCGGCGGGCCTTCGCCCCCGCTGACGTAGTGCAGGCGGACTCCGTTGACCTCGGCGAACTCGCTGGTGAACGTGTCACCCAGCGAGGCCGCCAGCTCCTGGTCGGTGATCGTGTGTTCCGTGGACATCTGCACTCCCTGTGCGGTGTCAGTGTCGGTCTGTACGAAGTCGGTGTCGGACTGCGCGGTGTCGGTGCTACTTGACGGTGACGGGCAGCCGGTCGTGCCCGCGCTGGACGATTTGGTCGCGGAAGGACGCTCCCTTGGCGAGCGCCAGCCCGGGGAGCCGGTCGAACAGCCGCGGCAGCATCGACTCGACGGACATCCGGGCCAGTGCGGCGCCCAGGCAGTAGTGGCTGCCGGCGCTGAGGGTCAGCGGCTGGTTGTCGCGCCGCGTGGGGTCGAAGACGCCGGGGTCGGTGAAGCGCCGGGGGTCCCGGTTGCCCGCCGCAATGAGCAGGGTCAGCGGGGTGCCCTGCGCCACCGGGAGGCCGAAGAACTCGAAGTCCCGCGAGGCCACCCGGTTCAGCGCCTGGACGGCGGGGTCGAAGCGGAAGGACTCGTCCACGAAGCCCGCGGTGAACTCCGGGTCGGTGCGCAGCCCATCGTGGTGGTCCGGATGCTCGACCGCCAGCCGCACGGTGTTGCTGATCAGATCCATCGGCGCCTCGGTGGCCGCGACCAGGAGCAGCATGAGGTTGGCGACCAGCTCCTCCTCCGTGATCTCCCCGCCGTCGCCCATCGCCCGGATCCAGCCGCTCGTCATGTCCGGGCCGGGGGCGGCACGCAGCCGGGCAACGAGCGCGTAGAAGTACTCGGCGAAGCGCTCCATGGCCTGGTCGCCGGGGACCAGGACGCCGAGGTCGCCGATGGGGTCCAGTGCGAGGGTGATGGCGCCGATGTCCGCACGCATGCCCGGCTGGTCCTCCGGCGGAATGCCCAGGAGTTCGCCGATGACCCCGATCGCGTAGCGGAAGGAGAACTCGCCGACCAGGTCGACGGTCCCGCCGTCCGCGCCCGCCTGGGCGAGGTGCTCCACGGCGTCCGTGGAGAGCCGGTCGACCATCTCGCGCAGCGCCACCACGCGCTGGGCGGAGAAGGCGTTGCCGAAGAAGCGGCGCAGCCGCTCATGCCGCGGATCGTTGCTGAACAGCATGTTCCTGGTCAGCCAGCGCCATGACGCGTGCTCGCGCCAGCCCGGCAGCCGCTGGTCCTGCACCGCGTCGTCGGTGGAGAGCAGCAGCGCCGGCTCGCGCAGGGCCTTGGCGCACTCGGCGTGGCCGGTGACGAAGACGTGAGCGCCGCCCACGTCCACGAGGGGGCCGTGCGCCCGCATCTCCTCGTACAGCGGATAGGGGTTCTGCTTGCCCTCGTACGAAAGGAGCTGAACCATGATGTCCAGCGGGTCGCGCAGGGTGGTCGTACCGTTCATGTTCACTCCTGATCGCAGGTGTGGCGTGGCCTGGGGACTGTCGGCCCTAAAGCGGGGCCACGACGAAGTCCGCTTTGCTCACGCCGCAGTCGGGGCAGCTCCAGTCGTCGGGGATGTCCTCCCAGGCGGTGCCTGGCGGGATGCCCTCCTCCGGCAGGCCGAGGTCCTCGTAGTAGACCCAGCCGCAGATCAGGCACATCCAGGCCCGGCCGCGGACGACTTCGGTCGAGGTGTTCACAGGACGCTCTCCTCCGCGTGCTCGGCGACGAAGGCCGCCGTCGTCTCCTTGGTCACGGGGGACATCAGGATCCCCAGATGCCCGCTGTCTGGCACGCTCCGCAGCCGGGCGCCGGGAAGCCCGGCGGCGATCGCCTCTGCCTCCGCGAACGGCACCACCGGATCGTGCGGATCCGCCACGACGAGCACCGGCGCGGTGAGCCCGCGGCCGTGCGCGAGCACGTCCCAGTGGGTGACGGGCACGCCGTTGCGCTGGTGCAGCTCCGCGCGGATCAGCCCGACGGTCCGCGCTGGCAGCCGGCTGGACGCCCACCGGTCCAGCACCCCGCTGAGCGTGCGGGTGGGCGCCACCAGGGTGAGGCTGTCGATCCGCAGCTCCGGCCGGCCCGCGAGGGCCGCCGCGGTCACGATCGAGCCGAGGGAGTGCGCCACGACCACCCGGACCGGGCCGAGCGTGTCCAGCACCGCCCCCACCGCATCCGCGTACTCGGTCATGGTGGCCTGCGTCCCCGCCGACACCCCGTGCCCGGGTGCGTCGAAGGCCGCCACCCGGTAACCGAGCTCCCGCAGCGGGCCGATCAGGCTGTGCATGCTGCTGGAGTCGGCTCCCCAGCCGTGCACCAGCAGCGCGGTGGGCGTGTCGTCGGCGCCCCAGAGATAGCCCTCGCGTACGCGCGGCGCTCCCGGTACGGGGAACGGCCGTGCGCCCAGTGGTGACAGGTCCGCGGGGTGGATCCCGAAGGCCCGGGTGGTGCTGAACGCGTCGGTGGCCCGGCGGCCGGCCGTTCTGGGGGCCAGCGCGCCGGCCGCCGCGTACGCCATCCGCCCGATCACGCCGCGGGCTCCTTGGAGCGGTCCCGCGCCGGTACGGGATGGTGGCCGAAGTCGGTGTAGAAGCCGGACTCCGTGTCGTAGAAGTGGCAGTCCCGCAGGATTCGCCAGAGCTCGCCGAAGGTGAACCGGCGCTCGCGGACCATGCCCGGGTAGGCCTCCTTCAACGCTTCCTGAGCCTTGGGCAGGTTGTAGAACGGCACCGCCGGGATCACGTGGTGGGCCGTGTGGATCGAGATGTTGTGGGTAAGGAAGAGCAGCCACCGGGGGTAGGTGTAGTCGGTGGTCACCAGCAGCCGGCTGGCGTTGCGGGTCCAGTGCTCCCCGGACAGGTAGGGGATGTCGCTGGTGCTGTGGTGCATGAGCGTGGTGGCGCTGAACCAGGCGTGGATGAAGAGCCACGGGGCCAGGAACATGGTGAGTAGGCCCTGGACGCCGAAGAAGTAGCCGAGCGCCGGGAGGTAGAGCGCGCTGACGGCGGCGACCACGGCGATCGACTGGGCCACGTCCCGGCGCATCTGCCGCTTCGGGAAGAAGCCGGGGCGGAAGCCGGAGACCCGCCAGTAGTTGACCGTGCCGAACCAGAAGGCGAAGGTCCGGGTCCCCTTGTAGACGATCTTCTGCCGGAGCGGCATGCCGTCGTACATCCGGCCCGGCAGCGGCCGCCAGTCGGTGTCCAGCTCCAGGTTGTTGGTGTGCGCGTGGTGCAGGTTGTGCACATGCCGCCAGGCGTGGAAGGGGTAGACGAGCGGCAGCAGCGCCGCGTGTCCGATCACCGAGTTGAGGCGGCGGGAGCGGGAGAACGACCCGTGCCCGCAGTCGTGGGCGATGCAGTGCAGGCCCCAGCCGCCGAGGCCGGCCACCACCCACAGGAGCGGCCAGAGGTAGGCGGGGGCGAACGCCGTGCCGGCGACGGCGCCCGCGTACAGCAGCCAGCTCAGCGCGAAGCCGAGCAGGCCCCGGGCCACGTTCGGCTTGAGGTACTCGCTGGGCACGGCCTCTTGCAGCCGCACCCCCTTCAACTGGTCCGACTTGCGCATGAACTCGCTGAACTCGGGGCCGGGCGCGGTGGGAAAGGAGTAGGCGGCCATGGTCATCCCGCCTGTCCGGTGAGCCGCAGCTCCTTGGCCAGATAGCCGCTGAGCGCGTCGATGGTCGGGTGTTCGTAGAGCAGCGCGGGCGACAGCCGACGCTCCACGAGCTTCTCCAGGGCGCCGGAGACCTGGACCGCGACCCGCGAGTCGAGCCCGTAGGACTCGAACGAGGCGGCGGTGTCGACCTCGTCGACGGTGATACCGACCCGGCCCGCCAGATGCTCGACGAGCCAGCCGCGGAGCACCTCCTCGGTGACCGGGCCCTCGGGCAGGGACTGCTTGCGGCGCTTGAACATCAGGGATCTCCTTCAGGCTTGGGGGGTGCGGGCGTGCGAGCGGCGGCGGCGGGCGGCGATGGTGGCCTTGTCCGGTTGGCGCAGGTCCCACACGACGCGAACCTTGCCGAGGGTGGTCAGCACCCAGCCGGAGAGGTCCGGCTCCCAGGCCCGTACCGCGTGCTTGTACGAGCCGGGGAAGGCGTGGTGGTTGTTCTGCAGCCCCTCCCCGAAGGTGAAGACGGCGACCGGCCAGTTGTTGGCGCTGCGGTCACCGTTGTCGAACGGGCGGCCGCCCCACATGTGTGAGATCGAGCCGACGCACCAGGCCGCCTGGTTGGCGACGAAGATCCGGGCCAGACCGCCGAAGACGAACGCGGTGAACCCGGCCATCAGGCTGCCGCCGACCACGAGCCCCCCGACCGTCGGGATCAGCAGACCGAGGGCCAGCCAGTACAGGTAGGTACGGTGGTAGAACATCAGCTGGCGGTCGCGCAGCACGTCGGGGGCGAAGACAGTCCAGCGGGAGGTCTCGTCGCTGAGCATCCAGGGCATGTGCGCGTGCCACAGCCCGCGCAGCTTGCCCAGCACGCCCGGACCGTGCAGGTTCGGCGAGTGCGGGTCGCCCTCGTGGTCGCTGAACCGGTGGTGGCGGCGGTGCGTGGTGACCCAGAACATGATCGGGCCCTGGCCGCCCATGGATCCGGCGATCATCAGCGCGCCCTCGAAGAAGCGGGACGTCTTGAAGGACTTGTGGGCGAGATAGCGGTGGAAGCCGATGGTGATGCCGGCCATGTGGACGGCGTACATGACGCCGAAGAGCGTCCAGTCCACCGCGGTGACCTGGCCCGTCCAGAGCAGGTACAGCGCGGCGGCGAAGCCGATCGCGGGCAGCGTCATCAGGGTGAACGCCGTCACCCACTTGATCCTTCGGCTCGCCGGGTCGAGCTTGACGATGGCCGGCTCCAGTGCCGGGCCGACGGTGGTCGACATGGGACTACCTCCTTGCGTTCTCGGCGGAGCGCCTGCCGCGGCTCGGATAGCGCACGTTCGTCACCAGTCCCGCGCGGTCGGCCAGCCTGATCACCGAACCGGCGATGTCGAGCTGCCAGAACGTGCGCCGGGTGACGGCCAGGGCGGGCTGGGCGTGGTGGTTGTTGTGCCAGGAGCCGCCGACCGAGAACGGGGCGAGCGCCGCGACGTTTCGGCTGTTGTCCCGCGTCCGGTACGGGCGGTTCCCGAGGGTGTGCCCGATCGAGTTGACCCCCCAGGTGACCTGGTCGAGCAGGAAGATCCGGGCCAGACCGCCCCAGAGCAGCCCGCTGACGGCACCGGTCGCGCTACCGCTGAGCAGGCCGCCGACGGCGGCGGGGAGCGCGAGACCGAGCGCCACCCAGGTGAAGTAGTGGCGGTTCAGACGCATCACGGTCCGGTTGGCCATCAGGTCCGGCACATGGCCGCTCCAGCCGCTGCGCCGGACGGTGAACAGCCAGCCGACGTGCCCGTGCCACAGCCCGCGCAGCCGGGCCAGCCGGCCCGTGCCGATGGGGCGCGGGGAGTGCGGGTCGCGGTCGGTGTCGGTGTGGGCGTGGTGCATGCGGTGGGTGGCAACCCAGAAGAGGATCGGCCCCTGCGCCGCCATGCTGCCGGCGACGCCCCAGACGGTGGTCACCACCGGGCCGGCGGCGAACGCCTTGTGCGAGAAGAAGCGGTGCAGACCGCCCTCGACTCCGAGCGCCGTCACCAGGTACATGCCGGCCAGCAAGGCGCCGTCGGTCACGGTGAACCCGTAGTGCCAGGCGAAGGCCACGGCGGCGGCGAAGCCGGCCGCGGGGACGCAGACGGTCAGATAGGCCAGACGGCGGGCCAGGTGATCGGTGTCGGACCGGGTGGCCGCGGGCATGGCGGTGGTCATCGGAACTCCTGGGGTCAGAGCGCGACGGGGGTGGTGGCCGGGTGGGGGTGCTTGAGCTTCCCGGCGAGGTAGTTTTCGCGGACCGCGCCGCGGCGGACCTTTCCGCTGGTGGTCACCGGGACGGTGCCGGGCGGACCGAGGTGGATGGCGCCGGGCGCGATGCCGTGGTCCGCGGTCACCGCGGTGGTGATCTCCTGCGCGGCGCGGGCGAGCTCGCCGTCGGTGCGTACCGCTGACGGGGCGAGCTCAGCGACGACGACCAGCTCTTCGGCGGCCGCGCCGGGGCGTACGACGCTGAAGGCGGCCGCCCGGCGGAGCCAGTCGCAGGCGGTGAGCGTGGAGAGCTCGATGTCCTGCGGGTAGAGGTTGCGGCCGGCGATCACGATGAGGTCCTTGATCCGACCGGTGATGTACAGCTCGCCGTCGTGCAGGAAGCCGAGGTCGCCGGTGCGCAGCCGGCCTGCCGGAGTGTCGGCGTCCGTGCGGGTGCCGGCGGTGCGCGGAGGGCCGTCGGGAGCGCCGGCGGTGTGCGGACGCCCTCCGGGGGTGCCGCTGGAGCCCGCGTCCGCCGGGCGGGCCCCGAAGGTCTCGGCGGTGAGCTCGGGGCGTTGGAAGTAGCCGTGCGCCACGTTGGGCCCGCTCACCCAGACCTCGCCGACGTGTCCGTGCGGCGCCGGAACCAGGGTCTGCGGATCGACGATGAGTACCTCGTGGCCCTCGGCGACGGCGCCGCAGCTGACCACCTCGACGGCGTCGTCCGCCCACGGCGCGCCGGCCACCACCCGCCCCTGCTCCAGCCCGGCCCGGCCCAGCCAGCGCGTCCTGACCGGCGTACCGTCCGGCTTGCCCGAGACGAAGAGGGTGGCTTCGGCCATCCCGTAGCAGGGGATGACGCACCCCTCGTCGTAGCCGGCCGGCCCGAAGCGGTCGCGGAAGCGGTCGAGCGTCGCCTTGAAGACCGGCTCGCTGCCGCAGTAGAGCTGGCGCAGCGTACTCAGGTCGAGCGCGGCCAGCTCCTCGTCGGTGACCGAGTCCACACACATGTCGAACGCGAAGTTCGGTGCCACGGAGATGGTGGCCCGGTGGTCGCTGACCGCCTTGAGCCAGCGGTACGGGCGCTGCACGAAGTGCACGGGGGAGAGCAGGACCAGCGGCCAACCACCGTGCAGGGAGAGCATGATCGTGCCCATCAGGCCCATGTCGTGGTACGGCGGCAGCCAGCTGCACCCGAGGCGGTCCGGGTCCGCGCCCATGTTCGCTTCCAGGACACGGCAGTTGCTGACCAGGTTCCCGTGCGTCAGCACGATCCCCTTCGGATCGCCGGTGGAGCCGGAGGTGTACTGGATCAGTGCGGGCTCGTCCGCCGCCACCGGCCGATGCGCCGAGGCTGCGGCGGGGCCGGCGGTGTCCGGGCCCGCCAGGTCGGCGTCGTCCAGGGTGAGCACCCGGACGCCGGACAGCGGCTCCGCGGCCATGGCCTCGCTCTGCAGATGGTGGCCCGCCATGATGACCGCGTCGGGCCGGCAGTCGGCGATGATCGACACGAAGCGGCTGGAGGCCTTGCGGCCGAACGGGGGGAAGGACGGCACGGCGACCGCACCGGCCTGGAAGATCCCGAACAGCGCCGCGATGTAGGGCAGTCCGGGGTCCAGCGCGAGCACCACCCGCCGCCCGGCGCAGTCCCCCAGCCGGCCGGCCACCTCCGCCGCGCGCCGGGCGAGGTCGTGGTAGCTCCAGTCCACGGCGCTCTGCGCGGTGCCGTCGGCGAGGAACCGGTAGGCGAGCACGGGCGGCTCGGTCAGCCGCTCACGCAGGATGTCGGGGAGCGTCATCAGGCGCATCAGCAGTCCCTTCGGGGAAGTCGGACCCAGGGGATGCCGGGGGCGGGGGGCCGGTCAACGGCCGCCCGGAGATCTCTGTGCAGGCGAACAAAGCCCCGTGCTGCCGTTGTTGCCGTGCACGGGTCCCGCGCCCTGCCCCGTCCGCACGGCCCTACAGTCGTGGCGCCGGGACAGCTGTGGAGAGGAAGAACAGCATGAAATCGTTGATCCTGGGTGGCGCGCGGACCCCGATGGGCAAGCTCATGGGCTCGCTCAAGGACTTTTCAGCACCGCGGTTGGGCAGCCTGGCGATCCACGAGGCGCTCGCGCGGGCCGGGGTTCGGCCGGAGCAGGTGGAGTACACGATCATGGGGCAGGCGATCGGCGCCGGCGCTGGCCAGAACCCGGCCCGGCAGGCCGCGGTCGCCGCGGGCATCCCCATGAGGGCTCCCGCGATGACCGTCAACAAGGTCTGCCTGTCCGGCCTCGACGCCGTGGCCCTGGCCGACCAGCTGATCAGGGCGGGGGAGTTCGACCTGATCGTGGCCGGCGGGCAGGAGTCGATGACCCGGGCGCCGCATCTGCTCGCCGGAGCGCGGGCCGGCTTCAAGTACGGTGAGACGGCGCTCGCCGACGCCATGGAGCTCGACGGACTGTACTGCGCCTTCGACGACATGGTCATGGGCGAGGCGACGGAGCGCTACAACGGCCGCTACGGCGTCACCCGCGAGGAGCAGGACGCCTTCGCCGCCGCCTCGCACCACAAGGCCGCCGCGGCGATCGCGAGCGGCGCGCTCGCCGAGGAGATCGTGCCGGTGCCGGTGCCCCAGCGCAAGGGCGGCGAGGTGCTGGTCGAGCACGACGAGACGGTGCGCCCCGACACCAGCGTGGAGATCCTCGGCAAGTTGCGCCCCAACTTCGGGGCGGCCGGGACCATCACCCCCGGCACCTCCTCACCGCTCAACGACGGCGCCGCGGCGGTGGTGGTGTGCAGCCCGCGCAAGGCGGCGGAGCTCGGCCTCACCGCGCTGGCCGAGATCGGGGCGCACGGGACGGTCGCCGGCCCCGACCCCAGCCTGCACGAGCAGCCGGCCAACGCGATCAACGCCGCGCTCGCCCGCGCCGGCCTCGGCCTCGGAGACCTCGACCTGGTGGAGATCAACGAGGCGTTCGCCTCGGTCGGACTCGTCTCGGCCGGCAAGCTCGGCCTCTCCGCGGAGATCCTCAACGCCGACGGCGGCGCCCTGGCGCTCGGCCACCCCCTCGGTGCCTCCGGGGCCCGCCTGCTCGTCCACCTCGCGTACGCCCTGCGCCGCCGCGGCGGAGGCACCGCCGCCGCCGCCATGTGCGGAGGCGGCGGGCAGGGGAGCGCGCTCCTGGTGCACGGGGTGGCCTGAACCGGGATCCGCCTGGGTGGTCTCCCCGCGGCCGATGGCGCGATCGATCTTCTCGATCTCTGCCCAGGTAAAGCTGAGGCGACGGTACTTGTTCCGCTGCTTCGGCCGCATGTGCTGGATGTCCTCTTTTGAGGCTGTGGTCATCCCTGGGTGCCACGGCCGGGCCTGACGGCTAGTCATCTTGGGCATGGCGCTCCTCTCTCGCCCAGACCGGCTGTGCGTTCTCTGCGTAGTGCTCCCGATTCCGCGGCCGAAGTTCGGTGTTCGTCGGGGGGATGAGCGCCGTGGCAGTCCGCTCGGGCGGGGTCTGGACCACCTTGTGCCGCGGCTTGGGCGGGCGAGGCTCCTGGCTAGCCGTGCTCGGCTGCCCTCGATGATCGGAGATCTCGCCAGCGACGATGCGAGCGGCACGGGCGCGCGCAGCGGCTTTCGCCGCGGCCTTCCGCGCCCGCTTGGCCTCAGACGGGTACCGGCTTCATCTATGTCGTCGCGATCCCCGGCGCGGTGTCGTACGTGAAAGTGGGCTCCACGGCTGGGCCACGTGCCCGCTTCGAAGCACTGCGTAGTGAGGCGCACCGTGTCGGGTCGACCGTGACCCGGGCCGGCTCTCGCCCGCGCATCCGCAGTACCAGACGAGCGAGTCCCGCACCCTCGCGGCCTGCCGCGCACTGTCCCCCTCATCGACGCCTCGCGGCGAGTACTTCCCCGAGCTCGACTTCGTCAGCGCCCGGCGCGAGGCCGTGAAAGCGGCACTGTCACGTTGGCTGGCCGGTGGGATGATCTTCTGGTTGATCAGCCTGGGAAGGGTCGTCCGTGGGGAGCGCGTCGCTGTCGTACAAGGGGCACCGGTACCCGGTCGAGGTCATCTCCCACTGTGTGTGGCTGTATCACCGCTTCCCGCTGTCGTTCCGCGAGGTCGAGGAGCTGATGCTCGAGCGGGGCGTGACCGTCTCCTACGAGACGGTGCG
The DNA here is from genome assembly GCF_011045025.1 of Streptomyces ureilyticus. Lineage (GTDB taxonomy): Bacteria > Actinomycetota > Actinomycetes > Streptomycetales > Streptomycetaceae > Streptomyces > Streptomyces ureilyticus. Next base: position 83,248 of record NZ_JAAKZX010000008.1, read on the forward strand.
CCGCTGGTGCGGCAAGTTCGGGCAGCGGTACGCGAGCGCGCTGCGCCGCCGGCGGCCTCGGCCTGGGGACAAGTAGCACCTGGACGAGGCCTTCATCAAGACCAACGGGCGGTTGCAGTACCTGTGGCGGGCCGTCGACCAGGACGGCAACGTCCTGGACATCCTGGCGCAGGACCGCCGGGACAAGGCTGCGGCCAGGCGCTTCTTCCGCCGCCTGATGAAGAAGACCCGAACGGTGCCGCAGCTGATCGTCACCGACAAGCTCCGCTCCTACGGCGCCGCCCACCGCGAGGTCATGCCCTCCGTCGAGCACCGCTCCCACAAAGGCCTGAACAACCGGGCAGAGAACAGCCATCAGCCAACGAGGCAGCGTGAACGGGCGATGAAGGGCTTCCGCTCCGCAGGCGGAGCGCAGCGGTTCCTGTCCGCGTTCAGCGGTACCTCGCCCCACTTCCAGCCCCGCCGACACCTGATGCCCGCACACAACTACCGCGCCGAGATGAGCATCCGCTTCGCCATCTGGGAGCAGATCACGAGAGAGACCCCTCCTCGATCGCCGCCCTCGGCGCGGACACGCGGATAGGATCCGATGCGCTTCTTCACCTGGGAAGTGCCTCCGACGGTGGCAGTGGATCTCGATAATCCACATTCTCCCTGGTCAGAGGAATTTTCTGCTTACGTGATCACCCGTCGGACACCACACTTCGCGAAAGCCCGAGGTTAGGCCGGGCTACTGGCCTGGACTGCCACGAATATGGCGCGATCGTCCCCTACCGCGGCCAAGAACGAGGGTGCTACAAATTTCCTAGACCTCGAACCACCCTGTGCCACACCGTCGGCAGAGAGTGAATCTCAGTGTCCGAACTCTTCCATGTACCGTTCGTCAGCGCGGACCGTGAATTCGAAGAAATTGGACAGGAGCTACTGGCGACCATTGAGTCGGTATTGCGAGGCGGGCAGATACTGAACGGAGAGCCCGTATATCAACTGGAGAACGCACTTGCGGTGCTCGGCGGTCGAAAATACGGAAGAGTGGTGAACTCCGGTACCGACGCACTCTACTTCGCGCTTGTCGCCGCAGGCGTCGGCGAAGGCGACGAGGTCCTTCTCGGTGACTTGTCGTTCGTCGCGACTGTCGATGCGATCCTTCGGGCCGGCGCAACACCGGTGTTCGTCGACGTAGACGACGATTGCACCGTCGATCTCGACTTGGCTGCCGAAGCCCTGGGGCCTCGCACGAAAGCGCTTGTAGCCGTACAGCTCTATGGGCGCATGACGGATCCTTATCTCTTGGAGAGATTCGCCCGAGAAAATGGTCTTCTTCTTATCGAAGACGCTGCACAGTCGCTCGGTGCGGCTGTTTCCGGAAGGCGCAGCGGCTCGGTGGGGGTGGCCAGCTGTCATAGCTTCGATCCGATGAAGGTAATCCCGGCTCCGGGTACCGGCGGGGTTGTGCTCACCGATGATCCCGACATAGCTGAGCGTGTCGAGCAGCTCAGACGGTGGGGATTCTCTGGAGGCGACTTCGTACGCCTCGGACACAACTCCCAGATGTCCTCACTCACAGCCGCGGTCATCCAGGTGAAGCTCAAGCACGAAGAGCGGTGGCTGAAGCGGCGACGTACCATCGCATCGACGTATTCCGCAGGCTTCGACGACGGTCCGTGCCGCGTGCCGGAACACGGCGAGTTGCGCGAAAACGTCTATCACAAATACGTGCTTCGCACTTCTCGGCGAGACGCCCTGGCGGCTGCTCTTCGGGCAGCCGGTATCGAAACGCACGTGCATTATCCGTACGTGCTGCACGAGCTGCCTTTCATGGAACGATACCCGAACAGGCTGATCGACCGTGGACGGGCGAAACGGCTCACAAAAGAAGTGATCTCACTGCCGATACATCCTTTCCTCACCGACCAAGAGGTCGACCGTGTCGTGACAACCGCCCGTAAAGCGCTCGACGTCTAGCTGACGGGTCAAGCGGAGGAATTATGGGCACGACCGAAAACACCAGGCGCATCACGTACCAGTTCGAATACGAAGAGCGCCTTCGCTGCGCGTTCATAGGTGCTGGCGGGCATTCTTACAGGAACATCTACCCCGCCTTTCAGTACGCGCCGGTCGAACTCCGGGCCGTCTGTGATCTCGATGCCGGAAGGGCGGCCGCGTACGCCGGAATCTTTGGTGCGGCCCGGCATTACAGTGACCACCGGGTCATGCTGGAACGCGAGAAGCCGACCGCTGTCTTCATCGTGACCTCGTACGACGCGGACGGTCGCGTCCAAGCGTTGGATTTGGCGCTCGACTGCTTGGCGGCCGGCGCCCATGTATGGATGGAAAAGCCGACCGCGAGTTCCACTGCGGAGGTGGCGAAACTCGCCGAAGCGGCGCGGCTGGCCGATCGCATCGTTGTGACCGGAACGAAGACAGTATTCTCACCGGTCATGCGCAAGGTGAAGGCGATCGTCTCCTCACCCGAGTTCGGTGAGCCGTCATCAATATTCATCCGCTACCCCCTTTCCATGCCGTCGTTCGAGCGGCGCGCCAGTCTCGTGGAGATGAACTGGTTTCTCGACTGCATATTTCACCCGGCGGCCGTACTGTTCCATCTGATGGGGTCCATCGACCGGATCAGCCACGAGTGGGAAGCAAAAACCGGCGCGAGTGTCACCGCCATACGGTTCCAGTCGGGTGCGGTGGGGGCACTGCACCTCGCGGCGGGAGCATCGCCCGGCAGTCCGGTGGACAGAACAGAGGTGATCGGGAACAACGCCAACGTCGTCATCGAGAACGGGACCACGCTGACATATTATCGGCCGACGCCCGCCCGGGAGTCCGGCCGCGTGGGCTCCTTCCTCACGCCGACGGAAAGCGCACCGCTGCGCTGGGAACCGGAATACACGTACGGCCAGCTCTACAACAAAAACCTGTTCTATCTGGGCTACGTCGATGAAATCGTGTACTTCTGCGACTGCATCATGAGCGGCACCGCCCCGGACCGCGGTTCACTTACGCAGGCGTTCCGGATTCTGGAGCTTTTCGAAGCCTACCGCCGGGCGGAGCCCGGGACCTGGACCACCGTCGACGCCAAGTAGGGGGAGGACATGCAAGTTGGTGCGCGCGCCGAACGTCGCTACATGCGGAAACTGAGGGTTTGGGGTGAGCGACAGCCCCTGCGCCTCCCCTTCACGTCGGCCTGGGTTCGGCAACGCTGGGTGCGCAACACATACGCACAGTCGATCTGGATGCTCCGCCGGAACACCTTTCTGGCGGCATCGCGACACTGCGAACTCAACGCTGTCACCACCGGATACTACTTCGAGTTCGGGTGTCACAACGCAAGGACCTTTCGACTCGCCTACGACGCGTTCAGCCCACTCCACGACTTCACCTACGTCGCCTTCGACTCCTTCGAGGGGTTACCCGACGTCACGGGCATAGACGTTCACGGCGACCTGTGGTATCGCGGCCAGATGAGCACAAGCGAGGCCGACTTCAGGAGATTGTGCAAGCGTCACGGAATACCGGACGAAAAGTACAGAGTCGTAAAAGGGTTCTACGACAAGACCTTGACGCCGGAACTCGCCGCCGAACTCGGACCGCTGCACGCGGCCGTCATATACATCGACTGCGACCTGTACGTGTCCACGGTCCCGGTCCTCAAATTCGTAAAGAGCTTCCTCCGCCCGGGTACGGTCATAGTGTTCGACGACTGGTTTCTTTATAACGGAGACCCCCAGCGCGGTGAGCAAAAGGCTTTCGCCGAATTCTGCCTGGAGAATCCCGGGTTTCGATTCCAGTCATTCCTCAGCAACAACGAGCACCAAGCTTTCATCTTTCTTGGCGAAACATCGCAACCCCAACAAGACACGTCGACACAGTCGACATTGTAGGGAGTGGACCGATGCCATCGACTGCAGGTGCGCCGATATGGGCGATAACGAGTTACTACAACCCGGTCGGCTATCGATCGCGACGGGAGAACTACCACCGCTTCCGAGATCACTTGCAAGTGCCACTGGTCACCGTGGAACATTCCGCATCGGGGCGTTTTGATCTCGGCAGCGCCGACGCCGACACCCTGATCCGCCTCGACGGCGGGGATGTCATGTGGCAAAAGGAACGTCTGCTCAATGTTGCCCTGGAGGCCGTGCCGGCAGCGTGTGAGGCCGTTGCCTGGTTGGACTGCGACGTGCTCCTGCGTAATCCCGATTGGGCCGAACAGTCCCTCGCGAAACTCGACGAATCATCCCTCGTCCAGCCCTTCTCACGAGCCTACGAAGTACAGGCCACCGGAAACGACGACCCGCCGACGGCGAAACCCCCCACCACGACCCGACCTTCTTTCGCCGCTCGCTACGCCAAACAGGAATTGTCGCCGGATGAGATCCGCACATGGCGTATCGGTGACGACAACGTCCCGATTCACTGCGGCTACGCATGGGTCGGACGCTCGGACCTGCTCCGCCGGCACGGCTTCTACGACGCGTCGATCATGGGTGGCTGCACACGCGAGACCGCCACAGCAGCGATCGGCGAGGTCGAGGTCGCGGCACGGTGTCATCCGCGTAGTCGGGCACAGCTCGACCATTTTCTGGCATGGGCTCACAAATGGTCGGCGGAAATAGACGGGCGCATCGGTTACATCGAAGGAGAACTGATGCACCTTTGGCACGGGGAAACCGCCGACCGCGGTTACGGAAAGCGTTATTCCATACTGGTGGAACACGACTTTGACCCGAGTGCCGACATCGCCCTCTCCGAGGACGGCTGCTGGAAATGGGCCACACCCAAGGCGGAGCTGCACGAGCAGGTGGCCCGGTACTTCACAACGCGCCGCGAGGACGGAGATTTAGAGTCGGCATAATCATGCGATTCACATCGGAGGAATCTATGGATAAGAACGGAAGCGCCGACCACAGGATATACAACCCCAGGGGCTGTGAGGTCAACGCCGTCCTGCACTGCAACTTCCGCTGCCGGTCCTGCAGTCACCTGTCGCCGATCATGCCTCCGTGGTTCGCCGACCCCCAACGGGTCTTCCTCGATCTGTCCCGACTGGCCCGGCACTACCACTGCGAATTCGTCAAGATTCTCGGTGGGGAACCGTTGCTCCATCCGCGGTTGCCGGAGATCATCCACGCCGCCCGTGAATCATCCGTCGCACAAAGGATAGTTTTGTGCACCAACGGATCACTTCTTGACTCTTCCGCAAGCGAGGTGTGGTCCGCGGTCGACGAGATCGAGATCTCAGTGTACCCGGGCAAAGCGATCTCCAACGACGAACTGGACAGTTACCGCCGTCGCGCACGAGACCATGGCACCGACTTGCGTGTGAGACTCAGTCCAGAATTCCGTGAGTCGTATTCCGAATCGGGTACCGACGACGGAAACCTCATCGACCGCATCTTCCGTACGTGCCAAATCGCTCACGTATGGCGCTGCCACACCGTGCATGAGGGGTATTTCTACCGCTGCCCCCAGAGCTACTTCATCCACAGATTGCGGCACGCGAACCCCGAAGACTCGGGGGACGGCCTGAAGATCCGTGACGACGACTTCGCCGACGATCTGCGCCGTCACATCGACTCCGCGATGGGCCCCGCAGCGTGCCGATGGTGCCTCGGCAGTGTCGGTCGCCGGTTTGCCCATGAGCAGGTGTCACGCCGGCGGTGGGCAGAGCTCGCGAAAGAACCCACCGAAGCACTCCTCGACCGGCAACTATTGGCTGAACTCGAGGACGACATCAACGAGGAGAGGCACGGAAAAATAAAGGTGGAGAACGGACCGATCCCCGACTCGTGGACCAAGTCCTGAGTCGTACGACGGGTTCGACCTCAGCGGAAGAGGCCGCAGTGACGACACGGCTTGTCCTATGGGACATCGACCACACGGTTCTCGATACCCGCGGCGTCGGGCAAGAACTGTCTGCTTACGCATTCCGAAAAACCACCGGTTTGGAAATGAGGCGGCGAGTTCGCGTGGACGGTCTCACCGAACGCGTCATCTTTCGCGAGACGGCGAAACTCAACGGACTGGCCACCACGCACAAGGACTTCGAAGCCTTCGCCCAGGCCCTGACCGAGTGCCATCGGTGCCACCGCGGCACGCTCCGCGAACGCGGCCGAGTACTCCCTGGCGCCGGTGCCGTCCTGGGGGCCGTGAATCAGCTGCCGGACGTCGGACAAACCGTGGTCACCGGCAACATCCGCGGAAGCGCCGAAATCAAACTAGCGGCGTTCGGGTTGGACCGGCACCTGGATCTCACTTCCGGGGCATATGGAGACGAGCACGACGACCGCTCCGAACTCGTAGCACTCGCCCTTCGTCGGGCCGCCTGCCCCTCCGCATCAGCTGTTCTCGTCGGCGACACGCCTCACGACGTAAGGGCCGGACTCACCCACAAGGTTCGCGTCGTAGCCGTAGCGACCGGGAAGTTCACGGAAGACGAACTCCGATCGGCCGGCGCACAGGTCGTGGTGCCCGACCTGACGGCCACGCGGAACGTCGTCAACGCACTCATCGGGAGGCGGATCCGCTGATCGACACAGTGGTGCGAACAGGGCACGACGAACTCCCGTGGCACGTACGTAAGTCGAAGAAGCGGCAAAACGCCCTGCCCGCGCCCCGCCTCAAACTCGAATGACGGGAGCTTGAACATGAGTGGAACCTCCCATGCAGCTGTCGACGCGGAACTAAGTCGGGCGATCGACAAGCTGGCGGCGGCAGGATGCCCCGACCCTCGATCCGATGCCGAACAGCTCATCGCAGCGGCCTTGCGACTCGATCGTGGCGAGCGACAGGAGCACGGCCGCAACGACCTCACTCCCCCGGTCTTGGACCTGCTTTCCGGATGGTTCGATCGTCGCGCGGCGCGGGAACCCGTGGAGTACATCGTTCGGCGCTGCCAGTTCCGGGACCTCCATCTCCGCATCGATCACAGGGCGCGGGTACCGAGGACGGAAAGTGGGACTCTGGTAGAGGCCGCGCTCACCCTGCCCGAGGGAGCACGGGTCCACGACGTAGGAACCGGATGCGGCGCCATCGCATTGGCGACCAAGGCTGAGCGCCCCGACCTGGTCGTCACCGGCTCGGACATCGCACCCGACGCAATCGGCCTGGCCCGAGAGAACGCGGTGCGCCTCCACCTCGATGTGCGGTTCGCTGTCGCATCGGGCCTCCCCGACGGTACGTATGACCTCGTCGTCGCCAACCTGCCCTACCAGGATTCACACACCTCAGCGGTCCCGAGTGTCCCCGAAGACGACCACCAGCCTTCTGTTTCGCAGCTAGGCGGTTGCGATGGCCTGGAAGTCATCCGCGACTTCCTGGTAAAGGTTTCTCCGGGAGTCATGGTCGCGTTGAAGCACGCGCCGTCGCAGGCCGAAGCCATCAGCGCCCTTCTTCGGGACCCTCGGCCAATTGGCCCGAGCAGTGGACCCGCCCGATTCACGCTCGGCCAAACGCCTGAATGACTCGGGACTGGTATGACGACAGTCACTCGTGGGACAGACCAGACACCGAACCATTACCAGGATCACGACAGGGCGGGCGTACACGGACACGTCGGCCACGGGCCTCGGCTTCGGCAGTAGCCATTGGCCGCCGCGGTGACCTGGCTTTCGAGGGTCTTGCGCCGTCGCCGCCCTTGGCCACTGCACGTTGCCCGCAGCGGTCAGGTGCCACACCTTCTCCCGGTCCGCGAGAGTAACGACGGCCCGGTAGCCGAGGTCACGAACGGCTCCACGGGAAGGCCCAGCCAGACGGCTGGACCCTTCGCGTGCGCCGGTACGACCCGGCGTGGTCATCACCGGGATCCGTCCTCCTGCGGGGGGAGTGGGGGTTGGGGTCTTCATAGTTGAGCGGTGCGGAGGTGCCCGCGGGCTCGGCGGGTGGTGACGCAGCGTGTCCGGAGGCGTTGATTGGTCGCGTTCCTGAACCCGAACACGTTGCGTGCGGTCAGCTTGATCACACGGTTGACGCTGCGCCTGCCGAAAAACTCATCCGTCCTGGTGGGGGCTGGTGTACGGGTGGTGTCGAGCGCGGGCGCTCGGGCGGGTGCTCTGGGCACCTGGTGAGTGCCCCGGCAGCATGATCGACCGTGCTGCTGCGACTTGCCTGTCTGGGTGTGGCGAACGTGTTCGCCCTGCTGCGGCTGCTACCGGTGAGCAACCAGGACAAGGACGCGGAGATCCTCGCGCTGCGTCATCAGATCACGGTGCTGGAACGCCGGCTCGGCCGGGATCGGGTGCGGTTCGCCCCGAGTGACCGGGTGTTCCTGGCCGCGCTGCTGCGCCGGCTCCCGCGCGGTGTGCTGCGTCGGGCACGGCTGCTGGTGCGCCCCGACACCGTGCTGCGCTGGCACCGCGACCTCATCTCGCGCCGCCACGCGGCCCGTTCCCGGCCGGGGCGTGCGGGTCGGCCGCGTACCGTGCGCTCGATCCGCGTGCTCGTGCTGCGTCTGGCGCGGGAGAATCCCGGCGGGGGCTACCGGCGCATCCACGGCGAACTGCTGGTCCTGGGCGTGCAGGTGGCCGCCTCCACGGTGTGGGTGATCCTGAAGGAGGCGGGAATCGACCCGGCACCCGAGCGGGGTTCCAGCACCTGGACGGACTTTCTGCGCTCCCAGGCTGATGCCCTGCCGGCATGTGACTTCTTCGAAGCGGTCACCCTGTCCGGGGCGCGGCTGTACGTGTTCGCGGTGATCGGGCACGCCGGCCGGCGCATCCGCGTCCTGGGCGCGAGGGCGCACCCGACCGCCTCCTGGGTGACACAGGCCGCCAGGAACCTCGTCATGGATCTCGAGGATGCCGGCTGCCGGGCACGGTTCCTCCTCCGGGACCGCGACGGGAAGTACCCCGCCCTGTTCGACACCGTCCTTGAGGATGCGGGGATCGAGGTCGTACTCAGCGGGATCCGGATGCCGCGGATGAACGCGCTCATGGAACGGTGGGTGCAGACCTGCCGACGCGAACTGCTGGACCGCACCCTGGTCTGGAACCAGCGCCACCTGCTCCACGCCCTGCGCGAGTTCGAACAGCACTACAACTCCCACCGGCCCCACCAAGGCATCGCAGACGCCCGCCCGCTGCACCCCCTGCCACCGCCGATCACCGACCCGGACGCCATCGCCCACCTCGACATACGACGACGCGACCGCCTCGGCGGCACCCTCCACGAGTACCAGCATGCGGCCTGACCTGCACGGACGAGATTCTCGGCAAGGACAGCGCCGAACATGAACGTCAATGCGAAGTCAGACTCTTCCCTCATTGGAGTTGAACTTTGACGACGTCGACCCTACGCCGCCAACGAAGTAGAACCGCTTCTCACCTGGGAAAACGCCCTCCGCTGCTCTTCGGAATGGGCTGACACTTCGGGCAGAAGTAGGAGGAGCGGTTCATGAACGGGGCTCTTCTGATCCTCGTTCCACACCGGTTACACGCCTGGTCAGAGCGCCCATACACGTTCAACTCTCTACTGAAATAACCGGACTCGCCGTTCACGTTGACGTACAGGCTGTCGAAGCTGGTGCCGCCGGCGGTGAGAGCCTCGTACAGCACGTCCCGTACTTGGCCGAGGAGTTCGGCGGTGCGCGGGCGGGTGAAACCGGTGGCCGGACGCTCGTAGTGCAGTCGCGAGCGCCACAGCGCCTCGTCCGCGTAGATGTTGCCGACGCCGCTGATCAGCGACTGGTCGAGCAGGGCCCGCTTGATGGTCGTACGCCGTCGCCGCAGCGCCTCGTGGAAGGCGGCGTCGTCGAACTGCGGGTCCAGTGGGTCGCGGGCGATGTGCGCGATGACGTCCGGCAGCCCTTCTGGAGTGGTCGTGTGCAAGGAGAGCCCGCCGAAGGTGCGCTGGTCGACGAAGCGGAGTTCGGTGGTGAGGGTGTCGTCGAAGCGGACGCGGATGCGCAGGTGCTTCTCGTCGGGCGCACTCTCCGGTTGCACGAGCAGCTGGCCGCTCATGCCGAGGTGCGCGAGAACGGCGCTCGGCTGGTCGGCGAGAGGCAACCAGAGGTACTTGCCGCGCCGCTGAGGCAGCCCGATGCGGTGCCCCTTCAGCCGGGCCCCGAAGTCCTCCCCGCCCGCGACGTGCCGGCGCACCGCGCGCGGATGCAGCACCTGTACGTCGGCGACGATCCGTCCGCTGACCCAGCGCTCCAGACCGCGCCGTACGACCTCGACCTCAGGAAGCTCGGGCACGGTTACTCCTCCGGATGCGTGGGCGCTCCGCTGGAAGGGCGCCTTGAGAACTGCGGGCCCGTCGTCGTGGCTGTCGCGCGGGCCCGGCCAGGGCTGTGAACACCGTCGCCCGCCCCCTCGGCCGGGGACGGGCGATCGGTGACGGCTGTGGCCGTGTGTCAGGCGGGAGCCGCGTCCGACCTCGCGGTCGAGGGGACGCCGACGTCCCCGTCGGCTTCCGCGGCTGCCTTCGCGCGTTCGTCCGCGGCGGAGCGGATCTCCCGCCACGCGGACTCCGCGGCCTGCTGCTCCGCTTCCTTCTTGCTGCGGCCGGTGCCGGTGCCGTACGAGACGCCTCCGACGCGGGCGGCAGCAGTGAAGGTCTTCTCGTGGTCCGGGCCGGTCTCCGTGACCAGGTACTCGGGCACGCCGAGCCCCTCGGTCGCGGTGAGCTCCTGGAGGCTGGTTTTCCAGTCCAGGCCGGCACCGAGATTCGAGGACTTCTCGATCAGCGGGTCGAACAGGCGGTGCACCAGCTCCGCCGCCGAGTCCAGCCCTTGGTCGAGGTACACCGCGCCGATCACCGCTTCAAGGGTGTCGGCGAGGATGGACGCCTTGTCCCGGCCGCCCGTGCCCTCTTCACCGCGGCCGAGCCGGATGAAGGAGCCCAGTTCGAGCCCGCGGCCCACCTCCGCCAGTGCACGCGAGTTGACCACCGCGGCCCGCAGCTTGGCCAGCTGCCCTTCGGGCAGGTCGGGGTGGGTGCGGTACAGCGTGTCCGTGACCACCAGGCCGAGCACGGAGTCCCCGAGGAACTCCAGGCGCTCGTTGGTGGGCAGACCGCCGTTCTCGTACGCGTACGAACGGTGGGTCAGCGCACGCACCAGAAGGGCGGACTCGAGCTTGTAGCCGAGCCGCCCTTCCAGAAGCGTGTGGGACGAGGCTGTGGTGTTGTCCGCCCTTTTCTTGGCGTTTACGTCCGCCTTGGCGTCAGACATGAAGCCTCTCACCAGCCGCTCAGACCTCGAGGACCTGGCGCTTGTTATAGGTGCCGCAAGCGGGGCACGCGATGTGCTGCAGCTTGGGCTCGTGGCAGCGCTCGCACGCAACCAGGTTGGGGACCGCAGCCTTCCACTGCGACCGGCGGTGGCGCGTGTTGCTGCGCGACATCTTCCGCTTCGGAACAGCCACGGCTACTTCTCCTGCTTCTCGTCGACGCCCGATTCGGCGCCGCTGATCTCGTCCTTCTCGCCATCTTCGAGTGAACCGGCGAGTCCCTGCAGTGCCGCCCAACGGATGTCGACGGCGTCATGGTGGTGGCCCGGTTCGTCCGAGAGACGTACTCCGCACTCGGAGCACAGTCCCTCGCAGTCGTCCTGGCACACCGGCTGCATCGGCAGTGCGAGCACCACCGCATCACGCAGCACAGGCTCGAGGTCGAACAAGCCGTCCTCGATGAAAAGCCTGTCCTCATCTTCCTCGGCGTCGTCGGCCGGTTCCGCCTTCGGGCGGCCCCGGTCATCGGCGTCGGGGTACGAGAACATCTCCTGGAAGTCCGCTTCGAGCTCCAGCTGAAGCGGCTCCAGACACCTTACGCACTCCCCCTCGGCGACGGCCCGGGCGGTCCCTGTGACCAGGACACCCTCCATGACCGACTCGAGCCGGAGTTCGAGCTCCACCGGGGCGCCTTCCGGCACTCCGATCACTCCCTGGATACCGAGGTCCTTGGGAGCGTCGACCGCGCGGGTCAGCCGCTGCAGCGCACCAGGACGTCGCCCCAGCTCGTGTGTGTCGAACACGAGAGGGTTGCGGTGGTCGAGGCGGGCGTTCAGGGCCATTCCTGCTTTCGATCTTGAAACTCAGTCGCCGCCCCAGATGCTCCCGGGCAGCGTAGATCGCGGACGAACGCGCGACCGAAGAGCCAGGATACTGGACCTTCCGCTCTCGGCCCAATCCGGTGCACACCGGCGGTCAAGGACACCGGCGTACGCCGGTGTGGGCGCCCTTCGTCAGCGTCCGCCGCGCTCCTGCTCGTACTGACGCAGCTGCTCGGCGCTGATCATGCTCGTGTCGAAGAGGCTGGTCTCGTCGAGGGCGTGCGCCTGCGGCTCGGGCTGCTGCTGCCCGTAGGCCTGCTGCCCCTGGTGGGGGTCGTAGCCGGTCTGCTGGACGTTCGGATCGTAGGCCTGCTGCGGATACGCGGCGTATGGATCGGCCTGCTGTTGGTACGCGTACTGCTGGTCCTGCTGGCCGTACGGCTGCTGATAGCCGTACGCGTCGGACTGTTGCTGATACGCGTACTGCTGCTGGTCCTGCCCGCCGTACGGCTGCTGGGCGGGAACGGCAGGTGCCGGTTCGGCGGGCCGGGCGGGGGCGTCCACGGGGGCCGCGAGGCCGTCCAGGTACTCGGCGTCGCTGGTGTGCTGCACGGGCGACCCGTCGTCCGTGAGCGCACCCAGGTCGTCGGTGGCGATACGGCCGTGAAGCTTCTGGCGGCCGCGGCCGACGGCCTCCAGGGTCTTGGCGAGGACAGCCTCGAAGGCACCGAGCTTGACGTCGACGTATTCATCGGCGTTGCGGCGCAGGGTCTGGGGGTCGTGGCTGCGCTCGGGCGCGTCCTCGTCCTCGTAACCGTGCTCGTCGAGGCCGGGTCCGGTGCCGAGCAGCTTCTCGCGGCCGCGGCCGACGGAGCCGAGGGTCTTGGTGAGGACGACCTCGAAGTTGGCGAGCTTGGAGTCGACGTAGTCGTCGGCCTCCGCGCGGATCTCCTCGGCCTCCTGGCGGGCCTCGGCGAGGATGCGGTCCGCCTCGCTCTGGGAGCGGCGGGCGATCTCGGTACCGGAGACCAGCGAGCCGCGCTCGGCGTGCGCGGACTCGATGATCCGCTGGGCCTCCTCGCGGGCCTGCTCGACCAACTGCTCGCGCCCGCCGATGAGTTCCTGGGCCTGGGCGAGGGAGCCGGGCAGCGCCTGACGCACCTCTTCGAGCAGGGAGAGCAGCTCGGCGCGGTTGACCACGCACGAGGCCGACATGGGCATCGAACGGGCGCTGCCGACCGCCGCGACGATCTCATCGAGCTTCTTCTGCACGTCCACCGTGTGCTCGCCACTCTCTACAGCTGTGATGGAGACGGACGGATCGACTGTACGGCCACTCCCGCACCATCCGACACCGGGTGACGCACTGTCAGCCCGCAGGGGCCGTCGCGGTCCCGTCCGAGTCCCGTCTCAGTCCTTCTTGAGGCGTTCGTTGAGGGCTTCGAGGACCATCGGCGGCACCAGGTGGGAGACGTCTCCGCCCCAGGCCGCGACCTCCTTGACGAGCGAGGAGGACAGGAAGCTGTAGGTGGGGTTGGTGGGGACGAAGAGGGTCTCGACTCCGGAGAGGCCGTTGTTCATCTGGGCCATCTGCAGCTCGTAGTCAAAGTCGCTGACCGCGCGGAGTCCCTTGACGATCGCGGGGATGTCACGCTGCTTGCAGAAGTCGACGAGGAGGCCGTGGAAGGACTCCACCTCGACGTTCCCGAACTCCGCGGTGACCTGGCGGATCAGGTCGATCCGCTCGTCGATCTCGAAGAGGCCCTTCTTGGACTGGTTGATCATCACCGCGACGTGCACGACGTCGTACAGCTTGGACGCTCGGGCGATGATGTCGAGGTGTCCGTTGGTGATCGGGTCGAATGACCCGGGACAGACGGCGCGGCGCAACTGAGGTCCCTCGCTCTCCAGTCCGGTCATCGTGCGTCTTCGCACGTAGAGGCGGCGCGACCGTACCAAAACGTCCCCTCGCCGTAACGACGGGAGCGCAGGGCCTCAAAACCGCCGGGCCACCGGAATTCGCCGCCTCTAGTACTGCGTTCAACGGTGACGAGCGCTTCGCCCGCGAGCCAGCCCTCCGCACGGAGTGTGAGCAGTATCTCGCGAAGATCGTCGTCCGGGACGTCGTACGGCGGATCGAGAAATATCAGGTCGTACGGGGCTGTCGGCGCCCCCGCGCGGATGATCTGCGCCGCTTTGCCGGATCTCACCTCGGCGCCGGGCAGCCCGAGCGTTTTCACGTTCTCCCTGAGGGTGCGTACCGCTCGGGCGTCGACCTCGACAAGGAGGGTGTGCCCGGCGCCGCGTGACAGTGCCTCCAGTCCGACGGCGCCCGAGCCGGCGTACAGATCGAGGACGCGCTCGCCCTCCAGGGGGCCGCCGAGCAGGGACTGCCAGGTCGAGAAGAGGCCCTCGCGTGCCCGGTCGGAGGTGGGCCGGGTACGGGTTCCGTGCGGGACGGCCAGGCGGCGTCCGCCGGCCCGGCCGGCGATCACGCGGGTCATCTCTGTCCTTGTCGTGGAACGAGCGGTTGTGACAGTTCCAGTCTGTCAGCCCTTCTCCAGGTACTGCTCCCTCTCCTCGTCCAGCAAGGCCTGCAGAGCCGTGCGCAGGGCGGGCAGGCGCTTGAGCTCGGGGTCCGCGGCGACGACCGCGGTCGCCTCCTCGCGGGCCTCGGCGATGATGTCCTCGTCCTCTATGACGGTGAGCATGCGCAGCGAGGAACGCACCCCGGACTGGGCCTGGCCGAGGACGTCGCCCTCGCGGCGCTGTTCCAGGTCGATACGGGACAGCTCGAAGCCGTCCAGCGTGGCGGCCACGGCGCCAAGGCGCGCCCGGGCCGCGCTGGCCTCCGGCATCTCGGTGACCAGGAGGCACAGGCCCGCGGCCGAGCCCCGGCCGACCCGGCCTCGCAGCTGGTGCAGCTGCGATACGCCGAACCGGTCCGCGTCCATGATCACCATCACCGTGGCGTTCGGGACGTTCACCCCCACCTCGATCACCGTCGTGGCGACCAGGACGTCCGTCTCGCCCGCGGCGAAGCGGCGCATCACGGCGTCCTTGTCGTCCGGCTGCATACGGCCGTGCAACACCTCGACCTTGAGCCCCTGGAGCGGACCCTTGACGAGTTGATCGGCGACATCCAGGACGGCGAGCGGCGGACGCTTCTCGGCCTCGTCCTCGGGGGACTTCTTCTTGGCCGAGCCGTCCTCCTCGTCCCCGATGCGCGGACAGACCACGTACGCCTGATGGCCGCCCTCGACCTCCTCGCGCACGCGCTCCCAGGCGCGCGCCAGGAAGTGCGGTTTGTCGGCGGCGGGGACGACATGGCTGGCGATGGGTGAACGTCCGGCGGGCAGCTGGTCGAGGACGGAGGTCTCCAGGTCACCGAAGACGGTCATCGCGACCGTACGCGGGATGGGTGTGGCGGTCATGACCAGCAGGTGAGGTGGCTGCTTGCCCTTGCCGCGCAGGGCGTCCCGCTGTTCGACCCCGAACCGGTGCTGCTCGTCGACCACGACCACGCCCAGGTCGTGGAACTGCACCTTGTCCTCGATCAGCGCGTGCGTGCCGATCACGACCCCCGCCTCGCCCGTGACGAGATCGAGAAGCGCCTGCCTGCGGGCGGCGGCGCCCATGGAGCCGGTCAGCAGCACCACCTTGGTGGCCTGCTCGGCCCCGCCCAGCATCCCTCCCTCGGCCAGCTCCCCCATCATCTCCGTGATCGACCGGTGGTGCTGCTGCGCGAGCACTTCGGTGGGCGCGAGCATCGCGGCCTGTCCGCCCGCGTCGACGACGGCGAGCATGGCGCGCAGAGCGACCATCGTGTTGTGGGTGACCGTGAAGTTGTCGGTGACGTAGGCATGGCTCGGATGGGCGACGCTGATGCACTGGACGGCCTTCCGCCCCACGTACTCAACCGCGCGAATTCCACGCCGGAATGTGTTGTATTTCGGCCGGGGCCGCACACGTTCGGCCTTGCGGGTCAGTCTGAACGGGGGGTACTCCTCAGGCAGGGCCACCGAGACTTCAAAAGCAGCTCTCTTCGGCAGAACTCGCGCCCGGCCGCCCAGCGAACGTACGAGCCAGGCGACATCCTCTGCGAGCCTGCGCGAGGCCGAGCAGAGCGAGATGCTCATGCCAGTCGCCTGGATGGTGCCATCGGTGTCCAGGAGCCCTTGCAGCAGAGCGAGCCGGTTCTTGATCGACGTGTTCTTGAACTCATCGGGAACGAACTTGCCGTGTGACGTCATGCCCCACAGGTTCAAGTCACGCAGGGATTGGATTACGGGATTGCGTACGCCTCCGGTACGGCGCGTCAGCTGAATCGTGTAGTCACAACGGGAACCCTTGACGGGAACCAGTCGACATTCAGGCGCCACGGCTGTCTCCACAGCGTCACGGATCTCGTTGTCCATCGTGGACACACGCAGGTTGTGCCGGAATGAGCCGTCTCCCAGGAGCAGGCCGAACAAATAAGGATCGAGCGGCAGTCTGAGGTCACCTCCGAGGTCGACCGGGGTCACCGCCGGGATGTACCACTTCGAGGATCCGTTCGCCTTGAATGTATCGAGACGGATCTCCCGAGTCGTCATGACCTTGGGGGCCTGGCCTCGGTGCCAACCACAGCTCGTACCGACGAACCAGAGATGTTCGTCGTCGCACTCCACCGAGCTTCCGTCGGAAAGAACCAGGCGCCAGACGTCGCGCTCTCCCTGCGGGAAGACGCCGTCGATCATTGCGATCTCTCCGTCCGGCACAACGACTTCGTCCCCCAGTCTCAAGTCCCCCATACGCCGGAAGCCAGCGGGTGTGAGCACGAGCGAGTCAAAGGGCTGGGCCTTGCCTGAACCCACTTCTCCCTGGAGCAGCCGGTGCATCGGATGCTCGGTGGCGAGGTCGTCGAAGATCTCCTTGGAGACCTTCTGCTGGCCCTCGGTGAGAGTGAAGGGGAGCTTGGCGTCGAAGGCGGTGAGCAGGCCGTCGGGGGCGGGTTTGCGCGGAACGGCCGGGAGTTGGGCGTCCGCGTGGCGACGGCGGGCCAGGGCTACTTGGAGCACGAAGGCCTCGTCCCACTTGAGGCGGTCGCGGGCTTCTGTGTAGTCGGCTTGGGTGCGCGGCTGGTGGATCTTCAGGAGCGCTTCGGGGAGAGGGAGGAGAGCACGGTCGTCCCTGAGCGAGTCCGGCAGCGGATCAACTGCCTCCTGGGCGCTCGGCAGCACGGTCTGGATGGACTTGCCGATCTTCCAGGACTCCAGCTTGGCGGTGGCGGGGTAGATCGGGATGAGCGATCCGGCCCACTTGTCGATGGCCTCTTCGCCGTCTCCGCGCAGCAACTCGTAAGCGGGATGGGCGAGTTGTAGTCGGCGGTTGAAGACGGACACCTTGCCCGCGAACATCGCTCGCGTGCCCGGCAGGAGCTCCTTGTGCGGCTTGTGGGCGCCCTTGCCGAAGAAGACCAGCTGGAGACGGCCGCTGCCGTCCGTGATGGTCACTTCCAGGCGCTGACCTTTCCCGCGCGGGGCCTTGGGCGAGGCGAAGGTGACCAGGCGGGCGTCGGCGACCTGGGCGACCACCGTGACGTGCTCGTCCATGGGCAGGTCGGCGAGGTGGGTGAGCTGCCCGCGCTCCTCGTACCTGCGCGGATAGTGGTGCAGCAGGTCGCCGACGGTGTGCAGGCCGAGGAACTCGGCCATCACCTTCGCGGTGGCGGGGCCGAGCACCTTCTTCAGTGGTTCATCTAGCGCGGGCACGAGATCCATTGCACACCACACCACTGACAACGCCGTATACGTCCCGGAATTCCGCTGGTCAGACGGGTCTGTTCAGGCCTAGGATGGCGCGCTCCGGCCTTGTTCGCGGTCACCTCGCGGGACCGCCCGACCCCGCGCCGTCGCACGTCCCCCCACCGGCGCAGCGACGATGGACTCTCAGACTTCGGATTCTCAGAACTCCCAGGCATCTCAGTCACCCCATACGTTCCAGGTCGACCTGCGCGGACTTGTGGACCTGCTCTCCCACCATCTCTACTCCAGTCCCAAGGTCTACCTCCGCGAGTTGCTGCAGAACGCAGTGGACGCGATCACCGCCCGCCGCGCCGAGCAGCCAGACGCGCCCGCCCGGGTGCGCCTGTTCGCGGAGGACGGCGCGCTGCGCGTGGAGGACTCCGGGATCGGGCTCACCGAGGCGGACGTGCACAACCTCCTCGCGACAATCGGCCGAAGCTCCAAGCGGGACGAGGGTCTTGAGTCGGCGCGCTCCGACTTCCTCGGGCAGTTCGGGATCGGCCTGCTGGCCTGTTTCGTGGTCGCCGAGCGCATCCGGGTGGTCAGCCGCAGCGCGCGTACGCCCGACGCGCCGCCCGTGGAGTGGACGGCGACGGACGACGGCTCGTACCGGGTCCGTACGCTGCCGAATGAGGCCCGTACCGAGCCGGGCACGACCGTGCATCTGGTGGCCCGCCCGGGCGCCGCCGAGTGGCTCTCCGGGGAGCGTGTGCTGGCGCTGGCCCGGGACTTCGGATCGCTGCTGCCGTACGACGTACGGGTGGGCGACGAGGCCGTGACCGACCTTCCGGCGCCCTGGGACCGCTCGTACCCGTCTCCCGCCACCCGAAGGGTGGCCCTGGCGCGGCACTGCCACGACTTGTTCGGCTTCACACCGCTGGACTCCATCGAGCTGAACGTGCCGCTCGCCGGGATCCGCGGCGTGGCGTACGTCCTGCCGTCCGCGGTCAGCCCCTCCCAACGCGCCGGTCATCGTGTGCACCTGAAGGGCATGCTGCTCACCGAGCGGGCCGAACGGCTGCTGCCCGACTGGGCGTTCTTCGTGCGCTGTGTCCTCGACACGGACAGTCTGCGGCCCACCGCGTCCCGGGAGGCGCTGTACGAGGACGAGACCCTGGCGGCCGTACGGGAGGCGCTGGGCGAGCGGATACGGTCCTGGCTGACCGGGCTCGCCGCGGGCGATCCGGAGCGGCTTGCGGCCTTCCTGTCGGTGCACCACCTGGGCGTGAAGTCCCTTGCGCGGCACGACAAGGAGATGCTGCGCACGATGCTGCCGTGGCTGCCCTTCGAGACGAGCGACGGGCGGCTGTCCCTGGAGGAGTTCGCGTCGCGGCACCCGGTGGTGCACTTCACGCGGACCGTGGAGGAGTTCCGGCAGGTCGCCCCGATCGCCTCAGCACAGGGCGTCGGGGTGATCAACGGCGGCTACACGTACGACACTGAGCTCGTCGAGGCGCTGCCCTCGGTGCGCCCGGGGACGGTGGTCGCCGAGCTGGACGCCGACACGGTGACCGCGCACCTGGACGCGGTCGACCCGGCCGAGGAGCTGGCGCTGTCCGGCTTCCTGGGGGCCGCGCGGGCGAAACTCGACCCCCTGGGGTGCGATGTAGTGCTGCGCGCCTTCCATCCCCTCTCCGTGCCGGCGCTGCACCTGGACGACCGGTCGGTGCGTCACGAACAGGCGCGCGCGGACGCCGAGGAGCAGGCCGACGACCTGTGGGCGGGCATCCTCGGCTCACTGCGCGGCAGCGCCCCACGCGCGCGGCTGGTGCTCAACCACCTGAACCCGCTCATCCGGAAGGTCAGTTCACTCGACGACCCGGAGCTGATCGGAACGGCCACGGAGTCCCTCTACGGGCAGGCGCTACTGATGGCGCAGCGACCGCTGCGCCCCGCGGATTCGGCACTCCTGAACCGTGCGTTCATCGGCCTCCTGGAGTGGGCCACCCACAGCAACTCCCCGGAGGAGGGCGGCCGATGAGCGCGACCATGGACTTCGAGGCGTTGCGCCGGGCGATGGCCGAGAACTACGAGCAGCCGGAGGGCCCCGCCCGCAACGCGCGCGCGGAGCAGCTGCTTTCGGAGGCCGAGAAGCTGAACATCCCGCTCGCCGTGATCGAGGCGCTCGGGCACCAGCTGAAGGTCTACAACTACAGCTCCGAGAAGGACAAGATGTTCGTCCCCTTCGCGCGGCTGCTGCGCATGTGGGACGAACGGCCCGAGGACTTCGACGAGTACGAGGTCCACTCGCTGCACTGGGTCTTCAAGTGGATGTCGGCCGGCATGCTGAGCCAGCCGCACATACCGCTCGGCTCCATCGAGAAGTGGCTCGGCGAGATGGAGCACCGTTATCGCCTCGCCGGGCACTCCGAACGGGCCGTGCGCAGCGCCGAGTGCAGCGTGGCCACGCATGTCGGGGACATGGCGCGTGCCGAGCGGGCGTACGCGGCGTGGCTGGCCGCCGACCGGGACAGCATGGCCGACTGCCACGCCTGTGAGCTGCACGGCCAGGGCTGGTGGCAGGCACAGCGGGGCGAAGACGCCCGTGCGCTGGAGCTGTGGTGGCCGGTCCTGGAGGGCGAGTACACCTGTGCCCACGAGCCGCACACGGCGCTGGCGTCCTCCCTGCTCCCGCTGCTGCGCCTTGGCCGCCTCGACGAGGCACGGGCCCACCATCTGCGCGGCTTCCGGCTGGTGCGGCCCATGGAGAGCATGCGGAGCGCGTACGCCGACCATGTGGAGTTCTGCGCGCTCACCGGCAACGAAGCGCGCGGCCTGGAGCTGCTGGCGGAGCGTCCGGCGTACTTCACGGACTCCGGGGAGCCGCGCAGCAAGCTCGACTTCATGTCCGTGGTGGCCCTTTTGATGGACCGCGTGACCGAACTCGGCAGGGGCGACCAGCCGGTGCCCGGCCCGGCAGGCCGTACGTGGACCGCACGCGAACTCGCCGCCCACGCGCGCGGGGAGGCACTTTCGCTGGCGGCCCGCTTCGACGAGCGCAACGGCACGCCGTACGTCGGCACCCTCGCCCGGGAGCGCATGAGCCGGCAGCCGCTGGTGGACCGGCTGCCTCTGGGCATACGGGCCCGGACCGTGACGGCTCCTGTGAGGCCCACATCCGCCCCGAGTGCCACGGACGCCGCCGCAGCCGCATCCTCCGAGGCGGACCTGTCCGCACTGCTCGCCGAGGCCCGTCGGCTCTCGGCCTCGCTGCACCCGCAGTCCGTCGCGGCGTGGGACGCGGTCGCCGAGGCGGCCGGTGACGAGGAGCTGGCACCCCGGGACCGCGCGGAGATGACCGACCACCAGGCGATGGGCCTCGGTCCCGAAGGCGCGGAACTGTTCGCGCGCGCCGCCGAGTTGTACTCCGAGGCGGGCGACCCGGGTGAGGCCCTGGCGGCACGCGCGCGTGGAGCGTACGTACTGGCCCTCTCCGGCCGTACCGAGGAGGCGCGGGCCGCGGTCTCGGAGCCGTACGAGCGGGTGCTCGCCCTGCTCGCGGACGGCGGGACCGGCGTTCAGCAGGCGGCGTCCGTGCTGGTGGGGCGGGCCCGGATCCTGATGCAGCGGGTGCAGGAGGCAGCGGAGGAGGGCGAGAACGGCCTCTCCGGCGACGAGGGAGCCGAGGCAGACGAGGCGTTCGCCGCCGCGGAGTCCGCTGTGCGGGAGCTGCTGGCCCTCGCCGAGACGCACACCGTGGACGACCTCCTGGTCGCTTCACGCGCCGCGGAGGCGCACGCCATGCTCGGGGAGCTCGCGGCGCACGCCGGGGACGTGGAGAGGGCCACAGAGCTGCTCACGCGGGCCTCGGAGGCGTTCGTGGCGGCCGGGTTGCCGTGGTTCGCGGTGGAGTACGAGGCCCGGCTCACCGGCATGGCACGCCACCTGGGCGACGCCGAGGCGGCGGAGCGGGCGGCCCGGGCGGCGCTGGAGCACGGCGGGCCGTACCTGGAAGCGACGGGCAACGCCCAACTGCACCTCCAGCTGGCCGAAGTCCTCGGCGCCACCGGCCGGTTCGGACCCGCCGCGGAACACGCCCTTCAGGCGGCGCACTGGGCCGACGAGGGCGGCGAGGGGGCCACGCTCGGCGCCTGGGCGCGGCATCAGCTCGGCGGCTTCCTGGTACGCCAGGGCCGGTGGGCGGAGGCCGCGGAGGTACTGGAGTCGGCGCTGCCCGAGCTGGCCGCGGAGACGCACGGCGAGGGTGCGCTCGTGCAGACCCGATGGTGGCTCGGTGACTGCCTCTCCGAGCTCTCAGAGCACCGCGAGGCCGCCGAGCACTGGCTCCAGGCCGCCGAGATCGCCCGGCACTGGCCCGAGCAGCGCGACCACGCCATGCTCGCGCACCTCGCCGCGGAAGCCCTGGGGAACGCCGGGCTGCCCGACCAGGCGGAGCGCGCCTACGAGCGTGCCGGTGACCTGTGGCGGTCCCTCGGCAACGTCCACGGGCTGGTCCGCTCCCTACGGGCGCGCGCATGGATCGCGGCACGCGAGGAGGGCTCCGGGCTCGACGCGGCACGGGAGTTGATGACGGAAGCCGTCCAAGGGTGCGAGGCGGCCGTACCGGAGGACGACGCCGCCCGTGACCGGCTCGCCGCCGAACTCGCCGATACACACCGCCAGTTCGGCGACCTGATCGCCCGGTCCGTGACCGGCGACGCCGAAGACGAGTTGATCAACGCCGTGTTCGAGGAGTCCCTCGCCCACCTCACGCGGGCCATCACGGGCTTCGCCTCCTTGGGCGAAGCGGGCCTCCACAGCCGTACGGGCGCCGAACTCGCCGCCGGCTGGCTGGAGGCCGACCTCGAGCGCCCCGAAGCGGCGGCGGCACGCGCGCGCGTAGTTCTCGCGGCGTACAAGGAGAGCGACGCCACCGCCGATGCCGACGAAACGGTGGCGTCCCGACGGGCGGAGGCGGAGCACCTGCTGCGCATGACGGGAACGGAGACCCAGGAGCCGTAGAACGGGCGGCTTGCCCGTACCCACGCCCGTCGGTTTCGGTTTCGGGCTACTCCACCCCGATCAGCAGCAGCGCACCCTGTCGACCGCCCCGGTACACCACCGTGTCGACGGCCAGGTAGGACTCGCGTACCCGGGCTTCCAGGTGGGCCGCGATCGTGTCGGGAGCCTCTTCGCCCAGGACCAGGGTGACCATCTCGCCGCCCGCCGAGAGCATGCGGTCGAGGACGGTTTCGGCGGTGGCCGTGATGTCGGAGCCGATCACCGCGACGTCGCCCTCGATGAGGCCCAGGATGTCCCCGGCCTGGCAGATGCCGGCCATGGTCCAGGACTCCCGTTCCGCGACGGCGAGTTCGGCGTAGCGGGTCGCCCCGGCCGCCGAGGTCATCGAGACGACGTCCTCGTCGAAGCGCCGCTCCGGCTCGTGCACGGCGAGCGCCGCGATCCCCTGCACCGCGGAACGCGTGGGGATGAGGGCGACCCGGACTCCGTCGGCGCGGACCTGCTCGGCCGCCGCGGCAGCCGTGTGCCGCAGCTCGGCGTCATTGGGCAACAGCACCACTTCGCGCGCGTGGGCCCGCCGTATCGCCTCGACGAGCTCTCCGCTCGCGGGCGGCTCCTCCGGGCGCGCGAGAACGGTGGTCGCGCCGGCTTCGGTGTACAGCCCGGCCAGCCCCTCTCCGGGGACCACGGCCACGACCGCGCGCTGCACCCGCTCACGCACCGGTCGCCCGGCGGCGCCCGCCATATGCGCGTCCCCGGCCCCGAAGTGCGTGATCCGGATCCGGTACGGCCGCCCGGCCTCGACGCCCGCTTCCACGGCCGCGCCCGCGTCGTCGACGTGCACGTGGACGTTCCACAGTCCGTCACCGCCGACCACGACGAGCGAGTCGCCCAGGGTGTCGAGCCGCTCCCGCAGCCGGTCCACGGCGGCGTCCTCCGCCTCCAGGAGGTAGATCACCTCGAACGCGGGCCCACCCTCCTCCAGGGCCGGGTCCGGGTCCGCGCACTCCCCCACGTCGCCCAGCGGCTCCACGACAGCGGCCTCCACGCGCGCGTGCCCCATGAGAACCGGCACCGCCCCCGCGACGCCGGGTGCCTCCCCCGTGAACGTCTCGACCAGCGCCGCCAGTACGGCCACGAGCCCGCGCCCACCCGCGTCCACCACTCCGGCCCGCTTGAGGGCCCCCAACTGCCCCGGAGTCGCCGCCAGAGCGGCCCGCGCACCCTCGTACGCCGCCCGCGCCACCGCCCCGCAGTCGCCCTCGGCCCCGGAGGCCGCGTCGGCGGCGGCCGAGGCGACCGTGAGCACCGTGCCCTCGACGGGATGCGCGACGGCCTGCCGTGCCGAGTCGGCCGCCTGCCTGAGGGCGAGCCGCAGCCCCTGGCCGTCGGCGTGGGCGGTCTCGCTGTCGGCGGAGAGCACCTGGGCCATGCCCCGCAGCAGCTGCGCGAGGATCGTCCCGGAGTTCCCCCGGGCCCCGATGAGCGCGCCGTGCGCCATCGCCCGTACCGCGTCGGCGAGCGTCGGCCGCCCAGCCGCCCCTTCGCCGGAGGCACCGGAAGCACCAGAGAGCGCGGAGACGCCGGAGGCACCGCCGGAGACTCCGCTTGAAACGGCGGAGTGCGCCGCGAAGACCGCCTCGACCGCCCCGGCCGCCGACTCCACGGTCAGATAAAGATTGGTACCGGTGTCCCCGTCCGCGACCGGATAGACGTTGATCGCGTCGATCTCCTCGCGCGCGCGGCCGAGTGCCTCGAGCGCGAGTCCGCACCAGGCGCGCACCGCGAGAGCGTCCAAGTTCTGCGGCACCTGCGGCACCTGCGCCTCCTTGAGCAGCGAACGTGGGACGCAGCGTAGACCCAGGTCAGGTTTCCGCGGGAAGTGGGCCGGGGCAGGCCCCGGGCCGACCATGGTAGTTTCGTTGCACGGACGCAGTCGTTGTATGCTGCTCCGGTTGCCCGATCCGATCGGGCCTTCCCCTGGCACCGCCACTCAGA
This sequence comes from Streptomyces ureilyticus, assembly GCF_011045025.1. GTDB lineage: Bacteria > Actinomycetota > Actinomycetes > Streptomycetales > Streptomycetaceae > Streptomyces > Streptomyces ureilyticus. The sequence goes on from NZ_JAAKZX010000008.1 coordinate 107,992, forward strand.
TCCTGGATTCCTAGATCTTGTCCCGGCATGCCGGGATCAACCGTAAGAGCATCTGAAGTCTTTGGAGTGACCCGTGGCTGCCAACTGCGACGTCTGCGGCAAGGGGCCGGGCTTCGGCAACAACATCTCGCACTCACACCGCCGTACGTCCCGTCGCTGGAACCCGAACATCCAGCGCGTCCGTACCGTGGTGGGCGGGACGCCGAAGCGCGTGAACGCTTGCACCTCGTGCATCAAGGCCGGCAAGGTCTCGCGCTGACGCTCTGCTAGCGCGCGGCCACTGCTGGTTCGCTGCATGGCCGGTCCACCGGAAGGTGGGCCGGCTTTTTGCTGCGCGCTCCGGGCAGACGCGTAAACGCTTACGCCAAGCACGGCTGCATCGCCCCCACCTAAGCGTTCGCGTAAACGCTTGCGCAAGCGTTTACGCGAACGCTTACGCGCGCCCCGCTCCCCACCGCCATCCATGAT
>NZ_JAAKZX010000090.1 GCF_011045025.1 Streptomyces ureilyticus
GGTGGGTTCGTGCGCGCCTACCAGAGCGGGGGTGACACTTCGTGTCGCGGCTACCGGTCCGTCGTGGCTTGTCGCGCAGTTCCCCGCGCCCCTAACGGGCCGCTCTCCCCTGACCCCGTTCTCACGCAGTGCCCGGTGTTCTCCCCCGCACCACGTCCAGCAGCGCATGCAGCCTCGGCGAAGCCGCCAACTCCTCCAGCGTCACCGGGTGGCCCTCCGCGTCGGCGATCGGCAGGCGCCAGTTCGGGTACTGGTTCCAGGTTCCGGGGACGTTCTGGGGGCGGCGGTCGCCCACCGTGTCGGGGAGCCAGATGCCGATCATCCTCGCGGGGGTGCGGAGGAGGAAGCGGTGGACGGCCTGGATTTCGGACTCCTCCGAGACTGTGTCTGAGCCGCCCAGGCCGTCCAGGAGGCCGAGGCGGGCGAGCAGGGTCAGCCACTCTCCCGCGTCCGCTGCGGCCTCGGCTCGTTCCTCCTCAAGGGGGCGGGTCAACAAGCCCAGGCTGTCGCGGAGTTCGACGTGGTCGCCGGTGAGGCGGGCCGCGGTGGGGGGCAGGTCATGGGTGGTGGCGGTGGCGAGGCAGTCGGCGCGCCAGCGTTCGGGGGGCAAGGGCTGGCCGTCCCCGGTCCAGTCGCGCTCGAACCACAGCACGGACGTGCCGAGGACGCCTCGCTCGTGCAAGGCGTCGCGGACGCCCGGTTCGACGGTGCCGAGATCCTCGCCGATCACCAGCGCTCCGGCGCGCCATGCCTCCAGTACGAGGATCGCGAGCATGGCTTCGGCGTCGTAACGGACGTACGTGCCTTCCGTCGGCGCCTCGCCCTGCGGGATCCACCAGAGCCGGAACAGGCCCATGACGTGGTCGATGCGCAGCGCGCCCGCGTACCGAAACAGGGCGCGCAGGAGGCGGCGGTAGGGGGCGTAGCCGGAGTCGGCGAGGCGGTCGGGGCGCCAGGGGGGCAGGCCCCAGTCCTGGCCGCGGGCGTTGAAGGCGTCGGGGGGCGCGCCGACGGACATCCCAGCCGCGAAGTACTCCTGTTGCGCCCAGGCGTCGGCGCCGCCGGGATGCACGCCGACCGCGAGATCGTGCACGAGTCCGACGGGCATGCCGGCGTCGCGCGCGCTGCGCTGGGCGGTGGCGAGCTGGCTGTCGGTGAGCCAGACGAGTCGGCTGTGGAAGTCGACGCGGTCCATCAACTCGGCCCGGGCGCGGGCGGTTTCGGGCGAACGGGGATCGCGCAGCCCGGTCGGCCAGGAGTGCCAGTCGGAGCCGTATCTCTCCGCGAGCGCACACCAAGTGGCGTGGTCCTCCAGGGCCTCGCCCTCCTCGGCGAGGAAGTCGCAGTAGGCGGCGCGCCGTCCGGGCCCGAGCGGCACGTCGCGTACGAGCTCCAGGGCTTCGCGTTTGAGTTCCCATACGGCGTCGCGGTCGATCAACGCGCCTTTGTGCAGCACCGATTCACGCAGCCGGTCGGCCCGCTCCAGCAGCGCACGGACGCGGTCGCGGTCCTCGACGTACGCGAACTCCGGGATGTCCTCGACGCGCAGATGCACCGGGTCCGGGAAGCGGCGCGAGGAGGGGCGGTACGGGGAGGGGTCGGTGGGCTCGCCGGGCACGGCCACGTGCAGGGGGTTGACCTGCACGAATCCGGCGCCGAGCGCCCGCCCCGCCCAGGCCGTCAGCTCCGCGAGGTCCCCGAGGTCGCCCATGCCCCAGGAGCGGCCGGAGAGGAGGGAGTAGAGCTGGACGAGCAGTCCGTACGTCCGTCCCGGCGGCGTCGGCAGCCGGGACGGGGCGACCACCAGGTGGGCGCGGGCGGTGCGGCCGTCGGGGGCCGTCGCCTCCAACTCGTGGACACCGTACGGAAGTTGCTCGGCCGAGGAGCGGGTCTCGCCCTGCTCGGTGCGGATCCGCAGGCGGGTGCCCGCGGGGAGTTCGGTGAGCGCGGCGGGCAGCGGGCCGCTCTTCGGGCGCCCGGCCCGGGCGGTGGGCGCGGGGTCGTCCGCCGCCGGTTCCCGCTCACCGCTCACGGCCGGGGGTCCGCCCCAGCACACCACCGTCGGCGGCAGCAGCCGCTCCCGCAGCTCCCCCTCGCGGGCCGCGAGCGACCTCTGGACGGCCTCCGGAGTCTGGGCGTCCACGCCCAGCGCGCCGAGCGCGGCTATCACCGCGGCTTCCGAGGCCGGGACCGTACGGTCCGGGGACGGGCTGTAGGAGGTGGCGACGCCGTGCAGCGCGGCGAGCCGGGACAGCGGCATCAGACCCCCGGGAAGTCCAGGCCGGCGGCGGCGCCCGTGGAGGTGGGCTCGCTCGTCAGAGGGGCGGCGTCGGCGAGGGGCGGTTCGCTGGTGAGGGGGGCGGCGTCGGGCAGCGGCGGCTCACTGGTCAGCGGGGCCTCGGCGCAGGGGCCCTCGGCGCTGAAGACGCAAAGGTGCAGGTCGGGATCGGCGGGCAGGCCCGCCAGGCGTTTGGAGGGGTCCTCCAGGCGGTCTTCCGAGTGTTCGGAAAGGGCCGAGAGCAGAAGCGGTGCCGGTGCGGCCATGGTGGCCTCCTTGGAGAAGTCGGAACTGCGGGTCAGGGAGCCCCATACCCAGCGGGCGCGACGACAGACGTATACGAGTGGTGAACGTGTTGGTGTTCACATTCTCTCCCGGATCGGGGGTACTACCGGGGAACTTTTTGTCGGGCCGCAGCCCGGACGGATTTCCTGGCCTCGGACGGATTTTTCCGCCCACTGCACGACCAGCTATTCACTCGGTACATATATCGAGTGCATACTGGGTCGCCATGAGCACCCGCCACATCCTGCTGGGGCTGCTCGCTGGTGGGCCGAGCCATGGCTACGACCTCAAGCGACGGCACGACGAACGTTTCCCGCAGGCCCGTCCGCTGGCCTACGGGCAGGTCTACACGACCCTGCAACGCCTGGTCCGCGACGGTCTCGCCGAGATCGAGGGCACCGACTCAGCCGGAGGACCGGAGCGGACGCGGTACCGGTCGACCGACGAAGGGGCGCGTGAACTGGCCAAGTGGACGGGCGAGATCACACCGCCCGCCCCTTTCGTGACGAACGAGATCTTCGCCAAGGTCGTCTGCGCGATCCTCGCCTCGACGGACCCGGCCGGCTATCTGCGCGCCCAGCGCGCCGCGCACATGGAGCGGATGCGGCAGCTCACGGCGGTCAAGACCGCCACGGACGCCGATCTCGCGACGGTGCTCTCGGCCGACTACGCCCTGTCCCATCTCGACGCCGATCTGCGCTGGATGACCACCACCGCCGCCCGGCTCACCACCCTGACCGCGGAGGTCGACGCAGCATGAGCCACGAAGTGCCGCTCCTGACGGCCCGCGCCCTCGCCAAGACACACGGCAGAACGAAGGCGTTGCGCGACGCCACGATCGAACTGCGCGCCGGTGAGATCCTCGCCGTCACCGGCACCAGCGGCAGCGGAAAGTCCACGCTCCTGCACTGCCTGGCCGGGATCGTCCGCCCCGACGAGGGCTCGGTCGTCTACGCAGGACAGCGCCTGGACCAGCTGCCGGACAAGCGGCTCAGCGAGCTGCGGCGTACGGAGTTCGGGGTGGTGTTCCAGTTCGGGCAGCTCATCCCGGAGCTGACCGCGATCGACAACGTGGCGCTGCCGCTGCTGCTCGCGGGAGTGGGACGGGCCGAGGCGCACAAGCGGGCGGGCGCATGGATGGAGCGGTTCGGCGTACGCGGCCAGGAGGAGCAGCGGCCGGGTGAGATGAGCGGCGGGCAGGCCCAACGGGTGTCGATGGCAAGGGCGTTGGTGACCGGCCCGAAGATCGTCTTCGCCGACGAGCCGACGGGCGCGCTCGACTCCCTGGCGAGCGAGCAGGTGATGGCGGCGATGGTGCACACGGCCCGGGAGGCGGGCATCGCGGTGCTGCTCATCACGCACGACCACCAGGTCGCGGCGTACGCGGACCGTGAGGTGCGGCTGCGGGACGGCGCCATCGAGGACTCGGTGGACTTCGAGGTGGCCCAGTGAGCGCCTCGGTGAAGGCCCAGGCTTCGGTGAGGACCCTGGTCATGGAGGATCTGCGGCTCGCCTGGCAGCTCACGCGGGGTTCCGATCGGCGCGAGTGGTTGCGGGTGCTGCTGACCGCGGTGGGAGCCGCACTGGCCACCGGCTTCGGGCTCGCGGCGCTCGGGATCGGCGCGGTACGCGGAAACGTGGAGTTCCCGTATCTCAACGGACTGCTGGATGAGCCGGGGGTACGTAACGGAGTGGTCGCCGCGCTGCTGCTCCTGCTGGTGCCGGTGCTCGGGTTCCTCGCGCAGTGTGCGCGGATCGGCGCCGTGCACCGGGACCGGCGGCTGGCCTCGCTGCGCCTGGTCGGGGCGACGGCCCCGCAGGTGCGGCGTATCGCGGCCCTGGAGGCGGGCCTCGCCTGCCTGCTGGGCTCGGCTGTCGCCGCGGCGGTCTCCGTCCCCTCGTTGCTGTTCCTGTGGGACCGGCCTCCGCTGTGGCTGTGGGCCGCCTTCGCCGGGGCGACGCTGGTCGTACCCGTCGTCGCCGCGCTGGTGAGCGTTCTCGCGCTGCGCCGGGTGGTGGCCTCGCCGCTGGGGTGGGTACGTCGGGTGCGGCCGGAGCGGGGCGCGAGTGCCCTGCTCACGCTGGGGGCGCCCACGCTGATGGTGGGCGCCGCGGCCGCACTGGTCCTGATGGGTGGCGAGGAGTTGAGCTACACCGCGTTCCCGCTGGCGGTGCTCGGCGCGGTGACGCTGACCGCGGTGGGCTCGGTCGCCGTTTCCGGGGGCACGGCCAAGCTCATGGGCCGGTGGCTCGCCGCGCGGACCGACAACCCGGCGGTGCTGATCGCGGCCGAGCGCCTGCGCACCGACCCCTGGGCCGCCGCGCGCACCCATGCCGCCGTACTCCTGGTGACCGTCGTGGGCGTGAGCTTCCTGGGCATACGGCAGATGCTGCTCGACGACCTGAACGGACCGGGCCGCCGCGTCGACGACATGGCCTTCTACACCACCGGCATCAACCTCACGGGCGCCGCCGTCCTGGTCGCGCTGACCATCACCCTGAGCGGCCTCGCCGTCGGCGCCGCCGAGTCACTGGCCACCCGCCGCCATGGCCTCGCCGCACAGGCCGCCGCCGGCGTGCCGCAAGCGGTGCTCGGCCGAGCCCTGCTCCTGGAGACGGCACTGCCACTGGCCCCGGCGATGCTGCTCGCGGGCCTCGGCGGCACGGCGGTGTACCTCGCGTACGGGATCGTGGCGCAAGTCTCCGTCCCACTCCTGCTGCCGCTGCTGTTCCCGGCGATGGTGTACGCGTCCTGCCTGCTCGCGGCGGCGACGGCACTGCCGCTGCTGCGGCGGGTGGTGCAACCGGGGGAGCTGCGTTACGCGTAGCGCCGTCAGCTGACCGCAGCTCCCCTGCTCAACCCAGCGGAGCGCATGGGCTCGGCTCTCCGGGAGGCACGAGGGGACCTCCCGGAGAGCCGTAACGCCGCAGTTCAGAGCCGTAAGGCGCCGTGATGCCGTTTAACGGGCCGGTCGGCCGGATCAAGGCCCGTGTCGACGTACCGAGGCAATACGAAGGCCCGGGTCCTCAGGCAGAAATGCCATCGATCCGGGCCATGGCGTCATCCGCGCCATACGGCTGCAAGTACGGCAGCCAGCGCGGATCCCTATGCCCGGTCCCGATGATGCGCCAGGCCAGTCCCGACGGCGGAGCCGGTTTGTGGCGCAGACGCCAGCCGATCTCGAAGAGATGGCGGTCGGCCTTCACGTGGTTGCAGCGGCGGCAGGACGCCACCACGTTGTCCCAGACGTGCTGACCCCCGCGGGAGCGCGGGACGACGTGGTCGACGCTGGTTGCGACGCCACCGCAGTACATGCACCGGCCCCCGTCGCGGGCGAACAACGCGCGCCGGGTCAGCGGAACGGGCCCCCGGTAAGGGACCCGTACGAACCTCTTCAGCCGGACCACGCTGGGTGCGGGGACAGTAACGGTTGCACTATGCATAAAGGCGCCGGATTCCTCGAGGCAGACAGCCTTGTTCTCAAGGACGAGGACGAGCGCGCGGCGGAGCGGTACGACGCCGAGTGGCTCGTACGACGCGTTGAGGACCAGGACGTGCGGCACGGATGCCTCCTTGTACGCCGGCGGCGCGTGGCTCGCGCCGGGACGATCTGTAGTCAGTCTCCCCTCATGCCTGGTGGAAGCGCCACCATGTCCCGGTAACGGGCTGGGAGTGTTTTCGACCACACCGTTTTCACTTCTTCGCGTTCATCCCCAGGTGAGCACAGTCTCTCCCTCGAACTTTGCGGCGATCCACACATGGTGCCCCGATAGTGTGTTGAGTCTGCCCGTCCGGTGACCCTCTTGTGACCCCCATGCCGCGGGCGGACCGTTACGCCTGGAGGTTCCTGCCGTGTTCTTGTCCGTCCTGTCGGCCACCGATCCCACAGACGAACCCTCGGCTCCATCGCTTCAGGACGCCCAGGAGAGCGCGACGAACGCCGCGAGCTGGGTGGAGCAGAACTGGTCGACGTGGCTCAGCATCGGCCTGCGTGTCCTGCTGATCCTCGTGATCGCGAGTGTCCTGAGAGTGGTGATCCGGAGGGCCATCACCAAGCTGATAGACCGCATGAACCGCACCGCCCAGGCCGTCGACGGCACCGCCCTTGGCGGCCTCCTCGTCAACGTCGAGCGCCGCCGTCAGCGTTCCCAGGCGATCGGTTCGGTACTGCGCTCGATCGCGTCCTTCCTGATCCTGGGCACGGCCGGACTGATGATCCTCGGCACGTTCGAGATCAACCTGGCTCCGCTGCTGGCCTCGGCCGGTGTGGCGGGCGTGGCGATCGGTTTCGGCGCGCGCAACCTGGTGACCGACTTCCTCTCCGGCGTCTTCATGATCCTGGAGGACCAGTACGGGGTCGGCGACGAGGTCGACGCGGGCGTGGCCACCGGCGAGGTCATCGAGGTCGGCCTGCGGGTGACCAAGCTGCGCGGCCCCAACGGCGCGATCTGGTACGTCCGCAACGGCGAGGTCAAGCGCATCGGCAACCTCTCCCAGGGCTGGTCCACGGCCGGCGTCGACGTCACGGTCCGCCCCGACGAGGACCTGGAGAAGGTCCGCCGCACCCTGCTCGCCGTAGGCGAGGAGATGAGCAAGGACGAGCCCTGGAACGAGACCCTCTGGGGCCCCGTCGAGGTCCTGGGCCTGGACAGCGTCCTGCTCGACCAGATGGTCGTCCGAGTCTCGGCCAAGACCATGCCCGGCAAGGCCCTGCCCGTGGAACGCGAACTGCGCTGGCGCATCAAGAACGCCTTCGACGCGGCCGGCATCCAGATCGTGGGCGGCTTCCCCCTCCAGCCGGAGGGCGAAGCCTCGGCTGCCGACCCGACGGCGGGCATGGCCCCTCCGTCGGCGTACGCGAACACGTCGTCCCCGCAGGCCCAGGCGGCTACGCCGCTCACGCCTGCACCGGCGGCTTCGGGTTCGCCGAACGTAACGAAGTAGCAGCCTGTACGAGGGTGGCGGCGAGGGCCTTGTTGGACCGTTTCTGACCGCGGGTCAATGGGCGGTTCCGGGCGGCCTTGTAACCAGTGGTCACGGCCGGGTCGGCGTCGGGGGCGCTGCCGTCGAGGCCAGCGACTCCGGCGAATTCGGCGAACCCCTGCACAGCGAGGGTCGACTTGGCGCCCGGTAACGACGCCGGCGAGCGCGGGGCCCGCGTACGCGAGGTGATCCAGGGCAGCTGCCCACGGTGCGATTCGGGCCGGTCGGCGATGTGAACGACCTCGCGCTCGGCGTAAAGCGCTGCTGCTTTCGGTAGCCGCCGAAGCGTCCGAGAACCTGAATGGACGGTCGTTTCGTCTCCCTGATCGTGAAAGTGATGGCAGACCTCGACGAGGCAGAACTCGTGCGTCGCGTCGCCGGTGGTGACCGGGCAGCGTTCGACGAGTTGTATCGGCGTACTTCGCCCTGGTTGGCGGTGCGGCTCCGCCGCCGCTGCGCCGACGACGACGTCGTCGCCGACGTGCTCCAGGAGACCTACCTGGCGGTCTGGCGTGCGGCCGGCAGCTATGCGGGCTCCGTGACCGAGGGCAGTGCGGTCGGCTGGCTCTGGACGATCGCCGCGAACCGTCTCGTCGACGCGTTCCGCCGACGTGCCCGGCAGGAGCGGGTGCCGACGGTTGCCCTGCTCGATACGACCGCGCCGGCCGCCGAGGACGAGGTGATGGCGAACCGCGTCGACCAGAACTTCGAACAGGCGCTGCTGCGGCTGCCACCGGAGTTGCGGCAGGTGCTGCAGGCGATGGTGCTCGATGACCTGTCGGTCCGTCAGACGGCGGTGCTGCTCGGTATGCCGGAGGGCACGGTGAAAACCCGCGCGCGGCGGGCTCGGATCGCGTTGCGGAAGGCGCTCTCATGACTCATCCCACCACCACGATCCTGGCCCGCTACGCGGACGGCGGGCACGGACTCGACGACGCCGCGCTCTGGTCGATCGAGGTCCATCTCGACGCGTGCGCCAACTGCCGTGAGTCACTGGCCGCCAAGACCACCCCTGCCACGACGGATCTGCTCGACCGTGTCGCCGTCTCGCTCGGCCAGGCGATCGAAGCGAGCCCGTCGCCGACCCGGCAACGCACACCGGCAGCGGCCGTGCACCGGCGCTGGCTCGCGTGGACGCTGCTGCCCTGGCTCGCGGTGACCGTCGCGGTGCTGGGCTGTGGCGTACTCCTGGACTCCGTCGAGCCGAGCCTGCCGTCGCTCGTGCTGCTGCTGGCCCCGGTGGCTCCGCTGCCCGGCGTCGCGGTGGCGTGGAGCCGGCGGATCGACCCCGCCTGGGAACTGATCGCCACCACACCGGCAGCCGGCCTGGCCATGGTGCTGCGGCGGACGCTCGCGGTGCTCGTCGTCGTGCTTCCGGCATTGCTGGTGGCGGGTGTGAGCACCGGAACCTCGCTGGCCCTCACCCTGCTGCCGTGCCTGGCGTTCACGGCGGCCACCCTCGTGCTCGGCGCCCTCATCGGCGTACGGCGCGCGGCGATCGGACTCGCGGTGGTCTGGTCCGCGGCAGTCCTGCTGCCGAGTGTGGCGGCCCAGTCCCTGTCCCCGGTACTGCAGCCGGGCAGCACCGCCGACTGGGTGGTGGCCACCGTGGCCCTTGCCGCGATCACACCGCTCGCCGCCACGCACTTCCGCCGCCTGACCAGTGGCAACTGACCCCCCCCATCAACAGGATCGACAGGAGAGACCCATGCGAGCGGTGCGTGCTGCCGAAACGGCTCCCACCCTTCATCCCTGGCTCGTCCACGCAAGAGAACTGCGTGTCCGGGCCGGCCGGCACCTGGCCGTCGACGGACTCGATTTGACGCTGACTGCCGGCGTGCACGGTGTGCTCGGCCCGAACGGCGCCGGCAAGACCACGCTGATGCGCGCGCTGTCCACCGTCGTCAAGCCCGCCGGCGGCTCATTGACGCTGCTCGGCGCGGAGGTGGACGGCCGTGCCGACCTGCGCGAGGTGCGTCGCAAACTGGGGTATCTGCCGCAGCAGTTCGGCTTCTACCCGCGGTTTACCGTCCGCGAGTTCGTCGCCTACATGGCCTGGCTCAAGGAAATGCCAAAAACCGCGATACCCGACGCCGTACAACGCGCGATCGATCGGGTGGGTCTCTCCACCAAGGCCGACGCCAAGATGAAGACGCTGTCCGGCGGCATGCTGCGCCGGGCCGGCATCGCCCAGGCCATCGTGAACGACCCCGAACTGCTCCTGCTCGACGAGCCCACCGTCGGACTCGACCCCGAACAACGTCTCGACTTCCGCGACCTGCTGCGTGACCTCGGCGCCGACAGCTGTGTCCTGGTCTCCACCCACCTCGTCGAGGACGTCGTCGCTGCCTGCACCGACGTCATCCTCATGAACGAAGGCCGACTCCTCTTCCAGGGCACCCCCGACGACCTGATCGCCCGCGGTGGGCAGGGCGACGCGGGCGACAGCCCTGCGGAGCGCGGCTACTCCGCACTCCTGCGCCAGCACCGGAGCAACGCATGAACCGCATCCTCGGCATCGAGCTCCGGCGCTCGGCCGCCCTCGGTGCCGCGCTCCTGATCGCCGTCGCCAGCACGATCGTCCTCCACGCCACCGCGGGGCGATGGTCCACGGGGTGGATGGCGCTGGCCATGACGCAGCGCGAATACCTCGCGGTTCTCTCGCCCCTTGCGATGGCCGCCGGTGCCTGGCAGTCCTTTCGCGAGCACCGGGCGAACGTCGCCGAACTGCTCACCGCCGTGCCCCGCCCGAGACCGCAGCGCGTGGTGCCGATCCTGGCCACGACGGCCCTGGCGGTGCTCGTCGCCTACCTGGTCACGCTCCTCGCGGCGGCACCACGGATCGCCGACACGGCGCGCTACCTGCCGCCTGCCGCGTTTGTCGTCGTGGCCGTCGGGCTGGTCGCGATGATCGCCTCGGTCTGGCTCGGGTTGGCCGTCGGACGCCTGGTGCCGGCGCTCGCCACCGCACCCGCGCTGGCCGTGATCGGCTTCGCGCTACTGATGCTCGCGCCCCACGCCCTTCCGGACGGCGGATTCACGGCGGCGTTCTCCCCGGCCATGGGGATGAGCGTGTTCAGCGACTACGACACCGTCGACGGCGGAGTCAGCGCCGCCCAGGCACTCTGGATGGCCGCGGTCGCGGTGGCCGGCGTCGTGCTCTTCGTCGTCCAGAACCGTAAGTTCGCGTTCGCCGCGCTGCTGCCGCTGGCCATCGGGGCCACGGCCACAGCCCTGGTGGTGCCGACCGGCGATGCCTACGACCAAGGGACGCTCGACCCGGTCGCCCAGGAACTGGTGTGCACCGACGACACCCCGCGGGTCTGCGTCAGCCGGGCGCACGAAGGGTTGCTGCCCGAGGTGACCCCCAAGGCCCGGCACGCGTTGGAACTCCTGAAGAAAACATCAATCGTCGAGGCACATGAGGACACCACCACGTTCTCTCCTCCTACGTCACCGAGGTCGCGGGCCGACACCGCGCTGATGAGTATCACGGTCGACAAGCACGGTCACCTCGCCCACCCGGGACGGCTCGAACCGACGATGCTCACCGGAGTGTTCGCCGGCCCTCTCAGCTGCGGAGACAACCAGAACTTCACAGTCGCCACCGCTGCGGCCTACTGGCTGCTCGACCGGGAGCCGACCGCCGGTCCCGATGGCCTCGAATTCGATGACCCGGACGCCGTCAAGCTCTGGAAGGGACTGCGGGCACTGCCGCGAGCCGAGGCCGAAGCCCGGGTTATCGCCGTCTATCAGGCCGCCCAGAACTGCCAGGACACCACCGACCTTCTGAGCGAAGGCGCCCGATGACAGGACTGACGCTCTACGTCCGCTCGCGCCGGGTGCCTGCGGCGCTCGGCGCGGCCGGCGCGGGCACTGCCATCGCGTGGCTGCTGGCGACGGCCTTCAGCGTCAAGGGCGAGGTGAGCAGCACCGTACTCGCCCTGACGGTCCTGCTCCTGGTAGCCGTCGCCACCACCACGCTGGGAGGCCCCGACGACACCCTGGACCGCACGGCGGCGAGGCCGTGGGGGTGGCTGCGGATGTCCCACCTGGCCACGGCCCTGGGATGCGTACTCATGCTGCTGCTGGCCACACTGCTCACCGGCACGCGGTTCGGGCCATTCGGATGTGTCGTCCGCGACGCGGCCGGCCTGCTGGGCCTGACCGCCCTGGGGACGGCCACGGTCGGCACCGCTCGCTCGTGGTTCCTGCCTCTCGGGTGGACGCTCGGCGCGGCGGTGTTCCCGGGCATGGGCACCGCGGGGGAGGCGCTGACCTGGCAGACACAGGCCTCCGACAGCCGCCCCGCGGCCGTGGTCGCAGCGGTACTCACCGTCGCCGGAAGCGCCGCCTACGTCCGCCGAGGCCCACGTACTACAGCCGGAGATCTGTGACGGAGCCTGTGTGGTGTCGTTGACCGGGCATGATGCTGGGTGTGACGGCTGAGCAGATAGCCGAGTAAGATGCCGAACTGTCCGCGTTGACGGGTTCGTTGGGGTTCTTGTTCAACCGGCCCGAGCCTCGGGTGGTGTTCGCGCAGTTCATCGAGGGACTGCTGGCGGAGCTGCCGAAGAAGAACGGCTGGACGCTGTCGGAGCGTGCCGGGCATGTGACCGCGGACCGGATGCAGTGGCTGCTCAACGGATCAGTGTGGGACGCCGACCGGCTGCGGGACGCGGACCGCAATTACGTCATCGGCTACTGGAGTTGGCGAAGCTGGATCGCGAGCGCCGCAAGGCCAAGGGGTGGTGGCAGCACTCCCCCAACGCGGGCGCGCTGGCCGAGTACATCGCGATGGAAGATGTCGCGAGCCGAGCACGCACGTGGCAGCTCTCGCTGATTCCAGGGCTGTTCCAAACGGCCGACTACGCCAGGTCGCCGGCTGTCAGCGACGACGTCTGGGAGGACCCGGACGTGATGCGAGCGCAGCTCGAACACCTGCTGAACGTGGCCAAGTTGCCGAACATCCGGCTGCGAGTACTCCCCTACCGCACAGGTGGACACCCCTGCGTCGGTGGCGCGTTCAATATCACCTCGTTCGCCGAAACCGAGGCCGTGGACGTGGTCCACGTGGACGCCATCACGTCTACCGTGTGGGTGGAGAACGAGGCCGACAGCGCCAAGTACCGACCCAGTTCTGTTGCGACGGGCTCCAGAACGGGTGCTCGTGGGCTGCGGTGAGCTTCTCGGGGCCGGCGCGGGTGGCAATGGTGAGTTCGTTGAAGTGCTTGTCGTCCTCGGTGACGATCTGACGGGTCACCTTACGGACGGCGGTCCGCCCGGAGACCGGGTCGGTGGCCAGTACCTGGTCACCCGGGTGGACGTCCTCGATGTTCTTTCGGGAGCCGTCTCCCATGAGGACTTTGGTGCCGGGAGGGAAGCACTTGGTGCAGGTGCGCTTGAGCAGTCTCAGGCTGTCGTAGGCCTTCTCCAGGGCCTTGAATTTGCCCATGAGGAGGGCGTCGCCGGCGAAGCTACTGCAGTGCTCGAAGTCCTTCTTCTGAAGGCAGGCTTCGAAGCCCGGAGGATTCCGGGCGCCGCGTCGTCGGCGGTCTACGGCTCCAGCGCCTTGGTGTCCCACACCAGCCGGAAGCGGGGGCACGCCTCGGTGCCGCCGTCCCAGTCGGCAGCGATCACGACAGTGTCCAGGTCACCGTCCGAGGAGTAGTCGGTGGGGATCACGTACGCCCGCTGCCCCTGGAAGGTACCGGAGTCGGCCTCCCGCCCGTTGACGGTGATCTGCCACCGGATCGCGCGGTCCGAGCAGCCCGCCGGGACGTAAGCGGTCAGCGCGCCCGACACGTCGTCGACGCGGCGGAGGTGCGGCACAGAGACCGTCCCCCGGACGCTCAGGGTGCTTTCGAAGCTGTCGCGCACCCACCAGGTGAAGGTGTAGCGCTTGTTGTCGGTGAGACCGGCGCCCACGTGACGGAAGCTGAACTCGGTCTCCGGGGCAGGGCCTCCCGTGTGGACAAGTTTGGCGTTCGCCGTGGCCAGGATCTGGAGGATCGCTCCGACAACCATCACCAGGGCGACCAGCACGAGGCACGGCACAACGACGCACCCCCACCAGACTGGCAGCAGCTCCGATTCCTCCGGCTTCGTCGGCTTCTTGTCAGCCCTCGCATCCTCATCCATGCCACAAGTCTTGCCCCGATGCGTCGGGACCCCTCCCGTACCGCCGCCAGGGCTCGCAGGACGTCGGCTTGCGTGGATGACGATCCGCTCTCCACGCACATGGGTGAGGTAGGTGAGCATCAGCAGCCCCGGGACATCGTGCTCCCCGCAGGGCGCACCCCCGGACCGCGCCGCCGTGCTCTGTACCGCCGCCTACGACAGCCTGAAACTGGCAAAGCGCGGCTGCGAGGTCGCCTCCGGCCTGACGACCATGATGGTCAGGCAGGCGGGCCGGTTTCGGGTGACGTATCGGACTGGGTGCTTCTGGCCGACTGGCAGGCCGGTATGGACGTGCAGGGCTGGGAGAGCGCCACCGTTCACTGGGTGATCCAGCGCGAGGACCTGGCCGCGCGGCGCTTCGACCGGGCGTTCACCAGCGTGTTCTGGAATCCCTGAGCTGTGCCTGGTGCGGGACGGGGCCCGTGCGGCAGCCGTGCCGGGCGGCCGGACGCCGCGAGGCGGCGGTTCAGCCGCCCGCGATGAACGCGGGCGACGGCTGGGACGAGCCGGAGATCGAGCTGCACGTCCGCCCTCGTCACCCCCGCTCCCCCACCGGTTCCGCCACGCCCACGATGAAGCTCCGGCCGCCCACCAGCCGCACATCGGCCGACCATCCCAGCGCCGCGAGATCACCCGTCAGCGTCTCCGGCTCGTGGAAGACCTTCACGACCCGGTGCCGGCTGCCGTCGTCGAGTTGACGGACCACCGTGGAAGCGGACTGCGGCGTGAGGAATTCCTCGCGCCAGGCCTCCCCCGGGCCGTCGTCGATGAAGATCGCCTTGCCGTGCGGGGCCAGCGCCTCGCGGACTGTGTTCCAGAAGGCGGGCAGTCGCGACGGCGGGACATGGGAGAGCCAGTAGGCGAAGAAGACCGTGTCGTAGCGGCGGGACGGGTGCCAGGTGAAGACGTCGGCCTGGGTGAACAGGACGTTGGGGGACGTGACGCGGGCGCACGCGATGTCCAGCGTCTCGGCCGCCGCGTCGAGCGCGGTCACCGAGTGGGCGCGTTCGGCGAGGGCGCCGGTCCACTGGCCCGTTCCGCAGGCCAGCTCCAACACGTCCCCGGTGATGGGGAGTTCGTCGGCCTCGGCCAGCAGGTTCCTTAGCTCTTCGCGTTCGGCATAGACCCGGTCGTACTCCGGCGCTCTGGCCCGGTAGTAGGCCTGCTGTTCCGCCAGCAGGGCATCGTCCGGCAGGCCATGATCCACAAGCGCTTCGTCCTCGCCAGCCATGGGTCGACCGTAGCCGTTCAGCCTCACGTAACGACTTTGTTGCCTGGCGCCGGCCGGTATTGACGCTTCCGTGGCCGAAGGCCTACCTTCCTCAACCAATAGGAAAGTTTCCTAACAATGATCGAGAGCAGGGTCCAGCATGGATGGACGCCCACTCGAGATCGCTGAGATGCTGGCCACAGAAGGGCAGGTGACGACAGCGATGGCAGGTTCCGCCGGTACCCCGGGCACCCCGCGCGTCCTGCGCGCCATGAACGACCGGGCCGCTCTCGATCTGCTGCTGGAGCACGGGACACTGTCGCGGACCAGGATCGGCAACCTCACCGGCCTGTCCAAGCCGACCGCCTCGCAGCTCCTCGCCCGACTGGAAGCCGCAGGACTCGTCGTCGTGACCGGCACCAGCGAAGGCCGACCCGGGCCCAACGCCCAGTTGTACGCGGTGAACCCCGCCGCCGCCCGGGTCGCCGGCCTCGACGTCACCCCCACCGGCATCCGTGCCGCGATCGCCGACATCACCGGCGAGACCGTCGGACGGTTCGAACTGCCGACCCCCGGTCGCAGCGCACAGGGCGCCGTCGACCGCGTACTGCTGGCCCTGGACGGCGCGGTCAAGGACGCCGGGCTGCACCGGACCGACGTGCACCGGATTGTGATCGGTACGCAGGGCGCCTTCGACCCCGCCACCGGCAACCTGCGTTACGCCAGCCATCTGCACGGCTGGCACTCGCCCCGGCTGCTGGAGGACATGGCCGCCGCGCTCGGCCCCATCCCCTTCGAAGTGGAGAACGACGTCAACCTCGCCGCCATCGCCGAGCAGCGCATCGGCGAGGCGCGCGACTGCGAGAACTTCACCCTGCTCTGGGGGGAACGGGGCTTCGGCGCCGCGGTCGTGATCGGCGGCCGGCTGCACCGGGGCGCCACCGGAGGCGCCGGCGAAGTCGCCTTCCTCCCGTTGCCGGGAGCCCCGCTCGTACGCAATGTAGCCCGCAGCAACTCCGGCGGTTTCGAGGAACTGGCCGGTCGCCGGGCCGTGTTGGGCCTGGCCCGCGAGCACGGCCTCGCGCCCCCACCGGGCACCAGCGGCGGCACCCTCACCGAGAAGGCCGCCGCGGTGGTCGCCGAAGCGGCCCGTACGGCCGAGAGCCCCGGACCGGGGCAGGCCGTGCTCGCCGAGTTCGCCACCCGGCTCGCCACCGGACTCGCCGCGGTCGTCGCGGTGATCGACCCCGAACTGATCATCCTGGCCGGCGGGGTGATCACCGCCGGCGGCGAACCCCTGCGCTCCCTGATCCAGTCCGAGCTCGCCGAACTGGCCGTCCCCCGTCCCGCCATCCGCCTCAGTACGACACCCGACAGCCCCGTACTGACCGGCGCCCTGCAGTCCGCCCTCGCGGCCACCCGCGACGAGGTCTTCGACACCACGGGTCGCACCCCCTGACCCGTACAGCCTGGCCTGCCTGTACCGCCTGACCTGTACCCCAGCCTCGTACGGCCGGACCGGTACCGCCTGCCCGCACCACCTGATCCGTACCACCTGATCCGCGGGCCCCTCGGCCCACCCCGTCCCCTTCCCCGCGCACGCCCAATTCCCTTCGCACGCCCAAAAGTTCCTCGCGCACGCCCCAAGGAGTTCCGTCATGCCCAGAATCGCCCCCATACGTCTCGCCGTCGCGGCCACCGCGATCGCCCTGACCGCCACGGCCTGCACCGGTTCCAGTACGTCCGGCGCGACCGACGACGCGAGCAAGCCGTCCACCATCACCTTCTGGCACCCGTGGAGCGCGCCCACCGAGGTCAAGGCGATCGAGGCGAACGTCGCGGCCTTCGAGAAGGCGCACCCCAACATCAACGTCAAGGTCGTCGGGAACGTCGACGCCGACAAGGTGAACCAGGCGCTGCGCGCGGGCGGTTCGAACGCGCCGGACGTGGTGGCGTCGCCGGAGACGAGCAACGTCGGCAAGTTCTGTTCGTCGGGTGTCTTCGCCGACCTCGATCCCTTCCTGGAGAAGTCGAAGATCGACACCGCGAAGACGTTCCCCAAGCCGATGCTGGACTACACGCAGTTCGAGGGGACGCGCTGCGCACTGCCGCTGCTCGGCGATGCGTACGGGCTCTATTACAACAAGACGATGTTCGAGGAGGCGGGCATCGAGTCCCCGCCCAAGACGCTCTCCGAGTTCAAGGCCGCCGCGGTCAAGCTGACCAAGAGCAAGGGCGACAGTTACTCGCAGCTCGGCTTCATGCCGAACTTCCACGGCTACGAGGTCACCGTCCCGCACCTCGCGGCGCAGTGGAGCCCGGAGTACTTCACCGCCGACGGCAAGTCCAACGTCGCCAAGGACCCGGCGTTCAAGGAGCTGCTGACCTGGCAGCAGGACATGGTCAAGTCGCTCGGCGGCTTCCAGAAGCTGGAGAAGTACCGTTCCACCTTCGGTGACGAGTGGTCCGCCCAGAATCCGCTGCACACCGGGCAGATCGCCATGAACATCGACGGCGAGTGGCGCGGCGGCATGATGAAGGACGCGGGCGTGGACTTCGAGGTGGGGGTCGCGCCGTTCCCGGTGCCGGACGACCAGGCGGACACATACGGCAAGGGCTTCCTGACCGGCACGATCATCGGCCTCGCCAGCACCAGCAGCAAGCAGAACGCCGCCTGGGAGCTGGTGAAGTACATGACCACGAACACCGACGCGGTCGTCTCCTTCGCCAACGCCATCAACAACGTCCCCTCGACCTTCGAGGCGCTGAAGTCCCCGAAGCTCGAGAACGACGCCACGATGCAGGCCTTCGTGAAGATCGCCGAGAACCCGAACAGCAACACCGCGCCCGCCGCGGTCAACGGCAGCGCGTACCAGGAGACCCTGCAGAACTTCGCGTACGACTACGAGTCCGGCAAGGAGAAGGGCCTGGACGCGGGGCTTGCGAAGGTCGCGAAGCAGATCGACACCGACATCGCCAAGGCGAAGTAGCAGCCCCATGACGATCCTTCACGGCCACTCGGCGGCGCTGCGTACCAAGCGCCGCCGGGAGGGGCTGCGCACGCTGGCGTTCCTCTCCCCCTGGCTCATCGGTTTCAGCGTCTTCTTCGTCTATCCGCTGCTGTCGACCGTCTACTTCTCCTTCATGAAGTACGACGGCTTCAAGCCGCCCACCTTCAACGGGCTCACCAACTGGACGTACGTCTTCACGGACTATCCCTTCTTCTGGGCCGCTATGCGCAACACCCTGTGGCTCGTGGTGATCATGGTGGCGGCCCGGGTGGTGTTCGGGCTCGGCGTCGGGCTGCTGATCACGAAGATCAAGACGGGTGCGGGCGTGTTCCGTACCTTCTTCTACCTCCCCTATCTCGCACCGCCCGTCGCCGCCACCCTGGCCTTCGCCTTTCTGCTCAACCCCGGCACGGGCCCGGTCAACCAGGTGCTCGGCGATCTGGGCCTGCCACAGCCGGGCTGGTTCAACGACCCGTCCTGGTCCAAGCCGGCGCTGACGCTGCTCGCGCTGTGGGGCATCGGCGACCTCATGGTCATCTTCATGGCCGCGCTGCTCGATGTGCCGAAGGAGCAGTACGAGGCCGCCGAGCTGGACGGCGCGGGCTCCTGGAAGCGCTTCCGGTACGTCACCCTGCCGAACATCTCGCCCATCGTGCTGTTCGCCGTGGTCACCGGGGTGATCCAGACGATGCAGTACTACACGCAGCCGCTCATCGCCGGTAAGACGGCCAGCGGTGTCATCGGCGCCGGGGCCGGCCAGATCTACGAGCCCGGCTACCCGGGGAAGTCGACGCTGACGCTCCCCCAGCTCATCTACACCTTGGGATTCCAGCGCTTCGACACCGGCTCCGCCTGTGTGGTCGCCCTGGTGCTGTTCGCCCTGTCCATGGCGTTCACCGCGCTGCTGATGCGCCGCCGCGGCGGCCTGATCACGGTGGAGGACTGATCTCCATGACCCACACCGTCACCGCCCGCCCGCCGGCGCCCACCGCACCCGGCGGCCCGCTCTGCACGGCCGGCCGGAGCCCCGCGGCCCGTACCGCCCGTCGCAAGGCGCTGCTGCACTGGATCGCCGTGCACTGTCTGGGCATCGCGGCCGCGCTGTTCTTCATCATGCCGTTCGTGTTCATCCTGCTCACGTCCCTGATGGACGATCGGCAGGCGCTGACCAGCGCCCTGTGGCCGAGGTCCTGGAACTGGGACAACTACGCGAACGTCTGGAACGCCCCCGGTTTCCTGACCTGGTGGCGCAACACCCTGATGTACGCGGGCCTCGGCACCCTCTTCACCGTCGTGTCCAGCCTTCCGGTGGCGTACGCCCTGGCCAAGTTCCGCTTCCGCGGACGGCGGATCGCGACGATGCTCGTGATCTCCGCGATGATGCTGCCGCCGCAGGTGATCATCGTGCCGATGTACCTGTTCTGGGCCAAGCAGATGCACATGACCGGCACGCTGTGGCCGCTGATCATCCCGATGGCCTTCGGCGACGCCTTCAGCATCTTCCTGCTGCGGCAGTTCCTGCTGACCATTCCGAATGAGTACGTGGACGCGGCGAAGGTCGACGGCTGCGGCGAACTGCGCACCCTGCTGCGGATCGTGGTGCCGCTGGCCAAGCCGGGGATCGCGGCCGTCGCGCTGTTCCAGTTCTTCTACTGCTGGAACGACTACTTCGGCCCACAGATCTACGCGAGTGACAATCCGGCGGCCTGGACGCTCAGTTACGGCCTTGAGTCGTTCAAGGACAACCACCATACGAACTGGAATCTGACCATGGCCGCGACCCTGCTGGTCATGGCCCCCGTGATCATCGTGTTCTTCTTCGCGCAGAAGGCGTTCATCGAGGGTGTCACGCTGACCGGAGTGAAGGGCTGACTGACCGTGAAACTGGCAGTAGTGGGCGGGGGTTCGACCTACACCCCCGAACTCATCGACGGCTTCGCCCGGCTGAGGGACACCCTGCCCGTCGAGGAGCTGGTGCTCGTCGACCCCGCCGCCGAGCGGCTGGAGCTGGTCGGCGGCTTGGCGCGGCGCATCTTCGCCCGGCAGGGGCACGGCGGGCGCATCGTCACGACCTCCGACCTGGACGCGGGCATCGAGGGCGCCGACGCGGTCCTGCTGCAACTGCGCGTCGGCGGACAGGCCGCGCGTGAGCAGGACGAGACCTGGCCCCTGGAGTGCGGCTGTGTCGGGCAGGAGACGACCGGTGCGGGCGGTCTCGCGAAGGCCCTGCGTACGGTGCCGGTGGTGCTGGACATCGCGGAGCGCGTACGACGGACGAATCCGGGCGCGTGGATCATCGACTTCACCAATCCGGTGGGCATCGTGACCCGCGCCCTGCTCGAAGCAGGCCATAAAGCGGTCGGGTTGTGCAATGTGGCGATCGGTTTCCAGCGGAAGTTCGCCGGGCTGCTCGGCATCGCGCCCGTCGACGTGCACCTCGATCATGTCGGGCTCAACCACCTCACCTGGGAGATGGGTGTACGACTCGGGGGGCCCGAGGGCGAGGACATCTTGCCGAAGCTGCTCGCAGTGCACGGCGAAGCCGTCGCCGCAGATCTGCGCTTGCCACGCCACGTCCTCGATCGCCTCGGTGTCGTCCCCTCCTATTACCTGCGCTACTACTACGCGCACGACGAGGTGGTGCGAGAGCAGCGTACGAAGCCGTCGCGGGCCGCCGAAGTGGCCGCGATGGAGCGCGAGTTGCTGAAGATGTACGGCGACCCGGAGCTCGCCGAGAAGCCGGCGCTGCTCGGCAAGCGGGGCGGGGCGTACTACTCGGAGGCGGCCGTGGACCTCGCGGCCTCGCTGCTCGGTGGCGCGGGAAATCCGTACCAGGTCGTGAATACGTACAACAAGGGGACGCTGCCCTTCCTGCCGGACGATGCCGTCATCGAAGTACAGGCGGCCGTCGGGAGGTCCGGGCCTCTTCCGCTGCCGGTGCCGTCCGTGGATCCGCTGTACGCGGGTCTGATGGCGGATGTCACCGCGTACGAGGACCTGGCGCTTCAAGCGGCGCTGCGCGGGGGACGCGACCGGGTGTTCCGTGCGCTGCTCGCGCATCCGCTGGTCGGCCAGTACGCGTACGCCGACGCCCTCACCGATCAGCTGATCGCGCACAACCGGGAGCACCTCGCGTGGGCGTGAGAGCGGGTGTTCTCGCCATCGACGCGGGGAACAGCAAGACCGACGTCGCCGTCGTCGCGCCGGACGGGCGGGTGCTCGCCGAGGCGCGCGCGGGTGGCTTCCAGCCGCCCGTGGTCGGAGTGCGGCAGGCCGTGGACACGTTGGCGGCGGCCGTCGACCGGGCCTTCGCCGAGGCGGGGGTCACGGCCGTGGACCATGTGTCCGCGTGTCTTGCCAACGCCGATCTTCCCGTCGAGGAGGAGGAGTTGGCCGCTGCGCTGCACGCGCGCGCGTGGGGGGCGAGTACCGAGGTGCGCAACGACACCTTCGCGATTCTGCGCGCCGGGGTCGCCGAGCCGCGTGGGGTGGCGGTGGTGTGCGGCGCGGGTATCAACTGCGTCGGCATGCGGCCCGACGGGCGCATCGCCCGCTTCCCCGCCATCGGCCGCCTCTCCGGTGACTGGGGTGGCGGCGGGGGCCTCGCCGAGGAGGCCATCTGGCATGCGGCGCGCGCCGAGGACGGCCGGGGCGGCCCGACCGCGCTGGCCCGCGCCCTGCCCGCCCGCTTCGGCCTCGACTCCATGTACGCGCTGATCGAGGCCTTCCACCTCGGGCACCTGAGCCAAGAACGGCGTCACGAGCTGACTCCGGTCCTGTTCGCCACGGCGGCGGCCGGCGACCTGGTGGCCCGCGCCCTCGTCGACCGGCTCGCGGAGGAGGTGGTGGCCATGGCGAGCGTCGCCCTGTCGCGTCTGGAACTGCTCGACGAGGAGGCCCCCGTAGTCCTCGGCGGCAGCATCCTGGCGGCCCGGCACCCGCAACTCGACGACCGGACAAGGGAACTGCTGGCCGAACGCGCCCCCAAGGCCGTACCCAGGGTGGTCACCGCGAGTCCCGTCCTCGGCGCCGTGCTGCTCGGCCTTGATCACGTATCGGCGCGCGACGAGGCGCACGCCAGCGTGCGGGCGTATTACGAGGGGTCGCGCCGGGAACCGTAGGGTTCTGGATCGCGTATTCATGGTTGCGCTGCGGTACGGATTGCACTGCGATACGAACAAGATCCAGTCAGGGCCTGTGCGGATGTCAGTCCCGGCGGGGATACTTGCGGCCGTGCACCTCCTCCCGCTGCGTCCCGACGCGCGGGCGGAGGCTTACGGAGGGTTGACCATGGGGGAGGTCAAGTGACATACACGCCGAACGGCGGCTCGGCGCCACCTGGCGCGGGACCGCCCACGATGCCCGCCATGCCGCCGCAGCCCGGGCCACCGGCCGCGGCGCCACCGGCCGCGCCCGTCGCGCAGCCCGCTCCGGCCGGTCCCGGCGGGCCCGACCCGACGCCTCCGCGCCGTACGGCCTGGGCGGAAGGCGTCGACCAGTTGCGTGCCGCGGCGACGACGGAGCCGGGGCGGCTGCGCATCATCGGTGCCGCGCTGGCCTTGCTCCTCGTGGCGTTCGGCTCGATGACGGCCTGGCAGATGACGGAGCGGTCGGACGCCGCCGACAACGTACTGAGCAGCAGCCAGCCGCTGAGCGCCGACGCCGCGCTCATCTACCGCTCGCTCGCCACCGCCAACACCGCGGCCTCCAGCGGCTTCCTCGCGGGCGGCCAGGAGACCGCCGAGTCCCGCCAGGAGTACGAGCGGGGCATCAACACGGCCGCGGACAGGCTGATCAACGCGGCGGCCAACTCCGAGCCGGGCTCCGAGTCGGCGGAGACCATCACCCGGCTGAACAAGCGGCTGCCCGAATACAAGGGCCTCATCGAGCGCGCCCGGTCCAACAACCGGCAGGGCTACCCGCTCGGCGGCGCCTACCTGCGGTACGCCAACGCGAAGATGCAGGTCATGCTCAAGGACGCCGAGGATCTCTACAAGATGGAGAACCAGCGGCTGCGCTCCGACTACAACGCCGCGACGCCCTACCCGTGGATAGCGATCGGCGCCGGCGTCCTCGCGATCGGCGGCCTCGTCTGGGCCCAGCGCCGCAACTACCAGCGTACGAACCGGGTGTTGAACCACGGCCTGGTCGCCGCGACCGCCGCCTCCACGGTGGTACTGCTCTGGCTGGTGGTCGGCCACAGCTTGGCCAGGGCAGGCCTGAACGACTCGTACGACCACGGAGTACGGTCGCTGAACGTGCTGAACGACGCCCGGATCGCCTCCCTCAAGGCCCGCGGCAACGAGACGCTGACGCTGGTCAGCCGGGGTGCCGAGACCAAGAAGGTCGACGGCGAGGTCGTGGACGCGTACGACAACGACTACAAGATCCAGATGAAGGACCTCTCCGCCAAGCTGGCCGCCGCCGAGGACCTCGCCGACGACAGCGCGGGCGAGTCCCCGGTGAAGGGCGCGACGGAGAACATGCAGGTCTGGCAGGACCGGCACAAGGAGGCCCGTACCGCGGACGACTCGGGCGACTACCAGGGCGCGCTGGACAGGGTGATCGGCTCCGATGACAAGAAGCCGACGGGCCAGTGCTTCGACAATGTGGACACCGATCTGGAGAAGGCGCTCGAGCACGAGCAGGGCGAGTTCGAGGTGGCGGCCGAGGACGGCAAGGGCGCGATGACGGGGCTTCCGGTGGGCGCCGCGGTGCTCGCGGTGCTGGGCGCCTCGGGTGCGGTGCTCGGTATCGGGCGCCGGCTGTCGGAGTACCGGTGAGAGGGGGCATGACGATGAAGGCACGACGTGTGCGGGCCGCTCTGAAGGGCTGGGGCGGCGTCGGCGCGATGGCGGTCGTCCTGGCCCTGACAGCGGTCTTCGCGCTGGTGCTGCCGCTGTCGCAGTCCCGCGGGGACGGCAGCACGGGCACCGGCGGCCAGGGCGTGGCCGAGGGCGCGCAGACCAAGGCCGAGGACTGCACGAACCCGCAGGACCAGAGCCTGGCGCCGTCAGGCGAGGACGGCGAGACCATCCAGGACATCCGGGAACGCGGCCACTTGGTGGTGGGCGTCGACCAGAACAGCTACCGCTGGGGCTACCGCGATCCGAACAGCGCCAAGAAGACCAGCGAGCTGGAGGGCTTCGACATCGATCTCGCGCACGCGATAGCGGCCGAGATCTTCGGCGACCCGGACAAGATCGTGTTCCGCGCCATCCCCACCAACGAGCGGATCCCGGCGATCCAGGGCGACCGCGTCGACATGGTGATCCGCACGATGACGATCTCCTGTGACCGGCTGAAGGATGTGGCCTTCTCCTCGCCCTACTTCCAGACCGGCCAGCAGGTCCTCGCCCCGACGACCTCGGACATCACGGGGTACGACGCGTCCTTGGCGAACAAGAAGATCTGCTCGGCGGACGGCTCCACAGCCTGGGAGAACCTGGACGCGGACAAGAAGTCCGGCAAGCTGGCCGCCTCCGCCGACATCAAGACCACGGTGCCCAACCAGCTCGACTGTCTGGTGAGGCTCCAACTCGGAGAGGTCGACGCCGTGGTGACCGACGGCGCGCTCGCCGCGAGCCAGGCCGCGCAGGATCCGACGGTCGAGCTCAAGGGGGAGCCGTTCACGACCGAGTACTACGGAGTGGCGATGAAGAAGGAGGCCGACGACCTGGTGCGCCGGGTCAACCAAGTACTGGTGGACTACCGCAAGAACGGCTGGCAGCAGTCGTACGACAAGTGGCTCGAGCCGAGCCTCGGGGAGTCGGCCGGCCCACCGCCCGTCAAGTACCAGTAGCCGGAGCCTGGTTCCGGCGGCCAACCTGATACCACCAACCTGATACCACTGGAGAGTTGCCCGGAGCGCGGGGGAACGCGCACAGGGAACGACTGAGAGCGAGAGGTGATCGATGGGCGTCACGGGACCCTCCGGGCCGGTAATGGACCGGGACGAGGTGGACCGTGCGCTGGCGCGGCTCGGCGCGGAGCACGAGGCCATCGAGACCTCGCTCCTCGCCCTCCAGGACCACGCGGGCCGCAGACTCCTCGAAGGCGCCGAGCTCACGGGCACGACCCGGGAGCGCTGGACGGCCGCCGAGGCGTCGATCTCGCTCCTGTGGACGTACTTCGACGCGTACGCGGACGCCCTGCGCTCCGCGCGTGACGTGCGCTCCCGCAGGCGCTGGCCGAACCGCGACGACCTGGTGGAGCTGACGGAGCTGCTGCGCGGCGAGAGCGTCACGGTGGCGGGCAGCGCCGCCGCGACCGCGTCCGCGCCCACCATGGCAGGCACGGGAAAGCTCAGCGAGCGCTTCACCCTCGCCGAACTCGTGGAGCGTATGAACGAGTTGTACGCGCAGTCGCTCGACATGGTCGTGGCGGCCGATGCCGTCTGGTCGGCGCTGCCCGCCCGGATCGACTTGCTGGCCGCCGAGTTGCAGCGCACCCGCCAGCTCGCGCACTCCGTGGGCGTACGCCCCGGGGAGCACCCGGCCGGCGACGACCTGGAGCGGATCACGCGCACGCTGACGTCCCTGCGTGAGCAGGTGGTGTCCGATCCGCTGGCGTTCTGGCTGCCCGCGCAGGGCAGTTCGGCGCCGGGCGGCGGCCGGCCCGACACCACGCGCTACGACCGGGAGGCGCGCGCCCTGGACGAGGTGCGCCGCGAGATCGACGCGGTGCTGAGCGTGAGGCAGGACGCGGAGACACGCCTCGTCAAGCTGCGGGACGTGCTCTCGCGCGCGGACCGCACGCTTGCCGAGGCGCGCTCCGCGCGCGGTGAGGTGCTGGCGAAGATCGCCGCGTCGGAGGTGCCCGCGGTCAGCGGCCCGCCGACCGCGCTGCAGGAGCAGTTGGCGACGGCCGCCGAGTACCGCAGACACGCGCAGTGGCATCGCCTCTCGCCGCTGCTGGAGTCGCTGGAGCAGCGGGCCGAGGACGAACTCCTCAGGGCTCGCGAGTCGTTGACGGCCGTCACCGCGCCGCTCGCGGTCCGCGCGGAGCTGCGCGGCCGGCTCGACGCGTACAAGGCGAAGGTCGCCCGGCACGGCCTCGCCGAGGACCCGCTGCTCGTGGAGCGCTACGACGCGGCGCGCCGCATGCTGTGGAGCGCGCCCTGCGATCTGCGCGTGGCGGAACAGGCGGTGCTGCGCTACCAGCACGCGGCCGCCGACTTGCTGGTGCCCAAGGTCCCCGGCCAGGCTGGCCACGGGGGACCACAGGACCGGAGGGGGGAATCGTGAGTGAGCAGAACGTGAGCGAACAGAACGCGGGCGAGCGGAAGCAGTGCCAGCGCCCCGGTTGCTCGGGTGCCTACGAGGACGTGGGCGGCGGCGAGTTGTACTGCGACACCTGCGGTCTGGCGCCGGTCGTCTCCGCGAGCGGCATGGTCGGCTCGCCGCCGACCGGGATCACGGCGGGCGGCAAGAACTCCCGCGGCTCCGGCCGCGGCAGTGCGAGCTCGCGCTCCAGTTCCCGGTCCTCGTCGCGCTCGGCCCGCTCCTCGCAGTCCCGGCGCTCGGTGTCGGGGCGGCTGTCGCGCTCCCTGTCGGGGCGGACGTCGAGCCGTTCGGTGTCGGTGCGCAGCTCCGGCAAGACGACCGGATCCTCCGGCCGCGGCCGGCTGGGCGTCGGCCTCGTCCAGGTCCCGGACGTGCCGCGCCCCGATCCGCGCGAGATGGTCCAGGAGAACCCCGAGGTACCCGAGCGCAAGCGGTTCTGCTCGCGCTCCGACTGCGGGGCGCCGGTGGGGCGTTCGCGGGGCGAGAGGCCGGGGCGTACGGAGGGTTTCTGCACCAAGTGCGGCCACCCGTACTCGTTCATGCCGAAGCTGCGCGCGGGCGACGTCGTGCACGGCCAGTACGAGGTGGTCGGCTGCCTCGCGCACGGCGGGCTCGGCTGGATCTACCTCGCCGTGGACCGCGCGGTGTCCGACCGCTGGGTGGTGCTCAAGGGCCTGCTCGACACGGGCGACCAGGACGCGATGGCCGCCGCGATATCCGAGCGCCGGTTCCTCGCCGAGATCGAGCACTCCAACATCGTGCGGATCTATAACTTCGTCGAGCACCTCGACCAGCGCACGGGCTCCCTCGACGGCTACATCGTCATGGAGTACGTCGGCGGCAAGTCCCTCAAGGAGATAGCCAACGAGCGCCGTACGCCCGCCGGGAAGCGGGACCCGCTGCCGGTCGAGCAGGCCTGCGCGTACGGCATCGAGGCACTCGAGGCGCTCGGCCATCTGCACAGCCGCAACCTGCTGTACTGCGACTTCAAGGTCGACAACGCGATCCAGACCGAGGATCAGCTCAAGCTGATCGACATGGGCGCGGTGCGCAGGATGGACGACGACGAGTCGGCCATCTACGGCACGGTCGGCTACCAGGCGCCGGAGGTCGCCGAGCTCGGCCCGTCGGTCGCCTCCGACCTCTACACCGTCGCCCGTACGCTCGCCGTGCTGACCTTCGACTTCCAGGGCTACACGAACGTCTTCGTGGACTCCCTGCCCGACCCCGACAACATCGAGGTCTTCCGCCAGTACGAGTCGTTCTACCGGCTGCTGGTCCGCGCCACCGACCCCGACCCGGCCCGCCGGTTCGCCTCCGCGCAGGAAATGGCCGAGCAGCTGACGGGCGTACTGCGCGAGGTCGTGGCGCTGCAGACGGGCCGCCCCCGCCCGTTCCTCTCCACGCTCTTCGGGCCGGAACTGAAGGTCACGGACACGGAGTTGTTCGGGGAGCTGGAGGAGGATGTGTCGCGGCTGGGGGCGCGGGTCATTCCGGCACCCAGGCGCGGTCGCGGGCAGAACGGGGCAGCTGAGCTGCCTCCCGCGACTGCCGGCACGGCTCCCGCCTTCACGGCGGGATTGCCGCCCGGTACGAACGGTGCGCCCGCCCTCGCGCCGAAGCCGACCGCCCTCGTCAAACCCGTCGACGCCGCAGCCGCCGCGCTCGCCCTTCCGGTCCCCCGGGTCGACCCCGGCGACCCGAACGCCGGATTCCTCGCGGGGCTCATGGCCTCCGCGCCCGCGGAGTTGATCTCCGCGCTGCACGCGGCGCCCACCGGGTCCCTGGAGCTGCGGTTGCGCGAACTGCGGGCCCGGCTCGAGATGCGCGAACTCGACAGCGCCACAGGGACACTCGCGGCCCTGGAGGCGGACCACCCCGACGACTGGCGGGTGGTCTGGTACCGCGGCATCGCCGCGCTCGCGACCGGCGACCACGAGGTGGCGGCGCTGTCCTTCGACGCGATCTACGACGCGTTCCCCGGCGAGCCCGCCCCCAAGCTGGCCCTCGGCCTGTGTGCGGAGGTCCTCGGCCAGCTGGACAACGCCGCCGAGTACTACCGCCTGGTGTGGACGACCGACCCGAGCTATGTGAGCGCGGCGTTCGGACTGGCCCGCGTACAGCTGGCGGCGGGAGACCGGCAGGGAGCCGTACGGACCCTGGAGTCGGTGCCGGAGGCGAACATCCACTACACGGCGGCCCGTGTCGCCGCCGTGCGGGCGCGGCTGCGGCACCGGATGAACGAGGGGCCCAGCGCGCCGTTCCTGGACGACCTGACCGCGGCGGCCGGGCAGATCGAAGCCTTGCGCGGATATGGCCTGGACGCGGTCCGCCGCGAGCAGTTGTCCACAGAGGTCCTCGGCTGCGCCCTGGACTGGGTACTCTCCGGTAGCCAGGGTTCCTCGCCTCCGAGTACGGGAGCGCGGACCGTACTGCTCGGCAGTGACCTGGACGAGCGAGGCCTCCGTTTCGGTCTGGAGCGCTCGTACCGGACACTGGCCCGGCTCGCCCAGGGTGGCGAGGAGAGGATCGATCTGGTGGAGCGCGCCAACCGCTACCGCCCCCGGACGTGGGTGTAATTCATGTCGCAGATGCCCCCGGCGTTGTCGAAGTGCCCCAGCTGCGAGGAGCCGCTGGAGCCGGGCGACCGCTTCTGCGGTGCCTGCGGGTACGACCTGTCGGCCGTGCCCGCACCGCCGGACGACAACCCCACGATGACCATGAACGGCTCGGCGCCGCACCCCCCGTACCCTCCGGCGGCCGCCGCGCCGGTGGACTGGCCGGTCGCCCCCGAGGTGGACAGCTCCCACCGGCCCGCCCCGATTCATGTGCCGTCGGAGATCCACGGCACCGATTCGGCGGGCCACGAACTCCCGGCCCATGCGTCGGGCGTACGGTTCGACGGGCCTCCGGAGCCCGACGAGTACGCCTTGCAGGCACCCGACCCGCGTACCGCCGACTTCGTGGCGACACCGGGAGCGGGCACCAAGGTGTGCGTGGCCTGCCGGGCGGGCCAGGTCGACCAGGACGGTTACTGCGAGAACTGCGGCCATGCACAGCCGCGTGAACGGGACCACATGGAGCAAGAGTTGGACGCCGTGTCCGCGGTCAGCGACCGGGGACTGCGC
The DNA here is from genome assembly GCF_011045025.1 of Streptomyces ureilyticus. Lineage (GTDB taxonomy): Bacteria > Actinomycetota > Actinomycetes > Streptomycetales > Streptomycetaceae > Streptomyces > Streptomyces ureilyticus. The sequence continues at coordinate 29,362 of NZ_JAAKZX010000090.1, forward strand.
CATCACCGCAACGAGGACGCGTTCGCGATCTCCTCGACCGCGCTGCCCGACGGCTCCACCGCGGTCATCGCGATCGTCTGCGACGGGGTGTCCTCGGCGACCCGCCCGGACGAGGCCTCCCTGGCCGCGTCCCGCGCCGCCAACGAGTCGCTGCTGGAGGCCCTGCCCCGGGGCACGCACCCCCAGCAGGCCATGCACGACGCGATCGTCGCCGCCTCCCGGGCGGTCAACTCCCTTGCGGGAGCCGCCCCTTCCGAGCACGCCCCGCACCAGAACGCGCCCGCCTGCACCCTCGTGGGCGCCGTGGTCACCCCCACCCTCCTGATCGTCGGCTGGGTCGGCGACAGCCGCGCGTACTGGATCCCCGTGGACCGCACCTCCCCCGCGGCCCGGCTCACCGAGGACGACTCCTGGGCCGCGCAGATGGTCGCCGCGGGCCTGATGAACGAGGCGGAGGCGTACGCCGACGAGCGCGCCCACGCGATCACCGGCTGGCTCGGGGCAGATGCGTACGAACTGGAACCGCACACCGCTTCCTTCAAGCCGGACCGGCCGGGTGTAGTGGTGGTGTGCACAGACGGACTGTGGAACTACGCGGAGGCGGCCGAGGAGCTGGCGCAGGTCACCCCGCTCGACGCCGCGCTCCGCCCGCTGCACAGCGCCCGGGTTCTGGTCGGCCACGCCCTGGACGGCGGGGGCCACGACAACGTAACAGTGGCCGTCCTGCCGTTCCCGGCCCCGCCGATAGGGGCAGGATCGGCCTGAGGCCTGACAGGGAACGGTCTCAACGGCCGGGCAGAAGCGGCCTGAGGCCGGGCGGATACGGCCGTGGACCGGAGGGGACCGGTCCACTCACCGACATCACCCACGGTTCGTGGGGTTCCTGAGGGGGAGCTAGGAAGGCATGGCCAATTTCTCGAAGTCGAACGTGCCGCAGTTCTCGGTGGAGGTGTACCAGAACGAGTACCTGCCGGAAGGCGGGCGCGAGGTCAGCGCGATCGTGACGGTCACCTCGACCGGCGGCGGCACCATCGGGAGTGCGGTCGCCGCGCCGCACCTGTACACACCGGGCCAGGGCCCGGACGCGGCCGTGGCGATCATGGTCGACTGCTCGGGTTCGATGGACTACCCGCCGACCAAGATGCGCGGCGCCCGGGACGCGACGGCCGCCGCCATCGACGCCGTACGCGACGGAGTGCGCTTCGCGGTGATCGGCGGCACGCATGTGGCCAAGGAGGTCTACCCCGGCGGCGGCGAGCTCGCGGTCGCCGACGCGGGGACCCGCGAGCAGGCCAAGCAGGCGCTGCGCAAGCTGAGTGCGGGCGGCGGTACCGCTATCGGCACCTGGCTGCGGCTCGCGGACCGGCTGCTGGCCTCGGCGGACGTCGCGATCCGGCACGGCATCGTGCTCACCGACGGACGCAACGAACACGAGTCGGCGGAGGACCTCAAGGCCGCCCTTGACGCCTGCGCGGGGCGCTTCACCTGTGACGCGCGGGGCGTCGGCACCGACTGGGAGGTCAAGGAGGTCACCGGGATCGCCTCCGCGCTGCTCGGCACCGCCGACATCGTCGCCGATCCGGCGGGCCTGTCCGCCGACTTCACGCAGATGATGGAGACGGCCATGGGCAAGGAGGTCGCGGACGTCGCGCTGCGGCTGTGGACGCCGGTGGGCACCTCCATCAAGTTCGTCAAGCAAGTGGCGCCCACGGTCGAGGAGTTGACCGACCGCCGCACGGAGGCGGGCCCGCGCGCCGGGGACTACCCGACCGGCTCCTGGGGCGACGAGTCCCGCGACTATCACGTGTGCGTCGAGGTGCCCGAGGCGGGCATCGGCCAGGAGATGCTCGCGGCCCGCGTCTCCCTGGTGATCCCGCAAGCGGAGGGCCCGGCCCAGACCTTGGGCGCCCAGGGTCTCGTACGGGCCGTGTGGACCGACGACATGGCGGCGTCCACGTCGATCAACCCGCAGGTCGCGCACTACACGGGCCAGGCCGAGCTGGCACAAGTCATCCAGCAGGGACTGGATGCCCGTAAATCGGGAGATATCGATGGCGCAACGGCCAAGCTGGGCCGTGCCGTTCAGCTCGCCAGCATCTCCGGAAACGCGGATACGGCGAAACTGCTTGCGAAGGTGGTGGACGTGGTCGATGCCCCGGCAGGTACTGTGCGACTGAAGGCGAAGGTCGAGGAGGCCGACGAGATGACGCTCGAAACTCGGTCGACCAAGACTGTTCGTGTAAAGAAGTAGCTGGTCCGGCCCCTCCCCGGGGGCTGGAGCGACGAAGCCGGACCCTGAACCGAGGGGGACGGAGAACTTCGGTCCCCCGGGGCCGGAAGAAGAAAGGGGGAAGCGCCGACATGCCGACCTGCCCGAACGGACACCAGTCGGGTTCCGACGACTGGTGCGAGGTCTGCGGTCACCGCATGGCCGGTGCCGTGCCCCCGCCTCCGCCGCCGCCGCCGGCCGCCGGCTACGGCTACCCGCAGCCCGGTTCGCAGCAGGGCGGGCACCCGCACCTGTCCGCCGTGCCGGACCTGGGGCACGAACCGGAGCTCTGCCCGCAGTGCCGCACCCCGCGTGAGGGCGGGGCCCCGTTCTGCGAGGAGTGCCGGTGGAACTTCCTGACGAACACGGCGACCTCGTACACCCCGGCCGCGCCGCCCGGTGCCGGCGGTCCGAACCCGGCGCTGCGGTTCCAGCAGCAGCAGCCCGGACAGCACGGTGGCGGCCATGACCCGTACGACTACCAGAGCTCGCGGCCCTCGCAGATGAACCGTCCCGCCGAGCCGCTCTCGCCGTACGGCGGCGACCCCTCGGGTCAGGGCGGGTACCCCGGTGGTCAGGGGAACTACGGTGGTCAGGGTCAGGGCGGACCCGGTGGCCCCGGGGCCGCGCAGGCGTACCAGCAGCAGCCCGCTCCGCCCGGTTATCCGCAGCAGACCGGTCACCCGCAGGGTCCGGGCGGGCAGCAGCCCTACGGGGGCGGGGACGACTGGGTCCTCCCTCCGCCCGGCGGCGATCCCAACGGCCAGGGCCAGGGCGGCTACGGCTACCCGCAGCCCGGCCAGACGCAGGCCCCGCCCGGCTACCAGCAGCAGCCGATGGCCTGGAACATCACGATCGGGCCCGACCGCGAGTACTTCATGGCGATGATGCAGCGCTCAGGACCGGAGGCCACGGGGCTGAACCTGCCCGCGTACTCCCCCGAGCAGCAGCGCCCGCTCATCGGCAACCAGATCACGATCGGCCGCCGTCGCCACTCCACGGGCGAGTCCCCGGACATCGACCTGTCGGTGCCGCCGGAGGACCCGGGTGTCTCGCATCAGCACGCGGTCCTCGTCCAGCAGCCGGACGGCAGCTGGGCGGTCGTCGACCAGAACTCCACGAACGGCACCACCGTCAACAACGGCGAGGAGCCCATCCAGCCCTTCGTCCCGGTACCGCTGCAGGACGGCGACCGGGTGCACGTGGGTGCGTGGACGACGATCACGATCCGCCGGGGCTGAATCAGTCCCAGCGCTGTGTGATCTGCGTTACGCGAGCGGCCAGGCGTACGGTCCTTCCGGGTCGTCCAGCCAGGCCCACTCGCGTTCGCCGCTGACCGTGATCCCGTACCGCTCCCGTTCCGGCTGCTCCTCGCGCTCCCACAGGGCCAGGGCCTCGTGGGGGTCGAGGGCGCCCGCGGTGAGGGCCAGCAGGAAGCGGAAGAGTTCGTTCTGGATCGCCCGGCGCGGCAGACCGCCATCCGCGGTGGGCCGCGGTTCGGGCCGCTCGGCGCCGCGCAGGGGCACGAAGTAGGCGGGCGTCTGCAGGAAGTGGCCCTCGGCGTGCCCGGCGTCGCGTACGCGCAGGTCGATCACGCCGGTCGCGATCGGCGCGAGGATGTGCGCGCCGGGGTTGCACTGGGCGAGCCAGGGGCGCGGGATCGAGGTCACCGCGCAGGTCACGATGACGCGGTCGTACGGGGCATGCTCCGGACAGCCGCGGGCGCCGTCTCCGGTGACGACTCTCGGGTGGTACCCGGCGGCGGCCAGATGCCGCCGGGCGGACTCGGTGATCTCCGGGTCCAGGTCGATGGTGGTGACCAGTTCGTCGCCGAGGCGGTGGGCGAGCAGGGCCGCGTTGTAGCCGGTGCCCGCGCCGATCTCCAGGACCGCGTTGCCGTCCTGTACCTCCAGCTCCGCCAGCATCTTCGCCATCAGGGACGGCTGGCTGCTGGACGAGACCAGCTGGCCGTCGCGTACGCGGGTGGCCAGCGGGGAGTCGGCGTACGCGCCGCGCAGCCAGCGCTCGCGTCGGCGCGGGTCGGGGTCCTCGCACCACAGTCGCTCGTAGCCGTCCTCGGCACCGACGAAGTAGTACGGCACGAAGAGGTGACGCGGGACGCTCTCGAAGGCCTCCCGCCAGCGCGGGTCACTGGCCCAGGCCCCGCCCGCCTCGACCTCGCGCACCAGCGCCGCCCGCGCCGTGGCGGCGAGGTCGTCCAGGCCGTGGTCGATGGCGTGCGCGCTCATACCTCCACTGTGCGGCGCGAGGCTCCCCGGGGCGAGCGCTTGAACGCGCCGTTCCGCGAGCCCTTCCCCGTAGTCCTAAGCCTTGAGTCCTCGGTCTTGGCGTCTGAGACCATAGAACGGTGGCTGCAATTTCCGGGGGACAACCCCCGGACCCCCGGCCGAACAGAGCCAGGGGCTGACCAGAGCGATTTTTTGTGAGGCCAACCAACGTGGTCGAGATTCGGCGCGGCACGCTTCAAGAGCAGACCTTCTACGAGCAGGTCGGCGGGGAGGAGACCTTCCGCCGCCTCGTCCACCGTTTCTACGAGGGTGTCGCCGAGGACCCGCTGCTCAGGCCCATGTATCCCGAGGAGGACCTGGGCCCGGCCGAGGAGCGTCTCACGCTGTTCCTGATCCAGTACTGGGGCGGGCCCACCACGTACAGCGAGAACCGCGGCCACCCCCGGCTGCGGATGCGCCACGCCCCCTTCGCCGTCGACCGCGCGGCGCACGACGCCTGGCTGAAGCACATGCGGGTCGCCGTCGACGAGCTCGGCCTCTCCGAGGAGCACGAGCACACGCTGTGGAAGTACCTGACGTACGCGGCGGCGTCGATGGTGAACACGGAGGGCTGACACCGCTTTTCGAACGGCATCTATCACAATCCGGTCAAGCCCGGACGACAAGCGCTTACCCGTAACCCGTTCCCTCTGACAACATCACCCGGAGGTTCGGGACAGGCGGGGGAGCCGGGTGACGGAGTTCGTCTTATCGCGTGCGCGGGCGCACCGCCTGCTGCTGACGGCCGCGCTGCTCACCGTCCTCCTGACGACCGCCGTCCTGACGACCCTCACCGCGTACTCCGGCGCGATCGGCGACGCGGCCCTGCGCCACTCACTCCTGTCGGGCCCGTCGGATACGGAGAGCGCCGCGGCCACGACCCTGTTCGTCGAGGCCGACGTACCGGCGGACGAGCGCGAGGCCGCCGACAAGGCCGTACGCGACGGGGCTCGGCGTACCTTCGACGGGCTCCCCGTGACGCTGCGGACGTTGATGCGGTCTGGACCGTACGCGCTGCCGCGGTCGTTGCAGCCGCCCTCCGCACGGTCCGGCGACCCGGATCTCACGCACTTCGCGGCGCTGGACCGCTCGCAAGTCCGCGTCGTCGAGGGGCGACTCCCCCGCGAGACGGCCGCCGGCCGCGAGATCGAGGTGGCCCTCCCCGAGGCGGCGGCACGGGCGCTGTCGCTGAAGCCCGGCGCACGGCTCACTCTCGTCGACCGGCTCGACGGGCCGGACGCGCGCATCCGGGTCAGCGGTGTGTACCGGCCCGCCCAAGTGACCTCGCCCTACTGGCAGTTGGACGAGCTCGGCGGCCGTGGCATCAAGGAGGTCGACTTCACCACGTACGGGCCGCTGCTCACCGATCCGGCGGTACTGGGCGCGAACGGGCCCGTGAGCGAGGGGCCTTCGGCCTGGCTGGCGTCCGCCGACTTCCGGGCGCTGACGACCGGGCGGATCGACGCCCTGCGGGATGCCGCGCGCGACGGTCCCAAGGCGCTGGTCAAGTCCCCCGCGATGCACGGCACCACGGCCGTCACGACCTCGTTGCCGGAGGAGCTGGACCGGGTCGAACGTTCGCTGCTGGTCTCCCGTTCGACGCTGCTGATCGTCGCGCTCCAGCTCGCGCTGCTCGCCGGCTACGCGCTGCTGCTGGTGGCCCGGCTGCTGAGTACCGAACGGGCCGGTGAGACCCGGCTGTTGCGGGCGCGCGGCGGTTCGCGGGGCCGGGTCGCGGGCTTCGCCGCGCTCGAGTCGCTGCTGCTCGCCGTGCCCGCGGCGGTCTGCGCACCGCTGCTCGCCGGGCCGTTGACGCGGTTGCTGGCCGGGCAGGGGGCGCTGTCCCGGATCGGGCTGCGGCTCGACACCTCGGCGGGCGGCTCGTTGTGGCTGGTGGCGGCGGGGGTGGCGCTGGGGTGTGCGCTCGCGGTGACCGTGCCCGCGCTGAGCGAGGAGCCCAAGGGCCGTGCCCGGGCGCTGCCCGCGCCGGTGCGGGCGGGCGCGGACGTCGGCCTGCTGGTGATCGCGGCGGTCGCGTACTGGCAGCTGAACCGGCAGACCTCCGGCGTCGTCACCGACGACACCTCCGGCACCCTCGGCATCGACCCCCTGCTCGTCTCGGCGCCCGCACTCGCCCTGCTCGCCGGAACCGTCCTCACCCTGCGGCTGCTGCCGCCCGCCGCCCGTCTCGCCGAACGTCGCGCGGCCGGCGGTCGCGGACTGCCGGCCGCGCTCGCGGGCTGGCAGTTCAGCCGCCGCCCGATGCGCGGCGCGGGACCCGTACTGCTGCTCGTCCTCGCCATCGCCCTCGGCATGCTCGCCATCGGCCAGGGCGCCTCCTGGGACCGCTCGCAGGACGACCAGGCGGACTTCCAGTCCGGTACGTCGGTACGTGTACTCGGCGCCGGCCAGGGCGGGTTGGGCGCGGCCGGGGTCTACTCCGCGGTCGAGGGCGTACGCGAGGCCGCACCCGCCGTGCGTACGACGCTGCCGTTGTCCGGCGACCGGACGGCCTCGGTACTGGCCCTGAACACCGGGGACTTGGGGGAAGCGGGGGGCGCGTTGCTGATGCGGCGGGATCTGGCGGACGAGCCGGTGGGGCGGTTGCTGGC
>NZ_JAAKZX010000091.1 GCF_011045025.1 Streptomyces ureilyticus
TGTGTATAAGAGACAGCCCCTACCCTCCCCCACTCTCGGCTTCGCTCGAGCGGAGGGACCCCAAGGGGCTGATCATCCCGAAGGAGAACCGCGCATGCCCCCGCCCCCTGCGGATCGCCACACGGACCTGCTCATCGTGGGAGCCGGCCCCACCGGCCTGTTCGCCGCCTACTACGCCGGTTTCCGCGGTCTGTCGGTGACGGTGCTGGACTCGCTGCCCGAGCCCGGTGGCCAGATCAACGCCATGTACCCGGAGAAGCAGATCTTCGACATCGCCGGATTCCCGGCGGTACGGGGACGCGAGCTCGTGGACCGGCTCCTTGAGCAGGCCGCACCGTACGACCCGTGCTACCTGCTCGGCCACCGGGCCGAGACGATGGAGCGGACCACGGAGGGTGCCTTCGTCGTGACCACGCACCAAGGGGCGCGCGTGCGGGCCAGGGCCGTGATCGTCACCGGCGGCATCGGCACCTTCACGCCCCGCCCTCTGCCGGCCGCCGCCGCGTACGAGGGAGCCGGTCTGGCGTACTTCGTGCGCAGGCCGGACGACTACGCGGGCCGGGACGTGGTGATCGTCGGGGGCGGTGACAGCGCCTTCGACTGGGCACTCACCCTGCACCCGCTGGCCGCCTCCGTGACCCTGGTCCACCGCCGCGACACCTTCCGCGCGCACCCGGCCACCGTGGCCGCCGTACGGGCCGCGGGCGTGGAGATCCTCACCGAAGCCGAGCTGACGAAGGTCATCGGCGACGGCGGGGACGGCAGGGACATCGAGGCCGTGGAGATCACCCGGCGCGACGGGCAGACGTACCGCCTGCCCTGCCAGGGGATCATCGCCGCCCTCGGCTTCACCGCCAACCTCGGCCCGCTGCTCGGCTGGGGCATCGACATCGCCCACCGGCGCCACATCCCGGTCGACCCGGCGATGCGGACGTCCGTCCCCGGGATCTACGCGGCCGGGGACATCAACGACTACCCCGGCAAGGTACGGCTGATCGCGGTCGGCTTCGGCGAGGCCGCGACCGCCGTCAACAACGCCGCGCACCACATCGACCCCGAACAGCCGGTGTTCCCCGGCCACTCCACCGACGTCCCCACAGCGGCCCCCGCCGCCGCGTAGCACCGAAGAGGACCGATCATCCATGCCCTACGTCATAGCCGAGCCGTGCATCGACATCATGGACCGCTCCTGCATGGAGGAATGCCCGGTCGACTGCATCTACGAGGGCGACCGCAAGCTCTACATCAACCCGATGGAATGCATCGACTGCGGCAACTGCGAACCCGTCTGCCCGGTCGAGGCGATCTCCCAGGACCGCAGGGTGCCACCGGAGTTGAAGGACTTCGTCGCCGACAACAAGCGGTTCTTCACCGCCCCCTTGCCCGGCCGCGACGAGCCGATCGGCCTGCCGGGCGGCGCCGCCGGCCACGGCCCGGTCGGCACGGACACCGAACTCGTCGCCGGGTACGACCCACGCGGCTGAGCACCCTGTGAGGGAGGCGCCGTGATCGACGGCGAGATGTGGTCGACGCGCACGTCCTGTCCGGCAACGCGGTCAAGGTCTTCCGCGCGCTCTCACTTCTCGCCGTGCCCCTCGGCCAGTTCCTCCCAGCGCCGCAGCGCGACCGGATTCCACTCGGCGTGCCTGCTGTGGAAGAGGTCGGCTGCCTTGGCCCCGCTCCAGCCCGGAGGCAGCAGCTTCGACGGGAGCCGCGGATCGAGGAAGGGGAAGCGGCGCCACTCGTGCACCAGCATGGTCTGTGCGTGCAGGACGGCGTCACCGTCAGCGGGGCGCAGCCCGGTGAACTCGTCGATGAACGCCTCGTAGCGGTCCTCCACCTCGCTGAGGTCCCAGGCTCGGGCCACCATGGCCGCCTCACTGCCCACAGCGCCGTACGTGGCGGTGAAGGACATCGCGTCGTCGGCGAGTCCGAGTTCCTTCAGGACGCCGAGCGCCTCCGCCTCACGGTCGGCGTGGGGCGTGATCCACACCCCGGGCTCCGGAGAGCCGAAGCCGGCCCAGGTGAGCCGGGTGCGCACCCGGTGCCGCAGATCCCGCTTGGCCTCCGGCACGGAGACGAGGACCACCAGCCAGGTGCCGTCCCAGGTGTGCTCCCCGCTGCCGAAGTCGTAGATGCGCTGCGCGCCTTCGGTCAGCATCCGCCGCCCCGGCGGGGTGAGCGCCCAGCGGACGCGGCGTCCCATCCGCTCGGAGGCCAGCCAGCCCTCTGCCGCGGTCCGGGCGAGCGACTGGCGGGCCGACTTCTCCTCGACACCGAACATCGCCAGCGCGTCCACCAGCGCGGAGGTCCACACCGGGGTGCCCTTGGGCAGTACGTACTCGCCGAGCATGGTCATCAGCAGCGACCGCGCACTGACGTCACCGACCTCCCGGCGCCGGCTGACCACCGGCCGTGCGCTCCCCGCCGCGGCCCGGTCGGGGCGCACCCTCCGGCCCGGTCCGCGCGCCGCACGATCCACCATCGTCCTTCACTTCCCTTGCTGCCGTCCGATCCGATGTATCACGCCGTCACGTGACATCGACCGCGTGACATCGACGTCATCAGCGTATCCAGGGCGCTCCGGCAGTACGGCCCGGAGCCGCGCCTCTCTGGAGGTCTCGCCCTTCCTTACACAATATCTTGTCGTTACAGAAATTATTAGTAGAGTGTCTGTCGCGTCGGCGGGCCGCCGACCGGGACGCGAAAGGTGGACCCGCCGTGGCCGCGAAACTGCACAGCTACCTCGCCGGTGACTGGTACGAGGCATCCGACGAGGGGCGTCCCCTGCTGGACGCGGCGACCGGCGTCGAGGTGGCCCGGCTCTCGGAGCGAGCCGTCGACGCCGCCGCCACGCTGCGCCATGCGCGGGAGGTGGGCGGCCCGGCCCTGCGCGAGCTGACCTTCCACCAGCGCGCCGGCCTGCTCAAGGCGCTCGGCAAGCAACTCGCCGCGCACACGGACGAGTTCCACGCACTGTCCACCCGCACCGGAGCGACCCGCCGCGACTCCGTGCTCGATGTCGACGGCGGCATCGGGGTGCTCTTCGTCTACGGCGGCAAGGGCACCAAAGAGCTGCCCGATGGTCATGTCCTGCCCGACGGCGACATGGAACCGATCGGCAAACAGGGCACCTTCGCGCTACGCCACGTCCATGTGCCGCGGCAGGGCGCGGCCGTGCAGATCAACGCGTTCAACTTCCCCGTGTGGGGCATGCTGGAAAAGCTCGCGCCGGCTCTGCTGGCGGGCCTGCCGTCCGTGGTGAAACCCGCGGGCCAGACCGCCTATCTGACGGAGTTGGTGTTCCGCCGCATCATCGAGTCCGGCATCCTCCCCGAAGGCGCCGTCCAGCTGATCTGCGCCCCACCGGACGGCATCCTCGACGCGCTCACGGGACAGGACGTGCTCAGCGTCACCGGATCCGCCGCGACCGCCCGCACCCTGCGCAGCCACCCGGCCGTCGCCGGCCGCGCCGTCCGCTTCAACGCCGAAGCCGACTCCCTGAACTGCGCAGTTCTCGGCCCGGACGCCGGGCCCGGCACCCCCGAGTTCGACCTGTTCACGCAGACCCTGGTCACCGAGATGACCGTCAAGGCCGGGCAGAAGTGCACCGCGATCCGCCGCGCTCTGGTGCCCGCCGGACTCATCGACGCCGTACAGGAAGCTGTCTGCGCCGAGCTGGCCGACCTGCGTGTCGGCAACCCCGCCGATCCCACGGTCACCATGGGCCCTCTGGCCGGCCTCGGGCAGCGGGAGGAGGTGCTGCGCGCGCTCAAGGCGCTCACGGCGGCGGCCCGCCTCGTCCACGGCGACCCGGACCGGTTCGAAGTCCTGGACGGTGACCGGGAACGCGGCGCCTTCCTCCCGCCGCTGCTTCTGCGCTGCGACGACCCCGACCGGGCCGAGCCGCACGAGGTCGAGGCGTTCGGCCCCGTCAGCACCCTGCTGCCGTACGACGGAACCGCCGCCCACGCGGTCACGCTGGCCGCACGCGGCGAGGGCAGCCTCGTCGGCTCGGTCGTCACCCACGACCCCGGCTTCGCCCGCGAGGCCGTACTCGGGGCCGCCCCCTGGCACGGTCGCCTGCTGCTCCTCGACCGCACCGATGCCGGGGAGTCCACCGGCCATGGCTCGTCGCTCCCGCACGCCGTGCACGGCGGCCCCGGCCGGGCGGGCGGCGGCGAGGAACTCGGCGGCATCCGCGGCGTGCTGCACCACATGCAGCGCACCGCCGTCCAGGGCCCGCCCGCCCTCCTCTCGACACTCACCGGGCCTCCGCCCGGTCATGACCGCTGAGCCTCAGGCCGAGGCGTAACACCATGGCCGATCTCGACAAGCTCGCCCCCAGACCCTCAACTCCCTTAGGGCTCAAGCTTCTTGAGTTGTGCCTTGGTGCGCCGGGTCCGCTGGAGGCGCTCGGGAAGCGGTGTGCGGTAGTCGGGCAGAAGGCGCTGAGCGCGGAACGCGGACTTCAGGAAGAGGCGGACGACACGCTCGCGGCGGGGGCTGATCCAGCCGATCCGGTGGAGTCGGCAGACCCGCTCGCCGGCGAGGTACCGGGTCAGGTCCCTGCCGAACGCCCGGAAGGGTGCAGGGAACCAGCGCTCGGCAAAGAAGTCCATCATCGCGGTCGCCACACGATGGCCGGACTCTGTCTGTTGGTACGGACGGGAGTCGAACTTCAAGGCGAACTCGGTCATCGCGTTCCAGTCCTCCGGGAACGCCTCGTCGGCCAAGGGGCCGGACTCGCGTTCCAGAAGGCGGAAGAGTGCCTGCGCCCAGGGGTGCCACGCGATCTTCATGTGTTCGCTCATGCCGGGCAGGCCGAGCGAGGTCTGCAGGCGGTCGCCGAACGTGGCCAGCAGGACCAGGGGATAGACGAAGTCGTCGATGTGGTCGAAGTTGCCGGGCAGGTGCGGGGTTCTGCGGGCTACGCTCAGGTGGATGCGGTTCAGCCGTGCGGCGGCCTTGCGGCCCGCCGCGCTGGATAAGCCGTCCACCATCCAGGCCATCAGGAAGTCGTTGCCGTCCTGGAAACGCCGGATGGGTCTCGTCTCCAGCTTCGAGGTGTGGGCCAGGGTGGCGGCCCCCATACTCGGCTGCATCATGCGCATGGTGCCCGGATAGACCATCATCGCCAGGGCGAACTCTGGGACGCGGTGGCTGACGTAGAGGGAGATCATCCGCTCCCAGTCGGTCTCCGGGTCCATTCGAGCCAGTTCGCGGTCCACCCACGTGTATCCACGGCGCAACGTTGGTTCCCCCAGCCTCGTAGCCAGGCGGCTGTACCGCCGTGGCTCCTGTCGGAATATGGCTGAGAGGACGCTCGGGCTTCCGCTTCCCGATGCCAGGGCTCGCCGTGATTTAGATCACGATCAAGCTCGGGTGAGGCCTGCGGCTGGTCCGTGACCCGTCGCAGGCGGTGGCCTCGGTGTCCACCGCCTGCGCGCGCACCTAAGCGCTCACCGGATCCCCCTCCGCCCCGGGCACCGCTTCCTCGGCCTCCTCCGGCGACAGGTCGCCCAAGTAGGCCGCCCGCACGGCCGGATCGGCGCGTACCTCGTCCGGGGTGCCGACGCTGATCCGGCGGCCGAAGTCGAGGACGACGACCTGGTCGCAGACGCTCATGACCATGTCGACGTCGTGCTCGACGAGCAGTACCCCCATACCCCACTCCTCGGCGAGCCGCCGTACCAGGCGGGCCAGTTCGCGGGTCTCGTCGTCCGAAAGGCCGGCCGCCGGCTCGTCGAGCAGGAGGACGGACGGTGAGGTCGCCACCGCCCGGGCGATGGCCAGCAGCCGTCGCTCCCCGTACGAGAGGTCGCCCACCGAACGGTCCAGGCTGCTCTCGAGCCCGAACTCCCGCACCGCGACGAGCACTTGGCCGGGCAGAGGGCGGCTTCCGGGACGTATCAGATCCTTGAGGTACGTCCACGGGCCGGGCCGGTCGCAGGCGGCGTACAGGTTGTCCAGGACGGTCATGTCCTCGAAGAGTTCCAGTGACTGGAAGGACCGGCTCAGGCCCGCGCGGGCGCGCAGGTGCACGGAGGTGCCGGTCAGGTCCCGGTCGCCGAGGTGTACGGCCCCGGAGGCGGGCCGGGTGAAGCCGGTGACCGCGTCGATGGCGGAGGTCTTGCCCGCGCCGTTCGGGCCGATGAGGCCGGTGACCCGGCCGGGCTCGATGGCGAAGGAGAGGTCGTCGACGGCGACGACACCGCCGTAGCGCACGGTCAGGCCGGTGACGCGGAGGGGGAGGGGCGCCGCACGGTGGGCGTCCGGCACGGACTCGGGAGGCGTCGCCTGCGGGCCCGCCGCCCGGTCGTCGGAGCGCTTCCGGAGCAGCTTGCGCTCGACTGCCGCCGTCTGCTTGCCGAGCCCCTGCCCGATGCCGTCCTGGTTGCCCACCAGGGTGAGCAGCAGGATGATCCCGCCGATCAGCGGCATCCACTCGCTCAGCCCCGGCACCACCAGATCCCCGAAGCGGGCGCCGACCGTGCCCGCGGCGAACGTGGCGCCGAACAGCGGGCCCACGAGGAAGCCGACGCCGCCGATGACGGCGAGGCCGAGCGCGGTGATGGAGTCGAAGCTCGCGAAGTCGGTGAAGACCACCGAGGTCGAGCGGAAGCCGGTGAGGACCCCGGCGAGCGCGGCGATCGCCGCCGACACCCCGAACGCGTACAGCTTCGTGGCGCGGACGCCGATACCGAGAGCGGCGGCGGCCCGCTCGTTGGCGCGCACCGCGATCAGCCGGCGGCCGGTCCGGCTGCGCCGGAGGTTGGCCACCACCAGCGCGGCTCCGACGAAGAGGAGCAGCACCAGGGCCGCGTACCGCTGTGGATGGTCGACACCGGAGATGTCGATACCGAAGAGTGTCTGCTTGCCCACCGCGATGCCGTCGCTGCCGGGGGTGGTGGCCAGGTCGGTGTTCTGGAAGACCATCACCTCCAGCGTCGTGCCGAGGCCGAGGGTGATGATCGCGAGGTTGACTCCACGGGTGCGGACCGCGGGCAGCGCGAACAGGAGGCCGATCGGTACGGTCCCCAACACGCCTGCCAACAGGGCGAGTTCGAAGGGCCAGCCCCAGTCGGCGACCGCGTGCCCCGCGATGAAGGCGCCGGTTCCGGCGAGGGCGTACGCCGCGAGGGAGACCTGTCCCGCGTAGCCGGTGACCACCACGATCGACAGGATGATCAGGGAGAGCACCAGGGTGTTGGTGATCGCGTCGGCCCACTGTGGCGTCGACAGCGCCACCAGCAGCAGGGCGACCGCGACGGCGACCGCCAGTGCCACCGGCCGCACGCGTCCGGTGCCGAGCGCCGGCAGCCGGTCGAGGAACGTGCCGCGCAGCGGCAGCGCCCGGCCGCGGGCCACCAGGACCACGGCGATGACGAGGAACGGCACCGACCCGGCGAGGCCCGTGACGTCCGTGCCGAAGCGGGTCAGTTCGGACTGCACGATGCCGATGACGAGGCCACCCGCCAGGGTGACGGGGAACGAGGAGAACCTGCCGACCAGGGCGGCGGCCAGCGCGCTCAGCAGAAGCGTGGTCAGGCCGCTCACGGACAGGCCGATGACCGGAACGATCAGGATGCCGGTCAGCCCCGCGAGTGCCGAGCCGAGCCCCCAGTTGGCGGCGGCGATCAGATCCGCGGACCAGCCGAGCGAGGAGGCGGCGCTCTGGTTCTCCGCGACCGCCGTGGTGCCGAGCCCGAACAGGCTGCGCTTGTAGAGGAGATGGAGCGCGACGGTGATGGCGATCGCGATGGCGAGCAGCCAGATCCGGTCCTCGGACACCGTCGCCCCGGCCACTTCCACCAGGTCGGAGGGCAGTTTGCCGGGCACGAGCTGCACGCTGTCGCCGTACCGTTTCACGGCGGCGGCGGTGAGCACGATGAACACCGCCAGGGTGCCGACCAGCCGGGCCAGTGAGGAGGCCCGGCGCAGCGGGCGCATCACCAGCAGATGAGTGAGCACCCCCAGCAGCCCGGCCACCAGGACCCCGCACCCGACGGCGGTCCAGTAGGGCACGCCGTGCTGCGTGGCGAGCTCCCATTGCACATAGGCGGCGGTCATCCCGATCGCGCCATGCGCGAAGTTCAGGACGCCGGAGCCTCTGTAGATCAGCACGATGCCTTGTGCGGTGAGCGCGTAGAGCGCACCGAGCCCGAGGCCCAGAAGCGCGAAGCGCAGGATGTCGTCCACCAGATGAACCTCCAGGGCTCCATGAGTAGCGAACGCCCGATGCTGCGGCAAGACCGTACAGCACATTTATTTAAATAATTGTGGCAAGAGTACTTCTCTAACCACACTTCGCGCTCCATGCTGGTCGCGTCTTCAACGTCGCCCGTCCGGGGCGCGAGTCTTCGCGGAGGAAACATGAACAACCCACGCCGACGCAGAAGTACCGCAGCGAGCTGTCTCGCGATGACCGGAGCCCTGCTCGCCGCCGGCTGCGGCGGTGGTGCCGAGGAGGAGCCCACCGGCAGCGCGGCCGCCGCGTCCGCACTGACCGGCGCACCGGTCAAGGTGATGGTCTGGGCACCGGAGAACACCCAGGGCAGCGCACAGCCCGGCGTCCGGATCACAGCCCAGGCGTACGAGAAGTGGATCAACGCGAACGGCGGCATCAAGGGCGGCCCGCTCAAGGTCCTCACCTGCAACGAGAAGAACGACCCCGACGAGGCCGAGAACTGCGCCCAGCAGGCGGTCAGCGAGAAAGTGGTCGCGGTGGTCGGCTCGTACAGCCTCGCCGGAGACCGCTACATGCCGATCCTCGAAAAGGCCGGCATCCCCTACATCGGCGGGACCGGAGTGTCGGCCGCGGAGTTCTCCAACCCGCTGTCCTTCCCGGTCAACGGCGGCACCCCCGTGGTCTTCGCCGCGCACGGACAGCAACTGGTGGAGGCGGGCTGCGAGAAGATCTCCGGGGTGCGCTACGACGTCGCCGCCGCAGCGATCGTCAGCCAGTTCCTCGGCCTCGGCGCGACCTCCGCCGGCGGTAAGCCGCCCAAGGACCTGAAGGTGCCGGTGACCGCCACCGACCTCGCCCCGCAGGTGGCCGCCGCGACCAGGGACAGCGACTGCGTGAGCGTCATCCTGGGCACGCACTCGGACCTGTTCGTGAAGGCGTATGTGCAGTCCGGCGCCAAGACCGAACTCGGCAGCGTCGTCGGCAACCTCACCCCCGAGCTGGCCGCGACCACCGGCGGCAGCGGCAGCCCGCTGGACGGCTCCGCCATCACCGGCTACTACCCGCCCCTCTCCGACCCCGCCTGGAAGGACGCCGTCTCCGCCCTCGAAGGCAAGGATGTCGACCTCTCCAACGGGGCCAACGCGACGACCTGGGTGGCGTTCAAGGTCTTCAGCGAGGCGGCCGGGAAGCTGCCGGAGATCACCTCCAAGGCCCTGGTGAAGGAGCTCAACACGTCGAAGGGCATCGACACGGGGGGATTGACTCCGCCGCTTACCTGGACGGACGCGACCGCGCTGCCGATGAAGGGGCTGAACCGGATCCACAACACCACCGCCACTGAGCTGGTGCTGAAGGACGGCAAGATCGAGTGGGCCGAGTCGGGGTCGGACTTCGTCGACATGCGAAAGGCCCTGACGGCCGCGTCGTCCGGCTGAACGAAACCGCACTGTCCGCGAAAGCGGCAATTACGGAAGGAGAAGTCCTGTGGCCACCAGCGCACCCGACCGCACCGGCGCCTCGCCCGAGGCGTCCGGTCAAGCCCTGATCGCGACCCGCGCCCTGTCCGCCGGGTACGGCACCCAGCCCGTCGTGCGTGACCTCGACATCGAGGTGCGGCCCGGTGAGGTCGTCGCGCTGCTGGGGCCCAACGGGGCGGGCAAGACGACGACGCTGCGGGTGCTCGCCGGCGATCTGGCGCCGATGAGCGGCGAGGTGCGCTGGCTGGGCGGTGTGGGCCGGGCGCCGCTGCACCGCCGGGCCCGGCAGGGCCTCGCCTACGTCGGTGAGCGCGCGGTCTTCACCCGGCTCGATGTGGCCGAGAACCTGCGGGTCGGCCGGGTGGAGACGGCCCGTGCCCTGGAGCTCTTCCCCGAACTGGAGAAACGGCTCAGGACCGGGGCGGGCATGATCTCCGGCGGCGAGCAGCAGATGCTCTCACTGGCGCGCGCCCTGTGCCGGTCGCCCCGGCTGCTCCTCGCCGACGAACTGTCGCTCGGGCTCGCCCCGTTGGTGGTCGAGCGTCTGCTGCGCGCGGTACGCGAAGCCGCCGACCGGGGCCTCGGGGCGCTGCTGGTCGAGCAGCACGTACGCAAGGTGCTGGACATCGCGGACCGGGTGTACGTGCTGCGCCGGGGCCGCATCGAGATGACCGGCACCCCGCGGGAGCTCCGCGAGAACCTGGACGCCGTCGAGTCCTCCTACCTCGCCCGGCCGGGGACTTCGGCGTCCATGTAAACGCTCTCGGGATCCTTCAGGGCGTCGCGGCATCCTTTATGGCAGGCAGCCGACATGGGCGAGGGCCTGCTGCAGAAGCACTCCCTGCCCGCCCGGCATCTCGGTCCTGACCAGCTCCGCCGCGGCCTCCTGCGGGCTGAACCAGACCAGGTCCAGCGCGTCCTGGCGGGGACGGCAGTCGC
This sequence comes from Streptomyces ureilyticus, assembly GCF_011045025.1. Taxonomy (GTDB): domain Bacteria; phylum Actinomycetota; class Actinomycetes; order Streptomycetales; family Streptomycetaceae; genus Streptomyces; species Streptomyces ureilyticus. The sequence continues at coordinate 10,609 of NZ_JAAKZX010000091.1, forward strand.
CGGTCACCGGGACGATGTAGGCGAGGGCGACCGCGTGCTGGCGCGGGTCGTGGAACGGCGTGAACCCCTGCGTCGGGAAGTACTCGGCGACGGTGAAGGGCTGCAGGGATGCCGGCACCTGGGGCAGTGCCATCGGGCCGAGGTCCTTCTCCAGGTGGCGCAGGAGGGCGTCCCGGACGCGTTCGTGGTGCAGTACGCGGCCGGAGACGAGGGTGCGGCTGACCGTTCCGTCCGGCCCGATGCGCAGCAGGAGCCCGATGCTGGTGACTTCGCCGCTGTCGTCGACTCTCACGGGTACGGCCTCGACGTACAGGATCGGCATACGGGCGCGCGCATGCTCGAGTTCGTCGGGACTCAGCCAGCCGGGCGTGGTTTCGGTCATGTCAGACATTCGCTGATCATACTTTCCGCCACTCAGCTTCCGCTCCCGCACAGTTCTGCGAAGCGCCGGACGCCGATATTGCCGCCGGAGATGATCACGCCGACGCGGGACGGGAGCCGCTCGACGCGACCGGCCAGCAGGGCCGCCAGTGGAGTGGCGCCACTGGGCTCGACGATGATCTTCAGTCGCTCGAAGGCGAACCGCATCGCGTCACGGATCTCGTCATCGGTCACCAGGAAGATGTCGTCGACCAGGCGCTGGTTGACGGAGAACGTCAGCTCGCCTGGGGTCTCGATGGCCTGGCCGTCGGCGATCGTGCGCGGCACCGGGATGGAGACGCGCCGACCGGCCTCGAGGGACCGCTTGGTGTCATCCCCGGCCTCCGGCTCGATACCGATCATCCGGATCCCGCTGTGCAGGCCCTTGGCCGCGGTGGAGCTGCCCGCGATCAGCCCGCCCCCGCCGACGGGCGTGATCAGAGCATCCAACTCCCCGGCCTCCTCGATCAGTTCGAGGGCCGCGGTGCCCTGTCCCGCGATCACCTGCGGATGCTCGTACGGCGGGATGAGCGCAAGGCCGCGATCGGCGGCGAGGGCCTTGCCGATGGCCGTACGGTCGCCGGTGTAGCGGTCGTACGTGACGATCTCCGCGCCGTAACCGGCGGTGGCATCCAGCTTGGACTGCGGCGTGTCCTCCGGCATGAGGATCACCGCGGTCGTGCCCAACTCCCGTGCGGCGAGGGCGACGGCCTGGGCGTGGTTACCCGAGGAGTACGCGGCGATGCCCTTGGCCAGCTGCTCTGGCGACAGGCGGGACGCGGTGTTGTAGGCGCCGCGGAACTTGAACGCGCCGATGCGCTGCAAGTTCTCGCACTTCAGGAAGACCTGGGCGCCGACGAGCGCGTCTAGCGTGCGCGAACGCAGTACGGGGGTCCGGTGGGCCACGCCCTTGATCTGCGCGGCGGCGTCGCGGACGTCGTCGAGGTTGACCGGGGGAGTGTGCGTCATGGCTTCGCTCCGTCGGGGTGGTGTGTGGTGTCGGGCTCGGTTCCGTCGGCCGTGGACACGGGAGGCGCCGCTCTGGCGTCGGAGAGGTAGTTGTAGGCGGAGGCGCGCGAGATGCCGAGCCGGGTGGCGACCTGCTCGACCGCGCGTCGTACGGCGAAGACGCCGCGCTCGTCCAGGCTGCGGAACAACTCGAGGCGGCCGGCGCGGTCGAGTTCCGACCAGGTCTTGTTCTGCCGCAGTTGATGGCTGTCGACGATGGCGTCCACGACGGAGCCGATGTCGTTGCCGAACGTCGTGGTCGGCACGGCCGGTCCGGCGGCGACACCCGCGAGCTCGCCGATCAGGGCGTGCGCCTGATTGACGGCGGTGATGTCGAGATTGACGCACAGGGCGCCGAACACCGTGCCGGTGGAGTCGCGCAGCACCATCGTCGACGACTTGACGATCTTCCCTGTCGGGGTGCGGGTGAGGTAGTTCAACTCGTCGCTCGCCTCGTCGCCACGGGCCAGGATGCCCATTCCGATCTCGCTCATCGCCCCGCCGACGGCGCGCCCGGTCACCGAGCCCGCGATGGCGACCACGGACTTCTCCGGCCGCCGGAAGTCGTGCACGACCACCTCGCAGAACGAGCCGAGTGTCGCCGCGATGCCGTCGATGACGGGGGTGAGCGCGGCGATGATCGCGTCCTGCTCGTCGGTGGCGGACATCGCGTGCTCCAGGTTCTGGATGGAGGGGCCTATCGGGTCTGGACTTCCAGTCCAGTTCCTAGACTACACATCCAGAGTCGATTTCGTACGGTGCTCATCCGGCCGTCCCTCCAGATGTGCCGGTGGGGATCGCATGTGGGGGCCTACGGTGTGTAGTCGCGGTCCCCGTACGGGACGGTGGACCGGGGAAAGGGTCGACATGACCGCAGTGTTCGTTCACGGTGTGCCCGAGACCGGTCAGTTGTGGGACCGGCTTCGTGCGCGCCTCTCGACCGACTCGATCGCCTTGGATCTGCCGGGGTTCGGCGTGCCGACTCCGAACGGTTTCGGGGCGACCATGGACGAGTACGGCCAGTGGCTGGAGCGGGCGTTGCGCGAGGTCGACGGGCCGATCGACCTGGTCGGGCACGACTGGGGTGCGCTGTTCGTGGCGCGGGCCGCCGCGAACTCCGCTCTTCCCGTGCGGAGTTGGGCGATGGACGTGGCCGGGATCCTGCACCCGGACTACGTCTGGCATGAGTTCGCTCAGCTCTGGCAGACGCCGGGAGCGGGAGAGCAGTGGGCCAAGGCATCGGTCGAGGCCGCTCCGGGCAGCCCGGAGAGCCCCGCGGCGCAGCTCAAGGGGGCCGGTGTGCCCGCCGAGGACGCCGAAGCGTTGGGTGAGCGGCTCGACGCCACCATGGCCGCGTGCATCCTGGCCCTCTATCGCTCGGCGATGCCCAACCCGTATGCCCGCGCGACGGCAGAGTTCTCCGGGCCCGCCTCCGCGCCGGGGCTCGTACTCCAGGCCGTGCTCGACCCCTTCGACGACCTGGCGGCCTCCGACGAGACGGCCGCCCGCCTCGGCGCCCGCACCGAGCGGCTCGAGGGAGTGGGCCACTGGTGGATGCTGGAGGACCCCGACACCGCGGCTGCCGTGTTGGAGCGGTTCTGGGTGGAGGCGGCTGACGGGCGGTCAGTCGAGGACATGCCGTAGATAGGCCTGCGGGTCGGTGAGATAGCGGCGCCAGTGGTCGACCAGGGCGAGTTCGTCCCACTGAATCCGGTGCATGCCGTGCTCGCCGACCTCGACGATGTCCGCACCGGGCAGCGCCGTCAGCAGCGGAGAGTGGGTGGCGCAGATGACTTGGCCGCCCTGCTGCGTCAACTGGTCGATATGGCCGAGCAGTTCGAGGCAGGACGAGAACGACAGCGCCGCCTCCGGCTCGTCCATCACATACAGCCCGGGCTGGAGGAACTTCCCCCGGAACGCCGCCAGAAAGCCCTCGCCGTGGCTGACGGAATCCGGAGTGAACCCTTCCCGGCGCAGTGCGTCCATCGCCGTCTCGGCCCGCAGAAAGAACCCCTTGCGGGCGGACCAACTGCCCAGCATGCGCCGTCCGCCCGGCGCCGCGTCGAACCGGATCCGCTCACCCAGCACCGACTTGCCGCGGCGGCTCGCATAACGCCAGTCGTGCGAGCCGCCCCAGGAGTCCAGCCCGAAGCCCTCCGCCAGGGCCTCGACCAGTGTCGACTTGCCCGAACCGTTCTCCCCGACCAGGAAGGTCACCGGAGCGGTGAACCGCAGCCCGTCCGCCAGAAGCCGACGAACACAGGGCACGGACCAGGGCCACTTGTCAGCCTCGTACGTGGGCACATGTGCGTACGCGCGTTCGACGATCACACGCCGAGTTTCTCATGGGGCACTGACAGGGCGCCGATGCCCTCCGCGCGGCTAGGACGTGTCGAAAATTTCGCGGCAGGAAATGCGGCAACCTCTTCACCCAGAGCGGCAACTGCCTTGCGGCAATGCACGACTTCATGTCACCAGGGCGGTTGAAGTAATGGAAGCGAAGCAGCAGAAGGCGCGGCACCGCAGGCGCAAGGTCGGTCTGTCGATCGGGATCCCGATTGCGGTGGCCGCGGCGGCGGGCATGGCGTACGGCACGGATCTGGGTGTGTTCGGCGAGGACGCGCAGCGCAGCGCCTCGGCGGCGACCGCGGCCCCGGCGTGGGCCGATGACGTCGCCGACGGCTTCGCGTCGGTCAACTCGCAGGGGCAGAAGGGCACTTACGGCGGCCGGGACGGCAAGACCGTCACCGTGAAGACCCTCGCCGATCTGGAGAAGTACGCGACGGCCAAGGAGCCGTACGTCATCGTCGTGGCCGGCACGATCAACATGAACCCCAAGGGCAAGGAGATCAAGGTCGCCTCGGACAAGACGATCGTGGGCTCGGGCACCTCCGGGCAGATCGTCGGCGGCGGCTTCTTCCTGGGCCAGGGCGTCCACAACGTCATCATCCGCAACCTGACGATCCGGGACTCGTACGCCGGTGAGTGGAACGACAAGGACCACGACTTCGACGCCATCCAGATGGACGGCGCGCACCACGTCTGGATCGACCACAACGACCTGCGGCACATGGCCGACGGCCTGATCGACAGCCGCAAGGACACCACCAACGTGACGGTGTCCTGGAACAAGCTGAGCGACAACAACAAGACCTTCGGCATCGGCTGGACCGAGAACACGACCGCCGACCTCACGATCCACCACAACTGGTTCCGCGAGACCGAGCAGCGCAACCCGTCCACCGACAACGTGGCCCACGCGCACCTCTACAACAACTATCTGCAGGACGTGCCGAACACGGACATCACCACGTCCTACGGCAACTACGCGCGCGGCAAGACGAAGATGGTGCTGGAGAACAGCGTCTTCGAGGGGCTCAAGAACCCCGTCACCAAGGACAGCACCGCGGCAGTGGTCCAGCGCGGCAACGTCTTCTCCGGCACCAGCGGCCGTAACGAGAGCGGTGGCACGGCTTTCGACCCGAAGAGCTTCTACAAGTACAGCCTCGACAAGGCAGCCGACGTCCCGGCGCTGCTCAAGTCTGGTGCGGGGCCCAGGACTTCAATCGGTACGACGGCGAGTGCGAGTGCCGGGACGAAGGCCGGCGCCGCCGCGACCACGCTCACCGTCGCCAAGGACGGCAGCGGGCAGTTCAAGAGCGTCCAGGCCGCGGTCAACGCCGTACCGGCGAACAACACTTCACGGGTCGTCATCTCCATCAAGCCCGGCACCTACCGCGAACTGGTCAAGGTCCCGCGCGACAAGCCGCATGTGACCTTCCAGGGCACGGGAGCCAGCCGCAAGGACACCGTGATCGTCTTCAACAACGCCTCGGGGACGCCGAAGCCGGACGGTTCGGGGAACTACGGGACCAGCGGAAGCGCGAGCGTCGCCGTCGAGGCCGACAACTTCCAGGCCCGTAACCTCACCATCTCCAACGACTTCGACGAGGCGAAGAACCAGAGCCTGGACGGACACCAGGCCGTCGCCCTGCGCACCGCCGCCGACAAGATCTTCCTCGACGGGGTCATCGTCACCGGTGACCAGGACACGCTGCTGCTGGACACGCAGTCCAAGGACAAGCTCGGCCGGGTCTACGTCAACGACTCCTACATCGTCGGGAACGTCGACTTCATCTTCGGCCGGGCCAGCGCGGTGATCAACAAGTCGGTGATCACGCTGAAGAAGCGGTGGAACGGCGACTCGGCGGGGTATGTCACGGCGCCCAGTACGGCCGCAGGCCGCAAGGGCATCCTGATTGCCAACAGCACCGTCAACGGCGATGTGTCCGCCTCCAGCTTCCACCTGGGCCGCCCCTGGCACGCGGGCGGTGACGCCGCTCTCGACCCGCAGACCACGGTCCGCAACACGTCCCTGAGCAGCGCGATCAAGTCCGCTCCGTGGACCGACATGAGCGGCTTCTCGTGGAAGGACGACCGGTTCGCCGAGTACAAGAACACCGGCCCCGGCTCCGGCTCCGCGAGTGGCGACCGGCCCCAGCTGACCGATGCCCAGGCCGCCGACCAGGAGATCGGCGACTGGCTGGGCGACTGGAAGCCGAGCGCCTCGTAGGACAGGCGGGGCACTTTTCGGTCAGGCCCTCCCATCGGCTCGATCCCGCTGTTCAATAGGAACTTAGGAACTGTTCAGTGGGAACGAACGATGTCCGTGAGAGGAGCCGGCCGTGTCCCCAGTGGTCGTGCCGCCCGTCGGTGCGCGCATCCGGCAGGCGCGCACCGCGCGGGGCATGAGCCTGCGCGGACTGGCGCGGGAGATCGGCGTGTCCGCGAGCCTTATCTCGCAGATCGAGACCGGGAAGAGCCAGCCGTCCGTCAGCACGCTGTACGCGATCACCACCGCGCTCTCCATCCCCGTCGAATCGCTCTTCGACAGCTCCGACGGCCTCGACGGGGAGGAGAGCGCGCCGGCGCCGGCTCCCGCCTCGCCCGTCGCCGGTCCGCCCGGCACCGTCCTGCACGCGCTCGCCGCCTTCGCCGCCGACCCGGGCCACCGGATCGGGCCGCTGGTCAGGGCCGAGGAGCGGGAGGTCCTTGAGCTCGACTCGGGCGTCGTATGGGAGCGCCTCGGTCATGTTCCGGGCGCTGACGTCGACTTTCTGCTGGTGACCTACCGGCCCGGCGGCGCCTCCTCCGGCTCGGGCGGGCTGATGCGGCACCCGGGCACGGAGTACGGCTATCTGACCTCCGGCGAGCTGGTGCTCACTCTCGGCTTCGAGGAGTACACGCTCCGCCCGGGCGACGCGGTGTCCTTCGAGTCGACGACGCCGCACCGCTATCGCAACGACGGCGACGAACCGGCCGTCGGCGTCTGGTTTGTGTTCAGTATGCCTTGACACTCTCCTCGGGCGGTCGTTCACTCGAAGGGGAGGTTCGCCATGGCGATCCGTACGTTCGGGCCCAACGCCGTCGACTGGGAAGAGCGCGTCGACCTCGACCGGCTGCGCAAGGAGCGCCTTGCCCGGTTGAACGCCGCGCTGAATCGTTCCGAGCTGGGCGCCCTGCTCAGCTTCGACTTCTCCAACATCCGCTATATGTCGTCCACCCATATCGGCACCTGGGCCATGGACAAGCTGATCCGTTTCGCGCTGCTCGTCCGCGGCGGCGAACCGGTCGTCTGGGACTTCGGCTCCGCCGCCCGCCACCACCAGCTCTACAACCCCTGGCTGGACTACAGCGACGGCAAGGGCGGCCCGCCCACTGGAGCCCGCGCCGGCATCTCCACCCTCCGCGGCGCCTTCCATCCGGCCGCCGGGATCGCCGAGGACGTCGCCGCCAAGATCGCCCAGATCCTGCGCGAACACGGCCTGGCGGGCGAGCCGTTGGGCGTCGACCTGGCCGAGATGCCCGTACTGCACGCCCTCAAGGAGGAGGGTATCGACGTCGTCGACGGCCAGCAGGTCTTCCTGGAGGCCCGCCGCATCAAGACCGGCGACGAGATCTCCCTGCTCACCCAGGCCTGCTCGATGGTCGACGCGGCGTACGAGGAGCTGTACGGCTATCTGCGCCCCGGTGTGCGAGAGAACGAGTGCGTCGGGCTCGTCAGCAAGGTCCTCTACGACCTGGGCAGCGAGTACGTCGAAGGCGTCAACGCCATCTCGGGAGAGCGCTGTTCACCCCACCCGCACGTCTACAGCGACCGCCTGATCCGCCCCGGCGACCCCGCCTTCTTCGACATCCTGCACAGCCACCTCGGCTACCGCACCTGCTACTACCGCACCTTCGCCGTCGGCAGCGCCTCCGCCGCGCAGCGCGACGCGTATGTCCGCTGCCGCGCCTACATGGACGAGGCCATCGCCCTGGTCCGGCCGGGCGCCACCACCGCCGACATCGTCCAAGTGTGGCCGCGCGCCGAGGAGTTCGGCTTCCCCGACGAGACGGCCGCATTCGCGCTGCAGTACGGGCACGGGGTGGGCCTGTCCATCTGGGAGAAGCCCATCTTCAGCCGCCTCGTCTCGCTCGACCATCCCGAAGTCCTCGAAGAGGGCATGGTGTTCGCGCTGGAGACGTACTGGCCGGCCGCGGACGGCTGGTCGGCGGCGCGGATCGAGGAGGAGGTCGTCGTCACCGCCGACGGGTGCGAGGTGATCACCAAGTTCCCGGCCGAGGAACTCCTCGTCGCGGGCCGCAAGTACTGGACGGTCGGCGGCGCGCTCAACACCCGGCGTGAGGCCCAGTCCCACCTCAACACCCCCGAGGGCAGGGGCGAGTCATGACCGGCGCGGCATCGACGAACGCGGGTCAACTCCTCGCGCTCTACGAGCAGATGGCCGTGATCCGGCGTACGGAGAAGGCCGCCCACGACCTGTTCATGGCTGGCCTAGTCAAGGGCACCACCCACCTCGCCTCCGGCCACGAGGCGATCGCCGTCGGCGCGAGCGCGGCACTGCGCGACGACGACTACGTGTTCGCGACCTACCGCGGCCACCACCACGCCCTGGCCCGCGGCGCCACCCCCGAGGAATGCCTCGCCGAACTGATGAGCCGCGCCACCGGCCTGTGCAAGGCCAAGGGCGGCTCGATGCACCTCACCAAGGCGTCGCACAACATGCTCGGCTCGTACGCCATCGTCGGCGCCCATCTGCCCATGGCGGTGGGCGCCGCCTGGTCGGCCCGGCTGCGCGGCACCGGGCAGATCGCGGTGGCCTTCTTCGGCGACGGCGCGACCAACATCGGCGCCTTCCACGAGGCGCTGAACCTGGCCGCCGTATGGAAACTGCCCGTGCTGTTCATCTGCGAGAACAACCTCTACATGGAGTACACGCCGATCGCCGACGTCACCGCGGTGGCGAACCCCGCGGCGGACCGTGCGCCCGCGTACGGCATCCCCGGCGAGATCGTCGACGGCAACGACGTGGTCCTCGTCCAGGAGGCGGTGGCACGGCTGGCGGACCGGGCCCGTGCGGGAGACGGGCCCAGCCTGCTGGAGGCACAGACCTACCGGCACTTCGGCCACAGCCGCACCGACCCGGCCACCTACCGGCCGGCCGAGGAGGTCGAGCGCTGGCTGAAGCACGACCCGCTGGACCTCGCCCGCGGGCGGCTCGCCGAACTCGGCGTCCCCGAGGAAGCGGTCACCGAAGCCGACGCTCGCGCAACCGGCCTCGTACAGCAGGCAGTTGAGGCCGCGAAGCAGGCGCCCGCGCCCGATCCGCGGGAGGCGCTCACCGACGTATGGGCCGACGGAGGTGCGGCGTGGCGGACGTGATCACCTATCGCGAAGCGGTCGCCGAAGGCATCGCACGCGAGATGCGGCGCGATCCCGCGGTCGTCTGCCTGGGGGAGGACATCGGCGCGGCGGGCGGGGTGTTCAAGACGACCGTCGGGCTGCACAAGGAGTTCGGGCCCGAGCGGGTGTGGGACACGCCGATCTCCGAACAGGCCATCGTCGGGGCGGCGATGGGCGCCGCGATGACCGGGATGCGGCCCGTCGCGGAGATCATGTTCTCCGACTTCCTGGCCTGTTGCTGGGACTACCTCGCCAACGAGATACCCAAGGTCCGATACATGACGGGCGGTCAGGTCACCGTGCCGCTCGTCGTCCGCACGGCCAACGGCGGCGGTCTCGGCTTCGGCGCCCAGCACTCCCAGGCCACCGAGAACTGGGCGTTCACCGTCCCCGGACTGAAGATCGCGGCACCCGCCACGCCCGCCGACGTGATCGGCATGATGGCCGCCGCCATCCGCAGTGACGACCCGGTGGTCTTCTTCGAGCACAAGGGACTGTTCGCGACCAAGGGGCCGCCCGCGCCACCGGACCACATCGTCGAGCTGGGGCAGGCCGCCGTCGTACGCGAAGGCGCCGACGTCACGCTCGTCGCCCTCGCCTCGATGGTGCCCGTGGCGCTGACGGCCGCCGAACGGCTGGCCGAGGAGGACATCGACGCCGAGGTGATCGATCTGCGCTGCCTGGTGCCGCTGGACACGCGCGCGGTGCTCGGTTCCCTTGCGAAGACCTCGCGGCTCGTGACCGTCGAGGAGAACCCCTACCAGGGCGGATGGGGCGGCACCCTCGTATCGGTCGTCGCCGATGAGGGATTCGGCCTCCTCGACGCGCCCGTACGCCGGGTCGCGGCCGAGTGCGTGCCGCTGCCCTTCGCGGACGCGCTCGAAGAGCAGGTCATCCCCACCGCCGACAAGGTCGTGACGACGGTCCGGCGGCTCACCGCGTACTGAACACAGCATGGGAGGAAGGCCGATGACCAGTCGGATGCTTCTGCGCTCGGGCCACGTGATCTCGATGGACCCCGGCATCGGGGACCTGCCCGAGGGCGATGTACTGATCGAGGACGGGAAGATCACGGCGGTCGAGCCGCGGATAGACGCCGAAGTCGACGCCGAAGTCCTCGACATGACCGGCCGCATCGTCGTGCCGGGCTTCGTCGACACCCACCGCCACACCTGGGAGGCGCCCATCCGCGGCTGCGCGCCCGACGCCACCCTCGACGACTACTTCGTCGAAGTCCTCGACACCTTCGCACCCGTCTACGGCCCCGAGGACGTGTACGCGGGCAACCTCGCGGGCTCCCTTGAGTGCCTGAACGCCGGGATCACCACGCTCGTCGACTGGTCACACATCAACAACACACCCGAGCATCCCGACGCCGCCGTGCGGGCGCTGAGCGAGACCGGGATCCGCGCCCAGTACGCGTACGGCAGCGCCAACACCTCGCTCGCCGACTACTGGTTCGACAGCAAGATCGCCATACCGGCCGACGACGTACGACGGGTGAGGGAACGTCACTTCGCCTCGGATGACGGCCTGTTGACCATGGCGCTCGCCACTCGCGGCCCGGGATTCTGCATCAACGACGTCGTCGAGGCCGAGTGGCGGCTCGCGCGCGAACTGGACATCCCGATCACCGTGCACGTCGGCATGGGCCGACTGGCGGGCCGCTTCGGGATGGTCAAGCAGCTGCACGACCTCGGGCTGCTCGGCTCCGACACCACCTACGTCCACTGCTGCTACTTCAGCGAGGAGGAGTGGCGGATGGTCGCCGACAGCGGCGGCACGGTCTCCATCGCGCCGCAGGTGGAGCAGCAGATGGGGCACGGCTGGCCACCCGTCATGAAGGCGATCGAGTACGGGCTGCGGCCGAGCCTGAGCATCGATGTGGTCACCACCGTGCCCGGCGATATGTTCACCCAGATCCGCGCGGCCTTCGGCGGCGAGCGCGCCCGGGTGAACGCCGAGTGCTGGCAGGCCGACACTTCCGTCCCCGCAACGATGCTGACCGCACGTCAGATGCTGGAGATCGCCACCGTCAACGGCGCACATGTCGCGGGACTCGAACACCGCACCGGCTCACTGACCCCCGGCAAGCGCGCCGACATCGTCGCCATCGACGCCACGGCCCTCAACATCGCGCCCCTCATCGACCCGGTCGCCGCAGTGACCCTGTGCGCGGACGTGTCCAACGTCGACACGGTCATCGTCGACGGCACGGTCCGCAAGCGCGACGGCAAGCTGCTCGCCGACACCGCGCGGGCGCGGCGCCTGGTCGAGGAGTCCCGCGACCGGCTGATGGCGGCGGTCGAGGCCGGGAAGAAGCAGCAGGCGTGAGGGAGTCCGGGCGGCGGGCGCGCAGGAAGGGGCGGGGATGACCCACTTCGCCGTACGGCGGGCGGCGGACGCCACGTTCGCCGCCCCGACCCAACTGCCGTACAGCAGCAGCGGGTTCAGACGACGGACGGTCGTCGACGAGGCGGACGGCGCCGTGCACAGCGGCTTCGGCGTCTGCGAACTGGCGCCGGACGGAGCGATCGGCGCCCACGTGAACGCGTACGAGGAGTCCTTTCACATGCTGTCGGGCACGGTCATCCTCGACGTACCCGAGGGCTCGTACCTGCTGGAGGAAGGCGACTACGGACTCCTGCCGACGGGCGTGCCGCACGCCTGGCGCGGCGCCGGGGACACCGTCGGGCGCTGGGCGGACATGCTCGCGCCGGTCCCGCGAGCCCGCTACGGCTACGACACCCAGGCCGTGCCCGCACTGCCCGCCCGCGAACCGGTCCGCATCGACGCACGCGACCCGCGCACCCGCTCGTTCGGCCACTTCGAGGCCGCCCAGATGGACCCCGGCAAGCAGTCCCAGGACCTCCTCGCGGTGTCGGCCAGCATGCGGACAGCGCTGCTCGTCTACAGCGGCATCACCGTGAAGATGATGGTGGACAGCGATCTGGGCGCGGTCGCCTCGACGATGTTCATGGTGCAGTACGCGCCCGACGGCGTCGCCGGCAGCCACGACCACCCCTTCGAGGAGACGTATCTGATCGTCGAGGGCACCGTGGACGCCACCTTCGACGGCGAGCGCCACCGGCTCGGCGTGGGCGACGCGGCCTGGGCGGGCGCCGGTTGCGTGCACAGCTTCGCCAACGCCGGTACGGGGCCGGTGCGTTGGCTGGAGACGCAGGCGCCGCAGCCGCCGTCGCGGCACTCCTATCGCTTCACCAGGGACTGGGACTATCTGCGGGCCAGGTTGGGAGAGAAGCCATGAGCAGCGTGGTCGTCATCGGCGGTACGTCCGGGATCGGCTGGGAGTACGCCCGGCATCGCGCCGCGAACGGTGATGAGGTCGTACTCACCGGACGCGACGCAAGTCGGGCCGCCACCGCCGCCAAGGAGACCGGCGCGTCCCTCGGCCTCGCCCTCGACCTGTCCCGGCCGCACGAGATCGCCCCGGCGCTGGCCGATGTCGGGCGCGTCGACCACCTCGTCCTCGTCGGGATCTCCCGTGACAGCAACAGCGTCACCGAGTACGACATCGACGCGGCCGTCCGCCTGGTCACGCTCAAGCTCGTCGGCTACACGGAGGTCGTGCACACGCTGCGGCCCAGGCTGCACGACGACAGTGCCATCGTGCTGTTCGGCGGACAGGCCAAGGAGCGCCCCTACCCGGGCGCGACCACGGTGGCCACCGTCAACGCGGGCGTCACCGGCCTCGTACGCACTCTTGCCACCGAGCTCGCCCCGGTCCGCGTCAACGCCGTGCACCCCGGGGTCGTGGGCGACAGCCCCTTCTGGTCGGGCAAGCCGCTCGACGCCCTGGTCGCCAGGACGCCCACGGGCCGGCTGGCAACCATGCGGGACGTGGTGGGCGCCGTCGACTTCCTGCTCGGCAACCAGTCGGTCAACGGGGTCGACTTGAGCGTGGACGGGGGGTGGACGCTGCGGTGACGGCGCGCTTGGCGATCGTCGGGAGGGACTGAGCTCAGCGAATCGTGCGAGGAGCGCCGGGGCCTCAGCCCCTGACTTCAGCCGCGAGGGGAATCGCATCCGCGTGGCTGGGCGCATGGCCGAGTCTGATTCGTTCGGGAGGCCGACGTGCTTCGGCCCCTGCTTCAGGTCACTGGATTCCGGTGGCTCTGGACATCATGCGTTTCACCACGCGCTGATGACCGGCGCTTCGGGTTCGTGCTGCCGCCAGGCCTCATTGATGCGCTCGAGCCGGGCCGCGGCGGCGATGCCGCACAGGGACGCGACCTTGCCGTCGCTGACTTCGAACCACACGGCGCCCACGACCCGGTCGTCGACCACGGCGAGGGCGGCCGGGGAGCCGTTGACCAGCGCGAGGTGGATCGCGGGGGAGCCGCCGGCCAGCCGCCGCTTCGCCGGCGTGGGCTTGAAGCCGGCCCGCACGTAGGCGGCGATGCGCTCGCGCGTGTTGTACCGCAGTAGCCGCTTGGCCAGTCCGGCGCCGTCCGAGACCATCGTCGCGTCGTCGGTGAGCAGCGCCACCAGCCGTTCGGTCCGCCCCGACGTGGCGGCGGCGAGGAACTCCTCGACGATCCGGCGCGCGGACGCGGGGTCCACCTCGTCGCCGCCGCGGCGCTCGGCGGTGACCCGGCGTCGGGCCCGGTGGACATGCTGCTGGCTCGCGGACTCGGTGATGTCGAGGATCCCGGCGATCTCGGCGTGGCGGTAGGCGAAGGCCTCGCGCAGGACGTAGGCGGCCCGCTCGACCGGTGAGAGGCGCTCCATGAGGGTCAGTACGGCCAAGGACACCGATTCGCGCTGCTCGAAGGTGTCGGCCGGGCCGAGCATCGGGTCGCCCTCGAGGAGTGGTTCGGGCAGCCAGTCGCCGACAGCTCGCTCGTGGCGCGCCTGCGCCGAGCGGAGCCGGTCGAGGCAGAGGTTGGTGACGACCTTGGTCAGCCAGGCCTCCGGCACGTCGATGCGTTCCCGGTCCGCGGCCTGCCAGCGCAGGAACGTGTCCTGCACGGCGTCCTCGGCGTCGGCGGCCGAGCCGAGCAGACGGTACGCGAGCGAGGCCAGCCGGCCCCGGCTGGCCTCGAATCGGTCGATGGCGACGCTGTCCATGCGGAGCAGCCTATGCGGCGACCCTCACACCGGCCGGGTCAGGCGCGGTGGCCAGGCGGCGCCTGCGCTTCGGCATGCCGAAGGTCGGGTGGGCGATGCCCCACCCGGCCGTCTTGAGCACACCCGACTTGAGCCGCGCGGCGACCTTGCCGCCCAGGTACCAGGACTTCGACCGGACGTCTCCGTCCACCATCTGGAAGATCGCGTCCCGCCGCCCGAGGCTGATGTGGTTGCCGTGGTACTTCAGTCCGGTGGTCGGGACCTCGCTGCCGGTCAGGCGCGCGATGATCGCGGCGGTCGCCTGCATGTTGGTGTAGCCGGCCGAGGCGCAGGACATCGGCAGCGGCCGGCCGTTCTCGCCGATCGCGTAGGCGCTGTCACCGGCGGCGTAGACGTCCGGGTGCGAGACCGAGCGCATGGTGCCGTCGACGACGATCTGGCCGGTCTCGGCGACTTCCAGGCCGCTGGCGGCCGCGATGGGGTGCACGGCGAACCCAGCCGACCACACGGTCACGTCGGCCGGGATGGACCTGCCGTCGGCGGCGATCGCCCGAGTCGGCTCGACGGCTTCGATGCCGGTGTGCTCGTGGACGGTGACACCGAGCCGGTCGAAGGCCTGGCGCAGGTGACGGCGGGCCTTCGGGGAGAGCCAGGCGCCCAGCTCGCCGCGGGCGGCGAGCGCGACCGAGAGGTCGGGCCGGGACTCGGCGAACTCGGTCGCGGTCTCGATGCCGGTCAGCCCCTCACCGACGACCAGCACGGTGCCGCCCTCGCCCAGTCCGGCCAAGCGCTCGCGCAGCCGCAGCGCCGAGGACCGGCCGGTCACATCGAAGGCGTACTCGGCCACGCCGGGGACGCCATGGTGGGCTACGGAGCTGCCGAGCGCGTAGAGCAGGGTGTCGTACGTCAGCTCGCCGTCGCCGTCCTCACCGGTCACGGCGACGCTCCTGCGTTCGGGGTCGACGCCGGTGACGCGCCCTAGGCGCAGCCGCACCCCGGTACCGGCGAATACGTCGGCGAGCTTGCGGAACGTGAGGTCCTGGCCGATCGCGAGCTGGTGGAGCCGCATCCGCTCGACGAAGTCGGGCACGGCGTTGACGACGGTGATCTCGGTGTCGGCGGGGGAGAGCCGGCGGGCCAGGTTTCCGGCGGCGAAGGCCCCGGCGTATCCGGCGCCGAGGACGACGATGCGGTGCTTCATGGCGTGGCTCCTGTCTCGTTGGCGTGCCCCTTGAACGAGACGGCGCCCCGATTGCTGACAGGAGCTGAGTGTGACGCGGGTCACTGCACAGAGACGAGTTCCAGTCCGTGGCCGCCCGGCACCGCTGCGGCCTGGTGCGGCGCGCGGCGCATGCCCAGTACGAGGCGGGGGGCGGGGGTCAGGCCGGGTGCGCCGTAGTCACCAGGAGCCGCCGCCCCCGCCACCGTCTCCGCCGCCGACCCCTCCGCTGTCGCCTCCGCCGCTGTAACCGCCCGACGAGGAACCCGACGAGGAACCCGAGCCTCCCGACGACGGCTGGGTGGCGGACACGGCCGCCAGCGGAAGGTAGGTGGCGAGGTCGGGCCGGAGCGTCGCGTCGTCCCCGGGTGTGGCCGTCCGTGCCCGCGTGCGGGACGCATGCGCGTTCGCTTGGTCGGCCGCTGCCGCCGCGGCCGTCCATGCCTCGGCCTCGCCGAGGGCAGTGGCCCACGCGGTGATCTGGTCCTCGTCACGCTTCTCCCAGCCGTGCCGCCCGGGTTCGGCCAGATGGCGCCGGTAGGCCTCCGTCTGGCACCACAGGTGGGAGCCGCGCACGGTGCGTGCCCGCAGTTCCCAGGCCCGCACGAGGGCCGCGAGCCCGGCGCCGGCCAGTGCCGCGCCGACTGCCAGCGGCGTCCGCCAGTCCGCGCCCGGATCCGCCACGTCCGTTGCCGTGATCCCCACGACGACCGTTCCGGCGGCCGCGGCCACCGCGCCGCCCCACAGGGCGAACCGGCGGCGTCGCTCCCCGGACGGCTCCCACAGCCCGTCGCCACCCGTGCGCCGCCAGTCTTCGAGGCGGTGCCGCAGCAGGTTCCAGGCGGTGGCGAACGCTGTGTTGAACTGGCCCAGCGGGACGCGCCGCTTACGGGCGAACACGGCCTGGAGCACCTCCGCCGTCAGCGGGTCGGTGGCGCCGCCCTCGGGCCGCTTGCCGACCTGGTGCAGCACGGGCTTCTTCTGCTTGCCGCTGATGGTCAGATGCCCGTCCGCCGCCGCGGTCAGCAGCCATGCCGCCAGGTGTTCCTGGCGCACCCGGTCGGTGAGCAGGATGCCGGCGTGCGCGGGAGCGATGCCCGCGGGCGGCTCACCGTTCGGTGTGACCGAGGCACCCAGCCGGCGGATGTCCATCCGCCGGGTCCGGCCGTCCGCCCCCTGGACCCGCTCCCGTCCAGCCAGCCGCACCAGCTCCGCGACCACGGCCGTCGCGGCGAGGGCGATCCCCGTGGCCCACAGCCACCCCGTCGGCGCACTGTCCCCGGCCCAGACGGCAGCCGCCCGTCCGCCGGGCGCCTTCGGCAGCGAAGCGGCGCCGCCCCCGTCGGCATCTCCGACCGTCGCGTACAGCGTCAGACCCTCGTGCGCCTCCAGCCCGTCCTGGGCCACGTCCAGCTGCCCCGGTACGGGCTGCCGCTGCGTCGCACAGTCCTCGATCGAACCGGACGATCCCGACACGCACATCGGCCGTTGCAGGGCGAACGGGACGGCCAGGTGCACGTCGACGTGTCCGACGGGCACGTCCCAGTTCGTGCCTACGGCATCCCACGCCAGCCGCCCCTCGTCCCCGAGCTGCGGCAGGGTGTACTCGATCCGGTACCGGTGGGTCCCGGTCACCGTCGCGTCGGGGTCACCGATCACGATCCGCGTGTTCAGCCCGTCCTCGACGCGGTACGGCACCGGCTCGCCGTCCGACGTGACGGATACCTTGCTGACGTCTCCGGGATCCGTCCGCGGCACGTCACGGTAAATGCCGTGCCGCTGCTCACCGTTGAAGTCGTAGTCGATCACCTCGGTGATCCGGGCCGTCCCGTCGGTACGTATCTCGGCGCCGACCCACATCCGGGCAATCCGTTCCCCGGGCTCCCCGAGCACCGCACCCAGCAGCCCGACCAGCCCCACCAACACCGCGCCCACGAGCAGCAGAATGGCATCCCGCCGCCTCCGCCACCCCACCGACCTGGCCCTCACCAGGGCCCCCTCCCCGTCACCCGTCACCCGTCAGGGGAGGACGATACAGGCCACGCATTGCGCAACAGAGGTGCGAGAAACCGCAGTTCGGTGTCCGCGATCCATCCGTCGCCGAGACTGAGCCGGGCCTGAGCAGACCGGCTTCAGCTTGTTCTTTGTCCACCAGGATCTGACTGGTGGACAAAGAACAAGCTTAGTGACGGGTGGTTGACGGCTTGATCCCCACGCCCGCGTACAGCGGCACCGGGGCGTCCCCCTGGACGTCCTCGCCCACCGCGAGCTCGGGATGCCACTCGGGCAGCGAGACGATGCCCGGTTCGACGACCTCAAGTCCCGTGAAGAAACGGGCCACTTCGGCGTGTGAGCGGGCTACGAGTGTGACGCCGCCCGCCGCGTACGTCTGGACGGCCCGCTCCATGGTCCCCGGATCGTAGTCCCCGGTGATCATCGAGAGGACGAGACAACTGCCGGCCGGTAACGCGTCGACGAGGCTGTCCACCAGCTCGTACGCCCCCTCCTCGTCCGAGATGAAGTGCATCAACGCGATCAGCGACAACGCCACGGGCCGGCGTAAGTCGAGGACGCGGGCGGCCTGGTCCAGGATCTTGTGCGGCTCGCGCACGTCCGCCTGTGCGTACTGGGTCACGCCCTCGGGCCTGCCGCGCAGCAGCGCCTCCGCGTGGGCGAGCACGATCGGGTCGTTGTCGACGTAGAGGACCCGCGCGTCGGGTGTCGTGGCCTGCGCGAGCTGGTGGAGGTTGGGCTCGGTCGGGATGCCCGTGCCGATGTCGAGGAACTGCCGGATGCCTGCCTCCGCGGCTGACCAGCGTGTGGCGCGGTGCATGAACGAGCGGTTGCTGTGGGCCGATCGCCTGGCATGCGGCTCCAACTCCAGGATGCGGCGGCCCAGTTCCTCGTCGACCGGGTAGTTGTCCTTGCCGCCCAGGAACCAGTCGTACACGCGTGCCGGATGCGGCCTGCTGGTGTCGATGGGCGGGGGAGCGGACTCGGTCGCGGCCATACGGCACTCCTCTGCTCGTCGCGGTGTGCGAGCAGTGTGGCGCCGTTGAGCGGACCCCGGAAGCCCGTTGCCCACCCCGCCTTCGAGGCCTTCAGTCCTCGTTCTCCGCGCGTTCCTCCGCGCGCCGCAGAACGTCCTCCACGATCTCCTTGTCGAGCGCGGCCCGCACCAACGCGGCTGCCAGCACGGCCGGTTCGGTGTGACCGGCGAGCTTCACCAGGTGGTCCGGCTCCTTGGGCAGCCCGAGCCGCTCCGCGCCCTGGAGCGCCTTCGCGTCGAGCCAGGGGGCGGCCTCGTGCCAGACCTGCTGTACCTCGCGCAGGAAGATGTCCACGCCGGCCGGGCCGAGACCTGGTATCTCCCGCAGCAGAGAACGGAGTTGGTCGAGGTCGCCGTCCGCCTCGTCGCGCATCCGCCGCAGATCGCCGCCCCAACGCTCCAGCAGCAGCTCGGCACCCTCACCGAGCATCGTCGCCGTGCGCTCGTCGTAGCGCCGGTAGCCGCCCTCGCCCAGCGCGTCGACCCGCTGCTGCCAGCTCGCGTCGGCCATCCGGCGCGCGTCGCGCATCCCCGCCTCGTACAGGGCGCGCGTGCTCGCGACGGCGACGGAACCGCGGATCCGCGCGCTGAGGAGAACGGCCATGACCAGGGTGCGGTACAGCGGCTGCGGTGTGTTCCGCAGCTTGATGCCCGCCTCCTCGGCGAACGTACGGCCGTGTTCGGTGACCAGCGCCTCGATGACCCGGCTGTCCCGGTCTGATCGTCTGGCCATGGCTACGGCCTGAGCGGGTCGTGGCCGAGCGTCATCAGCCGGTGGCGGCGCTCGGTCTCCTGGGCCACGGGGTCCCCGGCCGAGGAGTCCCCGGCCGTGGGCTCCAGCGTCGGGTCCGTCTCGGCCTCGACCGTTTCCACGACCTCGTACATCACGCTGATGTCGTCCTCGGTGAGGTCCGTACGACGCTTCTGCAGGATGGCCAGGACATGCTGACCGGTGGGCGAACCCGCGTGCTCCGGCAGCGGTTCGGTCTCCTCGTCGGCGTCGCTGACCTTCAACCAGGTGGCCAGTTCCTGCGAGGTCATGTTCACCACGCGGTGGAACTCGTCCCACAGCACGTCGAGTTCGAGGGCGTCGGCCATTGCGTACTCCTTCCGTTTCGTACGCTCAGTACGGTCGTACGCGGTCATGCGCCGGGCGGTGGTCAGTCGCGTGGCCAGTCCTCGGCCTGGAACATCCAGCGGTGCTTCTCGAGTTCGGCCGTGAGGGAGATCAGCAAGTCCTGGGTCACGCGATCGGCTTCGTCCGTCGCGTTGATCCGCTCCCGGAGCTGCCCGATCGTCGTGTCCAGGGACTCGATGAGCAGGCCGACGACCTCGGTGTCCTGCACCCAGCCGTCCTTCGGGCTCTGGTGGGCGCAGGTCGCGGCGATGGTCTCGGGCCGGCCGTCGGGCGGGATACCGAGTGCCGCGGCGCGTTCGGCCACGGTGTCGGCGTACGAACGTGCCGTGGCCACCACCTCGTCGAGCTGGAAGTGAATCGTGCGGAACCGGGGTCCCACGATGTTCCAGTGGACCTGCTTGCCGATGAGTGACAGCCCCAGCAGGTCCACCAGGGTGCCCTGCAGGGCGGTACCGACCACCTGACGTGCGGGGTCGGGCAGGGTGCTCTTCACGACAGTCATGACGCGCTTCTCCTCGTCGTTTCGCGGCTTCTGGTTTCGCGGCTTGTGCCTTCTGCACTCATGCCTTCTGCGCTCATGCTTTCGGGGCTGAGGTTTTCGGGGCTCGTAGGCTGACGTCGGACAAGACGAAGCAGCGCCGCGCGTTCCTCCTCACACGTTCCGCCCCACACACCCGAGGTCTGTCCGGTGTCGAGCGCCCAGGTCAGGCACTGGTAGGACACCGGGCAGCGGGCACAGACCTCCTTGGCGGCCTCAACTTCGTGCAGGGCCGGGCCGGTCGTGCCCACGGGGAAGAACAGTTCCGGGTCCTCATCCGCGCAGGCTGCTCTGCGCAACCACTCCATGCGCCCGCGAGTGCCCAAGGCGGATCAGCGGAAACACCCGCCGTTCGGGGGCCCGTTTCCCGAGTACGCGGTCCCGTCGCTTCCCGAATACGGTCGGTTCTCGAATACGGGGGCCGGTCAGTTACCGAGTACCCGGTCCCGTCAGTTGCCGAGTACGCGGTCCACGAAGCCCGTCACGTCCGCGAGGACCGCGGCCTTGTCCGTCTCGTTGAACACCTCGTGCTGGGCGCCCGGGTATACGCGCTCGGTCCAGTCGGCCCCGCGCAGTTCCTCGACGCCCGCGCGGCTGGCGGACAGCGGCACGATGCGGTCGTCGTCGCCGTGCAGCCACAGCAGCGGGAGTGGGCCGACGCCGCCGCTCTTGGAGATGGTCTCCAGAGCGCGGACGAACGCTTCCAGCGTCGGGCGCTTGAACGGGCCGTGCCAGACGAGAGGGTCCGCCGCGTACGTCTCGCCCACCGACGGGTCCCGAGACAGCGTCGCCGGGTCGATGGGGACCTCGGGGATCGGGTCCTGCGCCAGCAACTGCCGGGCCACCTGCCAGTCACCGATCACCGGCCCGGACAGCACGAGGGCTGCCAGACCGTCGCCGTACCGCTGTGCGTACCTCGCCGCGATCAGTCCGCCCATGGAGTGGCCGATCAGCACGACGGGCACACCGGGGTGCGCGGCGCGGGCCAGCCGCTCCACCGCGTGGACGTCGGTCACCACGTCCTCGAAGTCCTCGATCAGCACCGGCTCGCCCGCCGACTTCCCATGCCCCATGTGGTCGGGCCCGAACACCGCGGCGCCATGCCCGTTCAGTACGTCCGCCACGTACTCGTACCGGCCGATGTGCTCCCCGTAGCCATGGACCAGGAGCGCGACGTACCGCGGCCGCTCCCGTGGCCACTCGCGTGCGGTGATGCCGCCCCTGGTACCGGTGAGGGTATGTTCGCGGGAGTCGGCCATGGCTCGCTCCTCCATCGACGTCGGCGAAGGTCCCGAGGATCTTCCCAGGGAGCGCGGCGGAGGTCCACCGTGCGCGACCAGCGGCGGGCTACTGGCAAGGTGTCCCTCCGGGCAGTCGGCCCGCCACGGGCAGTCGGCCCTCCCCGGGCCAAGCGGCCCTGATGGACAAGCGGCCCCTGGGCAAGGGGCCACCTGGCGAGACGGTCCTGACGCGGAGAGATGGCTGCGCATAGCATCAGTCTCCGCATGAACACGATGACCCTTTGGCACATCTCCGTCTGGGAGTTCGCCGCACTCGCCGCCGCGGCCATGCTCGTCGGCTTCTCGAAGACCGCCGTGAGCGGGGCCAACACGGTCAGCCTCGCGATCTTCGCCGCCGTCCTGCCCGCCCGCGCCTCCACCGGCGTACTGCTGCCCATCCTCATCGTCGGGGACGTACTCGCCGTGCTCACCTATCGCCGGCACGCCCACTGGCCCACGCTGTGGCGGCTCTTCCCGGCGGTGGCGGGCGGCGTGGTCGTCGGCACGGTGTTCCTGATGTGGGCGGACGACCAGATCGTACGGATGTCGATCGGCGCGATTCTGCTGCTGATGGCCGGGGTCACGGTGTGGCGCCGTCGGAAGGCCGCGGCGGACGAGGAGCCGGAGGAGGTGACCTCGCGAACGGGCCGGATCAAGGCGCGTTCGTACGGTGTGCTCGGCGGCTTCACGACGATGGTCGCCAATGCGGGCGGCCCCGTCATGTCGATGTATCTCCTCTCCGCGGGCTTCCGCAAGCTCGGCTTCCTGGGGACCTCGGCCTTCTTCTTCCTGATCGTCAACGTGTCCAAGGTCCCCTTCAGCGTGGGTCTCGGCCTGATAGACGGCAACTCCCTGCTGCTGGACGCCGCCCTCGCCGCCTTCGTCGTCCCCGGTGCCGTGATCGGCAAGCTCGCCGTGGACCGCATCAACCAGCGGCTCTTCGAGCGGTTGGTGATCGCGGCGACGGTGGTGGGCGGGGCACAGCTGCTGCTCCGCTGAGCTTGGCGCTTTGTCGACTCCTGTGGCGCGTACGCACGGTTGGTTCCTGCGGCCCGTACGGGAGGTTGACTGCCGTGGCCAGTACGCGTGGCGGACTGCCGCGGTCCGTACGCTCGGCTCATTTCTGTGGCCCGTACGCTCGACGCCATGTCCCCGCATGCCCGTGCCCGTGCCCATGTTCTGGTCCTGGGCGGCACGGCCGAGGCCCGCGAACTGGCCGCGGCCCTCGCCGCCCGGCCCGGCATGCGCGTGACGACCTCGCTCGCGGGCCGGGTGTCCCGGCCGGGGACGGTCGACGGGGACGTACGGGTCGGGGGATTCGGCGGGGCGGAAGGGCTCGCCCGGTGGCTGCGCACGGAGCACGTGGACGCACTCGTCGACGCCACGCATCCCTTCGCCTCGGGCATCACGGCGAACGCGGTGCGGGCCGCGAGGACCGTGGGCGTCCCGGCCGTAGTCCTGCGCCGCCCCGGCTGGCAGGCACGCCCCGGCGACCGCTGGCACTCGACGACCTCCCTCGCCGAAGCCGCCGATCTGCTCCCGTCGCTGGGCCGCCGCATCTTTCTCACAACGGGCCGACTGGACTTGGCGGCCTTCGCCCCCCTCTCCGAACTCCACTTCCTCGTACGCTCGGTGGAACCCCCTGAGCCGCCCCTGCCCCGCCACACGGAAGTCCTGCTGGCCCGCGGGCCGTTCACGGTGAAGGACGAGACGACCCTCCTGCGCGAGCACGCCATCGACGTCCTGGTGACAAAAGACAGCGGCGGCACCGCGACATCAGCCAAACTGACGGCCGCCCGCGCCCTCGCCATTCCAGTGGTGGTGGTACGGCGCCCACCGCTGCCGGAGGGAGTGACGCCGGTGGCTGACGTGCCCGAGGCACTGGCCTGGTTGGACGCCACCAGCGCACTGTAGGGGCGCGGGGCTGTATCCATATGCGGCTCCGCCGCGATGGGGGTCCCCCGCTCATGGGGGTCCCCCCGCTCGAGCGAAGCCGAGAGTGGGGGAGAAGCCGAGAGTGGGGGAGCGACCAGCCACAACGAACCCGCAGCTTCGAACCGCCTTTCCCGCGGAGCGCCTGGCCCGCGGGATGCGGGGCCATGTGGCGGGGCCTGGTGCAACGGGCCCCGCACTACCCCCCTGGCCGCCTGCGCAGCAAGTACGTGTCCATGATCCAGCCCTTGCGCTCACGAGCCTCCGCTCGAAGCTCGGCGATGCGGGGCGCCGTGTCCGCGAGCGGGCCCGAGGCGAGGATCTCGTCCGGGGTGCCTATGTAGGCGCCCCAGTAGATGTCGATGTCCTGGTCTGCGTACCGCTGGAAGGCCTGGTGGGCGTCGAGCATGACGACGACGTCGTCGACGCCCTCCGGGAAAGCCTCGGCAAGGCGTCGGCCCGTCGTGATCTGAACCGGTCCGGCAACACGGTTGAGGCCCGTGCGATGGCGGGCGACCAGCGCGGAGACGCTGCTGATGCCCGGTACGACGTCGTACTCGAAGGCCACCGCGCCCCGCCCGAGGATCTCCTCCAGGATCCCGAGCGTGCTGTCGTACAACGCGGGATCACCCCATACCAGGAAGGCCCCACTCTCCTCCTCGCCCAACTCCCCGGCGATCAACCGCTCGTAGATATCGGCGCGGGCCCGGCGCCAGTCCCCGACGGCGGGGGAGTAGCCCGCACCCCCGGCGGCCCGGTCCCGCTCCGGATCACGGGCCTCCACCAGCCGGTATGTCCCCTCCGGTATGTGCGCGTCGAGAATGTCACGGCGCAATTGGACGAGGTCCGACTTCACCTCGCCCTTGTCCAGGATGAAGAACACGTCCGTGCTCCGCAGGGCCTTGACCGCCTGAAGGGTCAACTGGTCGGGGTCGCCCGCCCCAATGCCGATGACATGAATCTTTCGCACACCCCGAGTCTGCCCCACCCCACTGACAACCGGATCACCGCACCCGATCGGAACAGGCGCGGCACGCCCGCGTTCCCGCGCCGCAACGCCTTGCTGCCGAGCCGCTAAGAGGTCCTAACAGAAGTGATTGATCATGTGACTTTCGGCTTGGATGGCCGTTGGTCTGATCGTGGGAGAACGACAGTCTCGGCCGTGGATCGTGTCGGATGAACTGTGGTCGCTGATCGAGCCGTTGCTGCCCAAGCCGGGGCCGAAGCTGGTGGAGGGCCGGCCGCGGATCCCGGACCGGCAGGCGTTGTGCGGGATCCTGTTCGTGCTGCATACCGGCATCCAGTGGGAGTACCTGCCCCAAGAGCTGGGCTTCGGCTCGGGCATGACGTGCTGGCGGCGCCTGGCCGCGTGGAACGAGGCCGGCGTGTGGGATGAGTTGCACCTGGTGCTGCTGAAGAAGCTGCGGGCCGCGAAGAAGCTGGACTGGTCGCGGGCGGTGATCGACTCCTCCCACGTGCGGGCCGCTCGGCGCGGCCCAAAAGCGGGCCCAGTCCGGTCGACCGCGCGCGGCCGGGGAGCAAGCACCACGTCCTCACCGACGGCCAGGGAATCCCGCTCGCGGTGTCGCTGACCGGCGGAAGCCGCAACGACGTCACGCAGTTGCTGCCCCTGCTGGACAAGGTTCCGGCCGTGGCCGGAGTCGTCGGCCGGCCCAGATGCCGACCCGACGCACTCCTCGCGGACCGCGGCTACGACCACGACAAGTACCGCCGTCTGCTCTGGGCCCGCGGGATCCGTCCGGTCATCGCCGAACGAGGCCAGGAACACGGCAGCGGCCTCGGTATCTTCCGGTATGTGGTCGAGCGCACGATCGCCTGGCTCCACGGCTTCCGCCGCTTACGCATCCGCTGGGAACGACGCGACGACATCCACGAAGCCTTCCTCGGCCTCG
Organism: Streptomyces ureilyticus; assembly: GCF_011045025.1. Taxonomy (GTDB): domain Bacteria; phylum Actinomycetota; class Actinomycetes; order Streptomycetales; family Streptomycetaceae; genus Streptomyces; species Streptomyces ureilyticus. The sequence goes on from NZ_JAAKZX010000091.1 coordinate 35,944, forward strand.
CCACCTGCCTGATCACCCACCGACACGTCCAACGCCTTGTTAGGACCTCTAAGCCCTGCTCCCGCGCAATCGAGGCGCCCACGCCCCGGCGTCCACCGGAGTCTGGTCCTGCTCCACGACACCCGCCAATTCCCTTGCCCAGGCTGCGAGTTCCAGCAGATCCATCCCGTACGGCCGCTCCTGCTCGGCCTCCACCCCCCGGAGCGTCACTCCCACTCGATCGTGCCGGGCGGCTTGCTCGTCACGTCGAGGACGACGCGG
>NZ_JAAKZX010000092.1 GCF_011045025.1 Streptomyces ureilyticus
CGGTAGCTCGTACACCGTGAGTGCTCAGATCAGGATCGTCAGCAGCTCGCCTTCCGGTGCGGAGTGGAGCGGTATCGCGGCGAACGTACGGGGAACGACCTCGCTGGACTACTACGTCCTGCGCGTGTCGACCGCCGGTGGGGCCCGCACGGGGCAGTGGCAGCTGCTGAAGATGGCGGCCAGCACCACACCGACCGTGCTGGCCCAGGGAAACATGAACGCGCCCTACGGCTCATCTCTCGAACTGAACCTCGGTCGCACCGGGACCCGTTTCACCGTCTCGGTGCGCAACAGCGACTCCGGGACGACCCTCGTCGACACGTCGTACACGCTGCCCACCACCGACCCGACCCGTGTGGGCGGCTCCGCCGGCCTCTACTCGAACACGGGCAACCTGCGCGCGAAGTCGTTCTCACTCACGACTTCCACCCCGGCCATCTCACCTACGGCCACGCGCTCCGATGACTTCGAACGCGTCAACGGCTCCCTCGGGGCGGACTGGGTCTCCGACCGGGGAACGTGGTCGATCGCATCCGGTGAAGCTCTCTCCGCTGCCACCCCGACGAACGCTGTCGCCACCTACCGTCCGCTTCAGCTCGGTAGCTCGTACAACGTGAGTGCTCACATCAGGATCGTCAGCAGCTCGCCTTCCGGCGCGGAATGGAGCGGTATCGCGGCGAACGTACGGGGAACGACCTCGCTGGACTACTACGTCCTGCGCGTGACGACCGCCGGTGGGGCCCGCACGGGGCAGTGGCAGCTGCTGAAGATGGCGACCAGCACCACACCGACCGTGCTGGCCCAGGGAAACATGAACGCGCCCTACGGCTCATCTCTCGAACTGAACCTCGGTCGCGACGGGACCCGTTTCACCGTCTCGGTGCGCAACAGCGACTCCGGGACGACCCTCGTCGACACGTCCTACACGCTGCCCACCACCGACCCGACCCGTGTGGGCGGCTCCGCCGGCCTCTACTCGAACACGGGCAACCTGCGCGCGAAGTCGTTCTCCCTCACGACTTCCACCCCGGCCATCTCACCTCCGGGAACGCTCGATTGCACGGTGGACAAGGGCTCCTACGACTTCCCCGATGCCCAGCAGCAGGTGCTCCAGACGATCCCGGTGGACGAGACGTGGGCCGGCATGCCGGTGACGCAACGGGTACTGACACACAATGACGATCAGTACGTGGCCTACTACGACGGCGCACGCCGGATGACGATCGCGCACCGCAGCCTCTCGGACAACAGCTGGACCACAAAGGTGCTCCCCTCGACGTTGGGCTGGGACAGCCACAACTACATCTCGCTGGGACTGGACCGTGACGGCAACCTCCATGTGTCCGGCAACATGCACAACGCGGCGCTGGTGTACTTCCGCACCACCGTGCCCGGCGACGTGACGTCGCTGACCCGAGTGACCACGATGATCGATGCGTCGACCGAGAACTCGGTGACCTATCCCGAGTTCGTCAACCGCCAGGACGGCAGTCTCGTCTTCAGCCATCGCAATGGTGGGTCAGGTGACGGCGTGACCTACTTCAACGTGTATAACGAGGCCTCCTCCACCTGGTCGCGGCTGGTCGACGAGCCGCTCTTCGACGGCAACGGATCCGCCGACAATCCGAGCGGGACGTGGAACGCCTACTTCGAAAACCCCACCCTCGGACCAGACGGATGGTTCCACATGATCTGGGTCTGGCGTGACACTCCCGACGCCGCGACCAACAGTCGGCTGAGCTACGCCAAGAGCAGGAACCTCGTCGATTGGTTCGACAGTGCCGGCAATGCGCTGACGACCCCGTTCCGGTACGGCGAGGCGGATGTGATCGACCCGGTGCCGGACGGCGGCGGTCTGCTCAACGGCAACTCGAAGCTCGGCTTCGACGCCGAGGGCACTCCGATCATCAGCTATCACAAGTACGACGGTGACGGGAACTCCCAGATCTACGTCGCGCGCCCCGACGGATCAGGCGCGTGGGACATCAACCAAATCAGCGACTGGAAGGGCCGCTGGAGTTTCGGCGGTGGCGGCAGCCTCGCCTTCACGGTGTCCATGCTCGGCTCCGAGGTGATGGAGGATGGCAACATCCGCGTCGACTTCACTTGCTCGGGTGAACCGCGGAGCATCGTCATCGACGGTGGCCTGCACCCCGTGGCGGAGGCCGCGACCCCGGAGTTGCCCGCCGAGATCACGGATGTGCGCGGCACCTACCCGGGCCTGGCGGTGCGACTGCAGACCGACCTGGCCGGCCGCAACGACACCGGCACCTACTATCTCCGCTGGGAATCCCTGCCAGCAAACCAGGACAGTCCGCGCACGGACTGGCCTGAGGAGGGAAGCGCGCTGGAGGTGGTGCTCCTGGGCCCGCCGTCCGCGCAGTAGAAGACGGCTGCTCTCCGCAGCGCCGGTTCTGCGGGGCGAGCTCAGGCGAACCCGTCCCGCTGAGCGGCAGCAACAGCACACACACGTCTGCGGCCTTCGTACCGGTCCCCTGTGTTTCCAGACCTGGAACACAGGATCAGGGCGAAGGCCGCCGTGCACTGCGGGGACCAGGCAGACGCAGCGATAGACCGGTTCAGAACGAGGCAGCTGTCGGTGCAGGGGGCCACATTGGAATGGAGGCCTCGCCGAACGTGGGCCTTGCCCCTTGATCACCCCCCCGTGGTGATCACTTCCAGCACCACCGCGCTCAAGCAGGCGTCCACCTTCACGGCCGTCGCCGGACTGGCCGACGCGGGCGGCTACTCGTTCCGCGACAGCTCCGGCAACTACCTTCGCCACTACGACTACCGAGCCCGCTTCGGCGCCAACGACGGTACGTCGACCTTCGCGAAGGACGCCACGTTCATCGCCCGGACGGGCACGGCGTCGGGCTCGGTCCGCTTCGAGTCGTACAACTACCCGGGCTACTTCCTGCGCCACTACAACTAACAGCTGCGCGTGGACGTGACGGACGGCACGGGCAACTTCCGCCAGGACAGCTCGTCGTGCCGGTGACCGGCTGGGCCTGAGCAGCGCCCTTGCCGGCCCGGGCAGTCGCGCCGGCGGTCGGGGAGTTTCCGTCAGACGCTGTTTCCGGGAAGACGGATTTCCGCACCCCCTGGACGAAGCGCTGTACCACCCGGAAGACCTGCGGCCCTGACCGAAGGCTTTCACCGGACCGTCCCGGTGACCGCCCGGTATGGGTCACCTCCCCTGTACCTCGCCTGTATCTCCCCTATGCGCGCCCCAAATGCCGCATGGCCAGGGCCAGTTGCAGTCTGAGTCGGCCCTGCGGGGTACGGATGGGCCACCCGAGCAGCGCCTCGGCGTGGCCCAACCGGTCCTGGAGCGTGGAGTGGTGGACGTTGACCTCGACGGCGGCTGCCCGCAGGCTCGCCGTCGAGGCGACCGCGTGCAACGTCGTCAGCATCCAGGGCGCGTCCGCGACCGCCGCATCCAGCGCCCGCACATCGGGCGGCGGATCGGCCCCCGGCACGACAAGCTCGGCGAGCAGCCCGATACCGCCGAGCTCATCGGCGTACACGACCCGGGGGCCGGGAGCGTTCGGGGTGCCGTCGGCGGTGAAACGAAGCGCGGTCCGGGCGGCGGCCCAGGAGCCCGGCAGTTCGAGCAGGGGCACGGCCGGGCCGACACCGACCCGGCCCGGTGGGAGGGCGGTGCCGGCGGATCCGGCGTCGAGGTGCGCCGGTCCCGGGTCCGCGGTGGCGGATCCGGCGTGGGTCGGTGCGGTGCCCCGGGCCGGTACCGGTGCCGGCCCGGGGGTGGACGGCCGGGCGTGCGGGTGGATCGGCCCGCGCCGGGCGGAGGCGTTCACGATGCGGGGCGGGCCGTCGAACGGCGCGGCCACGCGGGCCCGGGTGGCCGGGTCCAGGCCCAGCTGCCGGGCCGCGTGCAGCCGTACCTGCTCGGGTGCGGTGGCGTCGAGGAGGGTTTCCACGAGCGCCGGGTCGTCGGCGTGGGCCGTCGGTGCGCGGCCACGGGTGCGGTCGAGGACGACGCGGATGGCAGCCGCCGCCCGTTCGAGGATCACCGAGTCGACGACGCTGGGCGCCCCCGCCCGCTCCAGCCACAGCGCCGGGGCACCGTCCGGCGACAGCGCGGCGGACGGCCACGCGGGGTCGGGAGGCTGGTCCGTGTCCCGGCGGTGCCCGTCGGTCTCGACCCGCAGACGTACCCGCCGCCCGGCGTCGGCGAGCCGCGCCGGACACCCTGCGAGCACGGCGACCCCGCGCACCATCGCCTCAAGACCGGCCCGGTGCTCGGCCAGCCGGTCGAAGTAGGCGATGACCCGGACGGCGGCGCCGGCATCCGGATCCAGTGCGGTCAGCCGCCCCGCCAGCTCTTTCATGGCCCCATGGTGCGCCATGGGGCCACGTTTCGTGGAGTGTGTGCGCTCACAGGTCGCGCGGGGGAGTGCGGCACGGGCCGCCTCCCCCGCGCGACCGCCGCGTACGCGCCCCTGAAGGGGCGCGGGGAACTGCGCGACCAACCCCCTCCGCAACCCGCGGCGAAAGAAACCGCCTCCCCCACCACGCGTTGGCAGGCGGGTGCGCGGTGGCAGCCGCGCGTCAGCCGCACCCCCCCCGGGTACCCGGCCCCGTCACTCTGCGAGGAGCCTGCGCAGCCACGCCACCTGGGCCGCCTGGCATGCCTGGGAGAGGACCGCCTGCGGGGCGAAGCTTTCGAAGCCGTGGAAGCCGCCCGGCCACACGTGCAGTTCGGCGGCACCGCCGGCCTGCCACAGGCGGGTGGCGTAGGCGACGACCTCGTCGCGGAACGTCTCGGCCGAGCCGACATCGAGGAAGGCCGGGGGCAGCCCGGACAGGTCCTCCGCGCGAGCCGGGGCGGCGTACGGGGAGACGTCCGGGCCGCCGCGCCGCTCACCCAGCAGCGCGGTCCAGCCGGTGTCGTTTGCCGTGCGGTCCCACGCGCCGAGGCCCTCCATCTGGTACACGGAGGGGGTGTCGTTGCGGTCGTCGAGCATCGGGCACATCAGCATCTGGCCGACGGGGCGCGGACCCTTGCGGTCCCTGAGGAGCAGGGCCAGCGCGGCCGTCAGGCCACCGCCCGCGCTGGCCCCCGTGATGACGATCCGCTCGGCGTCGGCGCCGATCTCCTCGGCGTGGTCGGCGATCCACAGCAGCCCGGCGTACACGTCGTCGATGGGCGCCGGGTACGGGTTCTCCGGTGCCAGGCGGTACTCGACGGACACCACGACCGCGCCCAGCTCATTGGCCCAGCGCAACGGGGCGTCCACGCCGACGCGGTTGTTGCCGAGCACCATGCCGCCGCCGTGGACGTGGTAGATCACGGGCAGCGGACCGTCCGTCGCCGGATCGACCGGCCGGCAGATCAGCAGCGAGATGTCGGGCGCGTTCTCGGGACCCGGCACGACCCGGTCCTCGACCTCGAACGCCCCGCCCAAGGTCAGGTCCATGTCCGCCCACATCTCTATACCGGGACCGTTACGGGTGGCTTCGATCTCGTCCATGGTCAGCTGGGTCAGCAACGTGTCCTTGATCATCTCCAGGGCGGCGGCGAGTTCCGGGTCGAACGGGGGCGGCGTGAGCGTCATTGCCTGTGCTCCTCATGCTGCGTGTGGCGGATCGTACGGTGATGATCCGCGCGTCCGCAGGTTCCGGCCCGCCGCCGTACGGCGGGACTTGCCCGCCGTTTGGCGGGTAGCGCGGATGAAAGTGGTCATCTCGGGAGACAAGGAGGCCGTTTTGCTCGTCTAAACCTCGATCTTGCATGACGGTCCGTCGGTTTCTCCGGCGGGCCGTTTCTCTGTTGTGGGTTGGTCGTGGGCAGGTTGATGGCCCAGCTGTCGCGTCGGGGGGCGCCGGGTTCCACTGCTCCGGTGGGGTGATGCTGTCCGCAGGGATTCGAGGGTGCTGGTCAGCCGGGGTTCGGCAGGGCTTGGAGCCGGTCGGCCGCTGCGGTGATCACGTCGGTCCAGGGCCAGTGCGCCGCGAGGCGGAGGTAGCGCCGGCGGCCGGTGGTGACGAGTTGCGCGGCGGCTGAGAACAGGCGGAAGCGAAGCTTCTTGGGTTCCCAGCGGCGGGGCCTGCCGGTCAGGGCGAGCATCGGCATCCAGGCCAGCAGGTCCAGGGCGAGCTGGACGATCTCTAGCCAGATCTGGTTCTGGGCGAGGCCGTGGAAGGGAAGGTTACGCAGGCCGGTGGAGCGGGCGTCCCGGATGCGGTCCTCGCAGCGGGCGCGCTGGCGGTGGCGCAGTTCGAGCCCGGCGATGGCAGCACCGGGCGTGTTGGTGGCGAAGCAGGTCAGGCGCATACCGTCGGCGTCGGTGAAACGCAGTTGGGCTCCGGGGTGCGGGCGCTCCTTGCGGACGATCAGCCGTATCCCCTGCGGCCACCCCTTCAGGCAGTCCCCGCCGATCTCGGCCACCCAGGCGCCGTCGCGGACCTCGCCGCCGGGCTCGACGGCCGGGGTCCAGGCCGATGCCGGGACCTTCAGCACGGTCTGGTGAATGGTGTCGGTGATGGTCATGCCGACCGAGTACGACAGCCACCGGCCCCGCGCTGCTAGCCAGTTGACGAACTCGTGGGTGCCGCCGCCGGAGTCGGTGCGGATCAGGGTGCGGCGCCCGCGCCGGAAACGCTTCGGGAGTTGGGACAGGGCCAGCTGGGTGGCGCTGATGTGGTCGGCGGCGGTGTTGCTGCCCGCGTTCCCCGCTCTGAGCAGGCCCGCGACCGGCTCACCGGCGCCGCCCGCCCCGTGGTCGACGAACGCGAACAACGGATGATGGCCGAACGTCTTTTTCCAGGTCTTGGCGGCGTCCTGCTTCTCGGAGTGCGCCAGCACCAGCACGCCGTCGATGTCCACGATGACCTCGCCGCCAGCGTCCGGAGCCGCCTCGCCGGCCAGCCGCCAGACCCGCTCGCGGACTTCGGCCCGTGCCCGACGGACCGCCACGAGCGCACGGGGCCCGGTCGAGGCCAGGGTGTCGACCAGGCGGGAGACTGTCGGGTCGGAGGCCACCGGCCCGAACACGGCGGGCTCGGCCCGCAGCATCGCGACATCGGCCAGGCAGTCCCCGCCCAGGGCCACGGTAAGCGCGAGGTCCAGCAGAATCTTGCCGGGATCATGGACCGCACGCGCCTTACACCACGGCGCCAGCGCCGCCGATATCGCCGCATCCAGCCCCGCCTTGCGGGCGGTCTCGACCAGCAGCACGGCGCCGGACTGCGAGACCACCCCGCCACCGCCCTCGACGCGGACACGCGGGTACGACCCGCCACGCTTACTCACCTGGAAAGTTCCTCCGGCCGGAGCGGGAACAGGGACCTAGGCAATCCTCATTCTCGCTGGTCAGAGGCTCTTTCTGCATTATGGCCACCCGTCGTCGACATGATGCTGGGTGAGCGCGTCCAGCGATGTCTCCGCCACATGCGCAGTGATGCTCATCGCTGTGATGCGTCGCCGTCGCGGATCGGGACGGCGACGGAGCGGATACCCGCGGGAGCTCTTCGTCCGCGACTGCCCATCCGCGCCCTCAGTTCGGTGTCGAGCTCATCGACGCCGAGCCGCCAGAGGGGGACGCCGGACCTGCTGGGCTCGGCAAGGACGTCGCAATACGCTGGTGCGTGAGGAAAGACCCCGATCGGCCCGCACAGGCATGCCGCCCGGACCGTGTCGTTGGATCCTGTTAACCCGGCAGCCAAGGATCAGAAGCAGGACCGGCCAGGCTCATTCTCCCCAGGCGGTCACCAAGAGCGCGATGTACAACCGCAGCTCGCACCCTCAGGTCCCGAAAAAAGACGCTGCTATCGTGAGGTGGGGTAGCCCAGCTTCGAGAGGGATCCGCTGATGCAGCCATCCCACACCCGAGTCTTGGTCGAGGCGGCCTACGCAGCCGGAGCCGGTGACCGGCGCGAGGCCGCGATGACGGTGCTGAGGCTGCTTGAGCCGGTGACCCATCACGACGCCAGCGCCCTCATGCTCTGGGACCCGATGGCCCGTGCGCACCGCGCACTCGCTGTGGTCACCTACGGTGATGAAACGGTTGCCGCACTGGGTGACCGCTATGCGGCGAGCGCCGAGAACCGGCCGGTCCGGGAGCGGCACCTGCCGTTGCGGATCGACGACATGCCGGGCGATTACCGACGGTCCCCGATGTACCGAGAGGTGCTCGGACCTGCCGGCTTCGCAGACGGCATGACCGCCTGTCTCTTCTCGGACAGCGGTGCGTACACGGGCATGCTGCATTTCTCCGCGGCGGCGCGCGGCGCGTTCCGGGACGACGCGGCCGAACTCCTCAAGGCCCTGGTGCCCGCGCTTGCTCAGATGTGCGACGTGGCTCGACGGCAGACCACCGGATGCGCCATACCGCCGGGAGCGAACGCCACTCTGATCGACCACACCGGCCGTGCTTGGGCCGTCGAGTCGTGCGCCCCGGCGCTCGCGCCCACGCAGCCCGAGTTCACCGGCTTTCTGCGTCGCTTCATGGCCTCGGCGCAGGTCGCCGCCACTGGGCTGCAGGCGTCGAGTGAAGGGTGGCTCTCGCTGCAGGTCCTGAAGGTGGCCGATCCGCTGGGACGGCCAGAGCCGGCTGTACTGGTGCAGGAGCTTCCGACGGCCGGCTTGCCCTATTCACTCGCGCCGCGCGAGTACGACATCCTGAACGGGATGGCGGCAGGGTTCTCGAACCAGCAGCTGGCGTCGCAGCGAGACGTCTCCTTGCGCACGGTGACCACGCACGTGGAGCGGATCCTCCACAAGATGGGGCAGCCTTCGCGAGCTGGCGCGGTGGCGTCGGCGCTGCGCGAGGGGATTCTCAGCTTGGACCGCTGACCGCCGCTGTCGGTAGGAATGCGTATTGAGCCACAAGGTGGCCTAGCACCATATTCGAGGTGAAGAGAAGCCCGCGCTGAAGGCGGTCCCCACCCGCCGAGCCGGCTGTTGCCGACCCCGCGTCTTCCCCTGCTGTCGCCGCTCACGGTGCCGACAGCCGACCGGGGCTCGTTCATCCCTCAGGAGGCCCGGCCATGAACGTTCCAGAAGCTCCTCAAACAGTGCCCGAAAGACCCGGCGGCACAGATGACGACCGCGACCGGCTGCACGAGCTCGGTTACGAGCAGGAGCTCGCCCGTACGCTCAGCCTGGCCGACGTCGTCATCTACGGCCTGATCTACATGGTGCCGCTCGCCCCCGTCGCGGTGTTCGGCATCGTCTATAACATGTCCGCCGGCGCCGTCGCCGCGGTCTACGTGGTGGCTGCGATCGCGATGCTGTTCAGTGCCATCAGCTACAAGGAGATGGCGGTCCGGTTCCCGGTAGCCGGCTCGGTCTACAGCTACGTGCGGATGGGCAGCAACCGCTTCCTCGGGTTCGTCTCCGGGTGGGCCATCCTGCTCGACTACCTGCTGTTGCCCGCGCTGCTGTGTGTCTTCGCGGCCAGCGCGATGACCGGAGTGGTCTCCTGGGTGCCCGCCTGGATCTGGGTGGTGATCTTCGTCGCCGCGACCGCCCTGATCAACATCATGGGCATCAGCGTCACCGCGACGATGAACAAGATCTTCCTCTACATCCAGCTGGCCGTTCTGGCCGTGTTCTTGGTCTGGGCAGCCGTGCTCATCCTCCAGGGCCAGGCACACCTGTCGCTCAACCCGTTCATCCCCGCGGACGGCGGCTCCTGGTCCCTGGTCCTCGGTGCGGTCCCCGTCGCCGCGCTCAGCTACATCGGCTTCGACGCGATCTCGACACTGAACGAGGAGGCGGAAGGCGGCGGCCGTACGGTCTCAAAGGCCACCATGATCGTCCTCTACCAGGTGACCGCGCTGTTCGTCGCGCAGGTCTTCGTGGCGGGCATCCTGGTCCCGACCGGGACGAAGTTCGCCGACGGCGACCCGGTCAACAACGCCTTCTACAACGTGGTCGGCACGGCCATGTCGGGCTGGTTCAAGACGGTCCTCCTGCTGACCGCCGCCCTGATCGCGATCTTCGCCAACACCATCGCCTCCAACGCCACCTCCGCCCGCCTGGTCTTCAGCATGGCCCGCGACGGGCAGCTGCCGAAGTTCCTGTCGCGGGTCAGCCACAAGCACCAGGTCCCCCTCAACGCGATGATCTTCATCGCGCTCCTGTCGGTGGGAGTCGGCATCCTCGGCGTGGAGCAGTCGGGACTGCTGACCACCCTGGTGACCTTCGGCGCGATCACCGCCTACGTCCTCCTCCACGTCAGCGTCTTCACCCACTTCGTCGTCCGAGGCGGAAGCCGCCGCATTTTCGTCCACTGGGTCTCCCCGATCCTCGGCGCCGCGCTCCTCCTGGTCGCGCTGTGGAACGCGGACCCCAACGCCAAGATCGTCGGCTCGTGCTGGCTCGTCATCGGCCTCGGCGTGGCGGCGTACTTCAAGCTCACCGGCCGTTCGCTCGGCGACTCCGACGCCTGACCGCTCCCGCTCACCGCCGGGCAGCACTCGGCATCGGCCCGAGACGCCGTCACCTTGAGGCGCAGGCCAGCCCCAGTCGCGGCCCGGCGGTCGCGAGTCCCCTCACACAGGAAAGGCACCCTCCCGTGAGCCCATCGTCCTTGTCCCACCGCACCGCGAAGGTGTCCCAGCAGCAGGAGGTGAACTGATGCGCACCGGTGCAGACCGCTCGGCAGAGCTGCTCGAAGTGTTCCGTCTGCGCAGCGAAGAGCGCCTGCGCAAGGAGTGCACCCATGAGGTCGCCGCCGCCCATGACGCGGCTCCGTTGGGACCGCACGACGACCGCACGCAACGCGTGCTGCGGGCGTTGCGCAGCCTGCCCGTCTCGGGCAAGCACATCATCTTCTCCGAAGGCCCCGACGGCCCCTGGCGCGTGTCGAAGATCGCCTTGGGCATGCCGGGCAATCTGCTCCTGACCGAACAGTCCTTCGGGAACTACGAAGACGCCATGCGGTACATCTTCACCGCGCGTGCCGCGACACTGCAGCAGAACTAGAAAGAAACGAGAAGGTCATGGCACTCGCGAGCGGCCGCACGACGACCCAGAACGTCTTCGGCTACACCGATCGCTTCGCCGCCCGCCCTGGCGAGCAACTGTCATTCCACATCAGCTGTGAAGGCCCGCTGGCCTACGACGCCGCCCTAGTGCGCCTGAGGCACGGATACGACGGGCAGGCGGGGCCCGGCTTCCTGGAGACCGAGGTCCCCTCCACCATCGACGGCACGTACGCGGGGCAGTACTACGCCTGCCAGCCCGGCTCCTACGTCGAAGTCCCCGACCCAAAGGGCCTGCTGGCGACCCCTGACGCGCTGGTCATCGGCGCCGCCGTCTTCCCGACGCTGCCGCGCGACAACCGTTCAGGGAGCCTGGGCGCCTATCGGGTCAGCCAGAGCTCGGTCGGCTTCACCGGCGAGCGCCAGGCGGTCATGGGCACCTGGGACGCGGCGACCATGACTGGCTGGGCCCTGCTGCTCGACGAGGGCAAGCCGTCCTTCGTATGGAGCGAGGGCGGTCAGCGGCGGACCCTCACCCTGGAACAGGAGCTGACGGCACACCAGTGGTACCGGCTCGAGGTCGAACTGCCACGCTCGGCGGGGCAGATCACCCTGCGGCAGACCCCGCTGGACCACTGCGCGGACCGGGTGGCACCGGCCGCCGCAGCCGCCGTACCCGAGCAGGCGAACGCACCCGCCTCGGCGGCCTGGACGGCTTCCTCGATGCCGTTCCGTATCGGCGCGCTGGCTCGCGAGGACGGTGACCGGCTGCTCGCGGCAACCGCGTTCAACGGGAAGATCGGTGGCATCCGCGTCGAACGCGCCGCCGACGACGCCTCCAGGACGCGCGAGCCGGTTGCTGCCTGGCACTTCGGCCGCAGCGAACGCCCCGACGGGCTGCTGTTGTGGGATGTGGTCGACGAGGGCCCGCACATGCTGCACGGCCGCTGCGTCAACGCGCCCGTCCGGGGCGTCACCGGGCCCGAGTTCCAAGGTGTCGTGGAGGACTTCCGGCTCGCGCCGGACGAGTTCGACGCCATCCACTTCCACGACGACGACCTCGCTGACGCCCAGTGGCCTGCGGCGTTCACCTTCGAGGTGCCCGAGGACCTGCCCAGCGGCGTCTACGCGGTGCGGCTGCGGGCCGAGGGCATCGAGCAGCACGTGCCCTTCCTCGTCGGGCCTGGCCGCCGGCGCAAGGATGTCGCCATCTTGTTCCCCACGGCCACCTACCTGGCTTACGCCAACGACCGGATCGCCTTCGAGGCGGACGGTATGGAGATGCTCCTCGGGCACACGCCCATCGTCCACAAGGAAGACCTGGTCCTGCAGGACCACCCCGAGTTCGGCCGCTCCCTGTACGAAATCCACAATGACGGGTCCGGCGTGGTGTTCGGCAGCGTCCGCCGTCCGCTGATCAGCCTGCAGCCGCGGTACCGCGCCTCGTTCATGAGCGAAGGCCCCTGGGGCCTGCCTGCCGACCTGTCCCTGGTGCACTGGCTGGAGACTGCGGAGTGCGAGTTCGACGCCCTCAGCGACGAGGATCTCGACCGGGAAGGCTACGACTTGCTGCGCGACTACCGCGTTGTGATCACCGGAAGCCACCCCGAATACGTCACGCGGCGCGAGCTCGACGCCCTTGAGGAGTTCACCGCCAACGGCGGCCGGCTGATGTACCTGGGCGGCAACGGCTTCTTCGCGACGGTCTCCTACGACCCCGACGCCCCGCACCTGATGGAGCTGCGCCGGGCCGACGGCGGCACCCGCCCCCACCAGTCACCCTTCGCCGAACGCCGCCACACCACCTCGGGCGAGGCCAGCGGCCTGTGGCGCAACAAGGGCAAGGCCCCGCAGCGTCTGGTGGGAGTCGGCATGGCGGCCCAGGGCTTCGACCGCTGCACCTACTACGAGCGCCTTGCGGACAGCCGGGATCCGCGGGCGGCCTTCATCTTCGAAGGCGTCGGCGAGAACGAGCTCCTGGGCGACTTCGGCATCATCGGCGGCGGCGCGGCCGGCGCCGAGATCGACTGCTGGAACCCGGCGCTCGGCTCGCCACCCGGAACCCTGGTCCTGGCCACCTCCGGGCCCTTCTCCGACAACTACCTGCTGGTGACCGAGGAGATCTTCGAAATGCTCCCGGGGATGGGCGGAACCGAACAGCCGGCAGTCCGCTCGGACATGGTCTACTGCGCGCTGGAAGGCGGCGGCGGATTCTTCTCGGTCGGCTCCATCGCCTGGACCGGATCGCTTTCCCACAACGGGTACGACAACAACATCGCCAAGATCACAGGCAACGTAATGCGGCGCTTCCGCGACGAGAAGCCACTGGAGTAGCCCGCCCCTGCTGCCGAAGGTGATGCGCTCCGCCAGCGGAGCGGATCACCTTCCGAAATCCGGCTGCGCATCCAGCACATGGAGCAGGGGCACAGGCCACTCCCTGCGGCGGCTTCCGCGCACCCGATACCCGGCACCGCTCTGGTGCTTGGCAGGAGTCGGGGCAAGTGGAAATTCACGGCCCTGGCAGCCGGTCAAAGTCGCCGCCGTGCTGGTGCTGCCGTCCTCATTCCCCGTCCATCTGGCCCAGCGGCTGTCGTCCGACGCCGCCCCCAGGCAGCCGAAGCCAAAGAAGCACGCGAGGAACCACCAATGTGCCGACTGGAGACCCAGTGACCACCCTTCTGCGCACGCTGCGAAACTACATCGGCGGCGAGTACCTGGCCGCCGCCGACGGGCAGACCATCGAGATCGTCAACCCGGTGACCGGCGAGTCCTACGCGACCTCGCCGCTGTCCGGCCGGGAGGACGTCGACGCCGCCATGGCCGCGGCCGCGGCCGCGTTCCCGGCGTGGCGCGACACCACCCCGGCCGAGCGACAGCGCCTGCTGCTGAAGATCGCGGACGCTTTCGAGGCGAGGGCCGGGGAACTCGTCGCCGTCGAGTCCGAGAACACCGGCAAGCCCCTGGGGCTGACGGCGAGCGAAGAGGTGCCACCGATGGTGGACCAGATCCGCTTCTTCGCCGGCGCCGCGCGCCTGCTGGAGGGCCGATCGGCCGGTGAGTACATGGACGGCATGACCTCCATCGTCAGGCGTGAGCCCGTCGGGGTCTGCGCGCAGGTCGCACCGTGGAACTACCCGATGCTGATGGCAGTCTGGAAGTTCGCCCCGGCGCTCGCCGCAGGCAACACGGTGGTCCTGAAGCCGTCGGACACCACCCCGGCCTCCACCCTGCTGATGGCCGCGATCATCGGGTCCATCCTGCCCAAGGGCGTCTTCAACGTCGTCTGCGGTGACCGCGACACCGGCAACCTGATGGTTGAACACCCCACACCGGCGATGGTCTCCATCACCGGCTCCGTACGAGCCGGCAGGCAAGTCGCCGAGTCCGCGGCCAGGGACGTCAAGCGCGTCCACCTGGAGCTGGGCGGCAAGGCGCCGGTCGTCGTATTCGCCGACGCCGACATCGCCCAGGCCGTCGAGGGCATCTCGGTGGCCGGCTTCTTCAACGCCGGTCAGGACTGCACGGCCGCGACCCGCGTCCTCGTGCAGGAGTCGGTTCACGACGAGTTCGTGACGGCGCTGGCGAGGGCCGCCACCGGCACAAAGACCGGCCGACCCGACGACCCGGACGTTCTGTACGGACCGCTCAACAACGCCAACCAGCTCACGCAGGTCTCCGGCTTCATCGAGCGTCTGCCCGCCCACGCCAAGATCGAGGCAGGCGGCCATCGCGTCGGCAACAAGGGCTACTTCTACGCCCCCACCGTCGTCTCCGGCCTCAAGCAGGACGACGAGATCATCCAAAACGAGGTGTTCGGCCCGGTCATCACCGTCCAGTCCTTCACGGACGAGAAGCAGGCCGTGGAGTGGGCCAACGGCGTGGACTACGCCCTGGCCTCGTCGGTGTGGACGAAGGACCACGCACGCGCGATGCGCATGTCCAAGAAGCTGGACTTCGGCTGCGTGTGGATCAACACCCACATCCCGCTGGTCGCCGAGATGCCCCACGGCGGCTTCAAACAATCCGGCTATGGCAAGGATCTGTCCGCGTACGGCTTCGAGGACTACACCCGTATCAAGCACGTCATGACGTCACTCGACGCGTGACGCC
The DNA here is from genome assembly GCF_011045025.1 of Streptomyces ureilyticus. GTDB lineage: Bacteria > Actinomycetota > Actinomycetes > Streptomycetales > Streptomycetaceae > Streptomyces > Streptomyces ureilyticus. Next base: position 15,067 of record NZ_JAAKZX010000092.1, read on the forward strand.
CGCGCCGACGCCGCCAGTGCCAAGCCGGATGGCCCAGCCGGGATCCCGACATCCGCCCGAAGTGAGGAAGGGATCCGCTACGGAGGAGTTCGAGAACCCCTCTGAACTGGAGCAACGTCCGGGGGGCCGGGTTCTCCTCGTCCATCCTGGACGCGTTCGGGACGCAAGGATAGGAACAGACCGATCTCCAGCCAGATCTGGTTCCGGGCGAAGTCGTGCAGGGGGAGGTTGCGCAGGCCGGTGTCGTGGGCGTTGCGGATGCGGTCCTTGCAGCGGGCACGCTGGCGGTGGCTCAGTTCGAGCCCGGCGATCGCCTTGCCGGGGGTGTTGGCAGCAAGCAGGTGATGCGCATGCCGTCGGCGTCGGTGAAGCGGAGTTGGGCGCCGGAGTGTGGACGTTCCTCGCGGACGATCAGGCGCATCCGCTTCGGCAACCCGTCAGGCAGTCCCGGCGAGTTCGGTGACCCAGGCGCCGTCGCGGATCTGGCAGTCCGGATCGACGGCGGGTGTCCAGGCCGATGTCACGATCTTCAGTACGGCGTGTTGGGTGGTGTCGGTGATGGTCCTGCCGGCCGAGTAGGACAGCCACCGGCCGCGTGCGGTGAGCCAGTCGAGGAACTCGTTGGTGCCGCCGCCGGAGTCGGTGCGGATCAGGGTGCGGTGCCCGCGCCGGTAGGTCTTGGGGAGGTGAGCCAGGGCCAGTTCGGTGGCGGTGATGCGGTCGGCGGCGGTGTTGCTGCCCCCCTTCCCCGCCCTGAGCGCAGACGACCGGCTCACCGGCACCGCCCGCCTCGTGGTCGGCGAAACCCCATGATCGGATGGTGGCCGAATGTCCGCTTCTAGGTCGCGGTGACATCCTGCTTGTCGGAGTGCGCGATCACCAGCACCCGTCCAGGTCCACGGTCACCTGTCCGCTCGCGGACCTGGGAGCGGCCCGGCGGATCGCGGTCAGCGCCCGCTTCCCGCCCGTGTCGATGAGGCGGGAGCCCGTCGGGTCGGAGGCCACCGGCCCGAACACCGCTGGCTCGGCCCGCAGCATTGCAGCGTCGGCCAGGCAGTCCCCACCCAGCGCGACCGCGAGCGCCACATCGAGCAGGATCTTGTCCGGATCATGCACCGCTCGCTGCTTGCGGCACGGCGTCAACGCCGCCGATATCGCCGTATCCAGGCCGCTTTTGCGGACCGTGTCCACCAACAACACGGCCCCGGCCTGCGAGATCGCTCCGCGGCCACCGTCCTCGACGCGGACGCGCGGGTAGGACCCGAGACTCTTCTTCACCTGAGGAGTGCGGCTTTCCTGACGACGGCATGACCTTAGACAAGTCGCATCGTCCCAGGTCAGAGGTACTACTCGTCTATTCGAACACTCACGGTCACGAAAGCGCGAGGTTAGCCAAACCGGCGATCGTCGCGACCATTGAGGAGTTCGCAGCGGCTGCGCTTGGCGGTGGAGCTGTGCGGATGCGGTGAACTTCCATGCCAACGCTCAACTGAGTTAGCTCTGTTGTGCCGCCCAGCGGCTGGCGACTCGTTCAAATCTTCAGGGGAAAAATGGCTCGCCCTCCTGCGCTCAAACTCGCCGAGGTCCTGGCGGAAATCCTAATGAGCCCGTCAGCGTTCTACCGCTTGCGCGCTCGCGGTCAAGCGCCCCGAATGATCAAACTTCCGAATGGTGAACTCCGCTGCCGCCGCGTCGATCTAGACGCGTGGTGGTAAGCGTGTGAGAGGGATACGCCTGAATGGCGATGAGTTACAGAGTTCGTTTTTGGGACACACGTGAGCGGCCCGACCGTCGCAAGGGGTTTGAGGTTCGATGGACGGTCAATGGGCGGGAGAAATCCGAGTCCTTTCTCACGAAGGGGCTTGCGGAGAGCCGACGTTCCAAACTCGTGACTGCCGCGCGCGACGGCGAGCCGTTCGACACAAGGACGGGCCTGCCGGCCTCCGAGCTCCGGGCCCTGAAACAGCGCACCACCTGGTATGTCCTGGCGCAGGAGTACATCGAGCAGCGTTGGGACCGTACGCCGGGAAACACACGTCGAACGCTTGCCGACGCTCTCGCGACCATCACTCCAGCCTTCGTCGAGCCAGAGCACATGTCCCGGACACCTCGTGAACTGCGGAGGGCACTGTATTATGGGCTTTCAACAAAAAAGCCTGGAGGGAGGATCCGCCCGAGGAGTGGCAGGCAGCACTGGATTGGCTGCAGCGCCATTCGCTGCCCGTGAGCGAGTTGGCGGAGCCCGATGTTCTGCGCCGGGGACTCGACGCTCTGTGCCGCAAGGTCGATGGGGCAGCAGCTGCAGCGAAGACCGTGAAGCGCAAGAAAGCTGCCGTCAATGAGGTGTTCGGGGTCGCGGTGGAACGTGGGTACTTCGCCCAGAACCCGCTGAGCGGCTTGCGGTGGTCTGCGCCGGAAGTTGCCGACGAAGTCGATCCGGACTGCGTGCCTAATCCGGCGCAGGTGGGCCGCCTGCTTGCTGCGGTCAGGGCGCTGCCCGGTCGAGGCCCACACCTGTACGCCTTTTTCGGGTGTATATACTACGCCGCGATGCGTCCTGCTGAGGTTATTCACTTGCAGAAGTCTCAGTGCCGACTGCCAGCGAGCGGATGGGGGCTCCTCAACCTGAAGGGCGGGGTGGTCATGGCGGGGAAGGAGTGGACGAATGACGGTGCCGTTCACGAGGTCCACTCACTGAAGCGACGGGCGGCCAAGGCGACGAGGCCCGTGCCCATCCCGCCAGTGCTGGTGCGCATGCTGCGCGAGCACATAGAGAGTTTCGGTGTCGCGCCCGATGGACGTCTGTTCCGCAACGCAGCGGGAAACTACGTCGATCCTTCCGCGTACGGCATCACATGGGGACGTGCGCGTGAGGCCGCACTGACTCCCGATGAACACGCCCTTGAGCTTGCGAAACGCCCCTACGACCTGCGCCATGCAGGAATCTCATTCTGGCTTGCCTCCGGTGTCGACCCGGCAGAGTGTGCGCGCCGCGCCGGACAAAGCATCCAGGTTCTCTTCCGCTACTACGCCAAGTTTCTGGCCGAGGCGCGGAACCATGCCAACAGCCTGATCGAGGAGTCGATGCGAAGGTGGGAGGGGCAGGACGGCGGCGCAGAGGACGCGTGAGCCGGGCCTTGGCCCGGAAATGCCCCGGAACAGCTGGTCAGAGATGGGATAGCAGTGGGACATTGGTTCCGATGACCGATGCAGATGTCGAGGCCACCGCAGCGATCACACGCATGATCGAAGCGTTGCAAGAACAGCTGGTCACCATCGATGAACTGCGGGCCCGGATGCCCGACCCGCGGGCCCGGGAGAGCAACCTGCGCGGCCAACTCGACGCGCTGGAAGCCCAGCTCGCCGACCGCGACGCCTACCTCAAGCTCGCTGACGACCTCGAAGGCTTCCTCGCCCAGCTCCGCGAGAACGCTGGGACAGCCGAGGTCCCCGAGCGCCAGCGCGTCCTGCGGCTCCTCGTCAAGGACGTCCTCGTGGGCCCCGATAAGATCATCATCCGGCACCGCATACCCGTGCGTGAGCGCTGGCCTTGCCGGAAACCTCATCCGGCCTGGTCACGCAGCATGCTGGTACTCGTGAAGGAGGCCGCCGAGTCGGTCGGTTCGATGTATGTCGAGGCGGGCGTTTTCGTCCGGATCGGTGATCGGTTCGGGGAGCGGGTGCAGCGGGCAGGTGTTCGCGATGCCCTGGTGCGGCCGGTGCGCGTTGTAGAACTGCTCGAACTCCCGCAGTGCGTGGAGGAGATGCCGCTGGTTCCAGATCAGGGTGCGGTCCAGCGGTTCACGGCGGCAGGTCTGCACCCATCTCTCCATGATGGAGTTCATGCGGGGGATCCGGATGCCACTGAGCACGGCCTCGATCCCCGCGTCGGCGAGGATCGTGTCGAACAGTTCGTGGAACTTCCCGTCCCGGTCCCGGATCACTTAGCGGGTCTGGCAGCAGGCGTCCTGGAGATCCATGACGAGGTTCCTGGCGGCCTGCGCCGCCCAGGAGGCGGTCGGGTGCGCCGTCGCGCCCAGGACGCGGATGCGCCGGCCGGCGTGCCCGATCACCGCGAACACGTACAGCCGCGTCCCGGACAGAGTGATGGTCTCGAAGAAGTCACACGCCAGCAGGGCATCGGCCTGGGAGCGCAGGAAGTCCGCCCAGGTACTGGACGTCCGCTCGGGTGCCGGCGGGATCCCGGCATCCTTCAGGATCTCCCACACGGTGGAGGCGGCCACCTGCACACCCAGGACGAGCAACTCACCGTGGATGCGCCGATATCCCCACCCGGGATTCTCCCTCGCCAGGCGCAGGATGAGAGCGCGGATCGAGCGCACCGTGCGCGGCCGTCCCGAACGTTTCGGACGGGAACGGGCCGCATGGCGGCGCGCGAGAAGATCACGGTGCCGGCGCATCACCGTGTCCGGCCGCACCAGCAGCCGCACCCCGCGCAGCACCTCCGTCGGCAACCGGCGCAGCAATGCTGCCAGGAACGCGCGATCGCCCGGGGCGAACCGCACTCTCCGGCCGTCGGGTTGGCGCTCCAGTACCCCGATTCTGATGGCGAAGAGCGAGGATCTCGGCGTCCTTGCCATGGTCGCTCATCGGCAGTAGGCGCAGCAGGGCGAACACGTTCGCCACACCCAGATAGGCCAGTCGCAGCAGCACGACCGGCCATCATGCCGGGGCGACCACCAGGTGCCCAGAGCACCCGCCCAAACGCCCGCGCTCGACACCACCCGTACACCAGCCCCCACCGGGACGGATAAGTTTTTCGGCAGGCGCAAGGTAAGCAGCTCTGTAAGTGCGCACCCCATCTCGACGATCGACCGGCTGTGTGCTCGGGTCTGACCCAAGCATCAAGGAAGGCTGAGATCTGACATCGGACCGCATCCGGAGGTCGAGTCTGGCGCACGCACTCTGCGGCCTCCACTGGACTTCCGAATACGTTCCGAATACTATGGATCCATGACCATCGCAGCAGGCCTCCCCGTGGCGACTCGGCGCTCTTCGGACCTGAGCAAGCACTCCGCAGAGGTCTTCGCCGAGGCCGAGGACCACCCCGTGACGGTGACCCGGCGCGACGGCGAGGCTCTGGTCCTGATGTCGCAGCGCGAGGCCGAGGGTCGTGCCCGCTTGCTGAACTTTGCCGCGCAGCTCATCACCGTCACCCTCGACGACCGCGGCTCGCTCGCCGAGCGGATGTCCAAGGCCTTCCCTTGGATGCTCGCGCTGTCGCCGGCCGACCGGGAGCCCTGCGCGCAGGACCTCGTCGATGCGGCGCGCGCGTCGTTCGCCACCGACCAGCCGCACCTCGCGATCGCAGAGCTGACCTCCTGGAAGGAGACGGCCACGGCCGTCGCGGCCGGGCTCAGCAGCGGCAGCGCCGGTCTGGAGTGGTTCGACGACGATGAGACCGTGGAGCGTCCGTAGCCGTGCGGCCGCCAGGAAGGGCGAGCTGGTTCCTCGCCCTCCGAAGAAGATCGAGTACGAGATCCGCTTCGCCACAGCCGACGCGCAGAAGGGATGGCGCGACCTCGTCGCGACGATCCGCAACCCCATGACGGAGACCTGGGACTTCCTCACGCGGACGCCACTGTCCACGACGCCGACGAACTATCGGCTCAAGGGTGAGCTCGGCGTCATCAAGCGTGGCGGCGCGACCCATGAGCGGTGGCAGCACAAACCGACTGCGAAGGGCACCGCGCGCATCTGGTTCTACGTCCACGAGCGCACGGTCTTCCTGGAGCAGGTGCACACGAGCCACCCGAACGAGACGAAGTAGGCGCGCTTCGCAGCCTCGCACATCGTCGGTGAGCGCGCATCCGATGGGGATGATCGCTGTGTGTGCCGCGACCGGGGACTTTGAGCGCGAACGCGAGAGGAGCGTGACCGCACCCCGCGCCGCCGGTGCCGAGTACCGCTCCCACGGCCCGCAGCCGTCCGGTGTGGCGCTCCGCGTCCACGAGGTGCACTGGCCTGAGAGCCTGCCCAGCGCAGGATGGCGACGAGCCGGTCGACTTGCGACTGTGGCAGAGGAGACGCGCCGTCGGCCTTGGCGGCTCCCGCCTTCCGGAGGTCCTCGAGTACGACCGGAGAGGCCGGGTGGCGCGGTCATCGTGTTCGCGAGGCGCTCTGGTTGTCGGCGGGCTCTACGCTCACGGTCGTGCGTGCCGAGTGTCGAACCGACCGTGGTATATCGCTGCTGTTCTCGGATGTGTCGCCTGCTGCAGCTGATGAACCCAACAGTTGCCTCCTTCCTCAAGTACGAGCCGCTCTCGACTCGTCAGCCGAACGCGTCGGTTTCGCCCAGGACGACTGGTCTTCGCCTGCCCGCAGCAGCGCTGCCATGCCCACCCATGACTGAGGAAGCCGGTGCCAAGCGCGGAAGCTCGGCCTGCGCGGCGAGGAGGAGGAGCTGAAGGCCGAGGCCTTCGAGCCGGGAGGACGCCATCGCCACAGCCTCCTGCGCGAATGGACAACGAGCCTCGCTCTCGCCCGGGCCTGGAGCCGGGACCCTCGCGGGGCCGCCGCGGAGACAGAGGGCGAGCGGCTCCGCGGCATCGTGTCCACCGCTTTCCTCTACCTGCGCGAAGCAGGAAAGGACCGCAGGGCGGGCCGGATCGAGCGCGGCCTGAACGGGAGGTAGCTCAAGTCGGTCGGAGTGTCAGTGGTCGCCGCCATACTCAGAAGACGTGCAACTGACTTTCAGGCGCATGTCCAGGAGTCCTCGACCGAGTAGGAACGAATTGACACCCGAGAGCGACGCGGTGCCTGACCGCGACCCGTACCTTCTGGCGCAGATGCGAGAGGCTTTCGGGCGCGTGGTCTACAGCCACAAGACCCATGAGAAGCAGGCGGACATCTGCTTCACCAAGCACCGGTGGCAGCAGGGCGTCCTCATTGCTCTCACCGCGATCGGCTCGGGCACCTTCCTCGCCGCGGTGGTCGGCCTGCTCGGCAACGCAGTGCTGACGAGCCTCGCGACCTCTTCTATCGCGCTCCTGGTCAGCTGGATGAGCCTTGGGACGAAGACCTTCAAGTTCGAGGAGGAGTCCGAGGCCCACCGCGGCATCGCCTCTCGGCTGTGGGACGTCCGGGAGTCCTACATCTCCCTCATCGCCGACCTGATGTCCGGCACCGTCTCCAACGCGGAGGGCCGAGAGCGGCGGGACGAGCTGCAGCAGGCCGCGCGCGACGCCTACGCCGACGCGCCCAGGACGAGCAGCAGGGCGTTCGCGCACGCCCAGGGCGGGCTGCAGAACAACGAGGAGATGACGTTCACCTCGCGCGAGATCGACATCTTCCTCCCGGAGGCGCTCCGGCTCGGTGAAGGCGAGGCATCACGATGAAGACCTCAGAGATCTTCGAAACGCTGCTCAATAACCTGAAGGTCGGGGAGACGGCCACGACGGTCGCCTCACGGCGGGACGAGATCACGAAGGCGCTCAACAAGGACTTCCGCGACAAGGACGGCTGCACCGACTACAAGCTGATGGTCGGATCGTTCGGCCGGCACACCGCGATCAAGGGAGTGTCCGACCTCGACATGATCTTCATCCTGCCGCCCGGGATCCGGTCGAGCTACGACGGGGACACCGGCCCGCGGAGGATTCTCGAGAGGGTCCGCGACGACCTCAAGGCGCGGTACAAGAACACGGAGATCCGCGTCGACCAGTGCGTCGTCCGAGTGCGGTTCACGTCCAACGCCTTCAAGTTCGAGATCCAGCCGGCATTCGAGAACGCCGATGGCAGCTTCGACTACCCGGACACGAAGGCTGAGGGCTGGAAGGTCACCAAGCCGCGCGAGGAGATCGCCGCGACCAAGGAGTGCAACGACCGCACCTCGACGAATATGCGCCACCTGGCCCGGATGGCACGGGCATGGAAGAACGCGAACGGCGTGAACATGGGCGGCCTGCTCATCGACACCCTCGTCTACAACTTCTTCGACCAGACCGACGACTACGACGCAGCGGGCACGGGCTCGTTCGACCTCATGGCCCGCGACTTCTTCGAATTCCTCAAGGATCAGTCAGAGCAGGAGTACTACCTGGCGCTGGGCAGCCGGCAGCGGGTCCACGTCAAGGCGCAGTTCCAGCCGAAGGCGAAGAAGGCGTACAACCGATGCCTCGAGGCGATCGCGGACGAAGGCAAGACGTCCGCCAACAAGAAGTGGCGCGAGGTCTTCGGCACGTCGGTGCCGCTGGCGAAGAGCGCGAGCGAGTCGTCCCGGTCGTTCAGGGACACCGAGGAGTTCATCGAGGACGAGTTCCCGGTCGACGTGTCCGAGACTGTGTCCATCGATTGCGAGGTCACGCAGGCCGGATGGCGTCCGACCTGGCTCCGCGTGATGCGTCGCGGCGGGATCCTGCTCAAGGCCGACAAGAGCTTGAGGTTCGTGGTCACCAGCTGCTCGGTCGGGGAGCCCTACACACTCAAGTGGAAGGTGCTCAATCGTGGTCCGGAAGCCGAGCGGCGGGACAAAATCCGCGGCCAGATCGTCGACTCGAGCAAGCGGGGAGTCCGCATCGAGCACTCGGACTTCAAGGGCGAGCACGTCGTCGAGTGCTACGTCGTCAAGGACGGGGTCGTCGTCGCTCGGGACCGGATCGACGTGCCGGTCAGCAACACGAGCGTAAAGACGGCGAACGTCTTGTAGGGAACCGATCCTCGGAGCGCGACGAGGCCCCGACGAATCTGCCGGGGTCTCGTCGCATCAGGCGCATCCGCCCGTAGGGTTGAAGCATGAGCAGTTCTCTCGCTGCCATGTCCGAGTCCCTGCTCAACGCCGAGATGGCCTTCGCGGGAGCGGTACGCTGCCCGCCGCGCTGCTGAGCTGCGTTCCGAGGATCCCAGCAGGTTCGCAGAGCAGATCGTCTGCCTGCTCTGCGACGAAGCAGATGCCGCGGAAGCGGAGTTCCGGCGGCTTCGAGACCCTCGGCTGAGGCTGGTTCTCCGTCGGACGCTTCCGGAGAATGGTGCCGTGGAACGGCAAATCGACTTCACGCGCGAGCGGCAGATGCTCTGTGGGCGCTGCGATCATCGGTGGCGCATCGATCTGGACTGGATCGATCGGTGGGAGCAGGCGAAGGAGACCTGCCCCGGCTGCGGCATGGCCTGCGAGCACGAGGACTCGCCTCGGGTGACGCTCGACTCCGGCGACCCGGCGCTCGACGACGACAGGGTCGCGCAGTTCTCCTGGTACCACACGAGCACGCAGCCGGACTGGCCGACGCGGGACTTCGACCCGGCAGCCGTCTTGACTCCCGAGACCCGCAGGAGGATGGGCGGAGAGCAGCGTGTTTCCGCGTGGGCCGCGCGGCAGCGGGCGAAGGCCCTCCACGTCGGCACGTACGAGGCCGCTGTCCACAATATGCTGCGTCGGATCCGTAACCAGGCCGACCAGCGCAGCCAGTTCTATCTGTATCGGGTCCGTCTGAAGCCATCCGTCGTGGTGCGGGAGGGGTGGCTCGTCGACCCCGGCAACTTCGTCGGCGACGTCGTGCTCGACGAGGTCTGCCCGCCGGGTGTCGACGTCGCCCGTTACCTGAACTTCCACGAGGATCCGGGAGGGCTCTCGCTCGCGCTGGGGAGGGACGCGATCGCCAGCGTTCAGCGGATCGCTGTTCCGCTCTCCGACACCTGGGATGGCGGCTGGGTGCGCGATGCCGTTGCGGCTCTCGAGGGCGTGAGCGGCGCCGCCGTCCCGGCGACCGGCAAGCTGGCCCGCTTCATGCGGCCGTCATCGTCGCGAGCCGTCCTGGGCCGAGAGCTCGGTGCGTCCCTGGCTGGCAGACTGCCGGTCAACCTCCAGGACCAGTTCGCGTCGGCTGCGGCGTTCGCGGAGGGAGAGGATCCAGAGCAGTGGGCGCGACGGACCCGCGGCCTGTTCGATCTGATCGACGGTCCGACTCGCGTGCTGGCTGCGCTCGACCGGCAAGATCCCCGGGAGGTCTGAGAACGGCCTGTCCGCTCCTGAGGGGCAGGAAGCCCGGAGGTCGCTGTCGGTCTTCCAGGTTGGCGCCGCCCTGAGTCGGGAGAGCGGGAGCAGGGGCTTTGGGGTTGGCTGCCGTCGCCGAGGAATCAGGTCGAGCTCTGCCGCCCTTGCCCGACCCGCAGTCTCCGCAGCCAACTGCTTGGTTTGAGGACCGTCTCGTAGACGGCCTGGAGTGCCGTCCGGGCGGACGGAACGCCCTTGCGTGGAGGTCGTGATTGGGTCCGTGGTGACCAAGCGCCTGGGCGCTCTGCCTGTCGCTGCCGAGTTTCTGCGGCGGCTGGACGTCGTGGGATCGTCGACGGGCTGCGGCCACCGGCTCCGCGGGCGGACCTGACGCACGGCCAGGTGATCGAGGTACTGGTGGCGAAAGAACTGACCGCTCCCGCGCCGCTGTTCCGCGTCAGGGACTGGGCATACTCGTGTGAGGCCGTCAAGGGTCTTGGTGGAGGCCGATGCGTGTCCCGGCTGGTGCATTGACGGATCTCATCGGTGTCCTGCTCGGGGCTTCGGCGATCAGCATTGTTGTCGCGTCCGGCCGGTAGCAGCAAAACGTCTCCGCAGGGACACCGTCGGAACTCGAAGATGTCCATGGCGAGACGCCGCTGCGATTTTGGCACCACATCTGACTCGCCGCGAGCTGTGCGAAGACCGCCGCTCAGTATTGATGGCGTTGTGTGACCTTGTACACCGCGAGTCGTGCAGGATCGGCCAGGGCTCAGCGCAGACGATGTCCTCGTCGTCCAGTCATATTCCGGTGTGCCGGCCCTCGGGCCACCATCGGGTGTGGCTCGGCCCACGGCGTCGTGCGCGGCAGCGCGGGACGGCGCAGATCTCATGGGCCGAACGGCGGGCGAGGAGCGCCCGTGAGTCGGTCTGGTGGAGGGGCCTTTCGAGGATGGGCGGCGTGCGGCGGAGCCGGTGCGCGTGCTCAAGATCAGTCAGGAGCTGGGCGAGGCCGCGGAGGCCCTTCACAGCGCGCTCGGCGCCAACCCGCGGAAGGGCGCCTCACGCGTGGGGTGTGCCGAAAGGTTCGCGGACGTCATTGTGACGGCCATGGTCTTCCTGGATGCCGTGAGCGGGGACGGCGCGGCGGTGGTGGAGCACCAGCTCCAGGGCCGCGCGCCGGATGGGATCACCACCGGGTGGGGGCATCCGGCTCCTCCAGGTCCTCGCGATCAACGGGGACATGGGGGAAGTCGCCATAGCGGTGTACGGGGCACGGGTCCGCATGGTGAGGCAGTCGCGGTGACGCACACGTGGGAGGACATGGAAGCGCGCCTCGGCTGGCTTATCCTCACGGCCGCGGCGCTGGACGACCTCACCGGGTGCTGCCTGGGACACGGTGGATGAGCGGCGGCGTTTCCGCGTGGCGAGGGTCGCGGCCTTGGCCGGACACGAACCTCAGCTGACCCGCTCCACCCTCTGCACGGAAGGGCCCGCACGTCCGTGCGGGCCCTTCCGCGTCATCCCCTACGTTGCGGACGCACACGTCCTAGTGGGGCGTATCCCGCCTCCCCGGTGGGAGATGAGTGGGAGACAAGTGGGAGACAAGTGGGAGATGATCATGGCGTGGTGCTGCAATCAGGCGCTAGAAAATGCTAGATGGCGCTACCTGCGCGGCCCTAGTTCAGCCGCCGGATTCGCCCGCGTGCGGGCTCAGCGCACCCATGCTGACCAGCACAATCACCACCACACCGAGGGTGATGCGGTAGTAGACGAACGGCATGAAGGACTTCGTGCTGATGAACTTCATGAACCATGCGATTACTGCGTAACCCACAAAGAAAGCGACAATCGTCGCGAAAATCGTCGGCCCCCAGGACACATGCCCGCCCTCGCTCGCGTCCTTCAGCTCGAAGAGGCCGGAGGCGAGCACCGCCGGGATGGCGAGCAGGAAGGAGTAGCGGGCCGCGGCCTCGCGGCTGTAGCTCATGAGCAGGCCACCGCTGATGGTGGCGCCGGAGCGGGAGACGCCGGGGATGAGGGCCATCGCCTGGCACATGCCGTAGACGAGGCCGTCCTTGACGGTCAGCTCCTGGAGTGACTTGCGCTCCTTTGGCACCCGGTGCTTGCCGCCGGCCTCCTCGCGCGCGGCGAGGCGGTCCGCGATGCCGAGGACGATGCCCATCACGATCAGCGTGGTCGCGGTGATCCGCAGATCACGGAACGGTCCCTCGATCTGGTCCTTGAACGTGACGCCCAGCACGCCGATCGGAATCGAGCCGATGATCACCAGCCAGCCCATCCGCGCATCGTGATCCTGTCGCATCGCCTTGTCGACCAGCGAGCGGGACCACGCCGAGATGATCCGTGCGATGTCCTTGCGGAAGTAGATCAGCACCGCGGCCTCCGTGCCGATCTGGGTGATCGCGGTGAAGGCCGCCCCCGGGTCGTCCCAGCTCGCGAATGCCGCGGTCAGCCGCAGATGTGCGCTGGAGGAGATGGGCAGGAACTCGGTCAGCCCCTGGACGAGTCCGAGGATGAGGGATTCAAACCAAGACATGAAGTTACGTGATCCAAGTGCCGAGGGCGGGTGCGGAGCGAATAAGCGGACGTACGCGCCGTGTTGCCGTATGCGGTGATCAGGCGCGACCGGGGCAGCGTAGCGTCCCGCGGTGAAAGTGCGGGCGGCCGGGCCCTCGCCAGCGCGCACCGGCGTACGCCCCGCTCACCGCACATCGGTGCACTCTCTGCAACGGTGGACAGGGTGTTGACCCGCCCCGACCTCGGCGCTTACGTTTCCGCGAGGAGTGAAAGCGCTTGCTGAAAATCGGTGGCCAACCGGGGTCGGCGGGCGTCCGCCAGAGCCGAACATCACGTCCGATGGAGTGCTGATCACGCAGATGCGTACCCCCCGCGACGCCACCCCCAGCGAGACGATCCCGCAGCAGAGTTCGCTTCGGACCTCGTCCGAGCAGCGCCCCGCGGCCGCGTTCGACGGTCGCCGCATCAAGGCCGCGATCGTCGGTACCGGAGCCATCGCCGGCAGCCACCTGCCCGCCCTCGCCGCCCTCGCCGCCGAAGGTGAGGTGGAGATCGTCGCGGCGGTCGACATCGACGCCGACGCGGTGAAGCGGTTCTGCGCGGAGGGCGGCGTTCCGCACGCGTACACCGATCTCGACCGGATGCTGGCCGAACAGCGCCCCGACCTCGTCTCCGTGTGCACCCCGCCGACCCTGCACCGCGCGCAGACCGTCGCCGCGCTCCGGGCCGGCGCCTGGGTGTGGTGCGAGAAGCCCCCGGTGCCGACGCTCGCCGACTACGACGCCGTGGAGGCCGAGGAAGGGCTCGACGGCGGGCCGTACGCCTCGATCGTCTTCCAGCACCGCTTCGGCTCCGGATCGAGACACGTACGACGGCTGATCGCCGAGGAGGCGATGGGGCGGCCCCTCGTGGCGCACTGCCAGACCACGTGGTACCGCAACGCCGCCTACTACGCGGTGCCCTGGCGCGGAAAGTGGCAGACCGAGGGCGGCGGGCCCGCCATGGGGCACGGCATCCACCAGATGGATCTGCTGCTCGATCTGCTCGGCCCGTGGACCGAGGTACGGGCCATGGCCGGACGCCTGGTGCACGACGTGCAGACCGAGGACGTGTCAACCGCGCTCGTACGCTTCGAGAGCGGTGCTCTCGCGACCGTGGTCAACAGCGTGCTCAGCCCGGACGAGGTCAGCCGCATACGCATCGACTGCGAGCGGGCGACGGTCGAACTCACCCATCTCTACGGCCACAGCAACGACAACTGGCGCGTCATCCCGGTGCCGGACGCATCGGCCGAGGACGTGGCCGAATGGCAGAACTTCGGCCCGGACGAGCCCAGTTCACACCTGGCCCAGCTGAGGGAGCTGGTCGCGAGCATGCGCGCGGGCGAGCGTCCGCGCAGCAGCGGCGCCGACGGTCGCACCAGCCTGGAGTTGATCACCGCGCTCTACAAGTCGGCGTTCACGGACAGGACCGTACGGGCCGGCGAGATCGGCCCCGGCGACCCCTACTACACCGCCCTGCACGGCGGCGCCCCCGGCTGGGCACCGGCGACGCACGACAAGGAGGTACCGGCATGACCGCACAGGACAACGGCCTGCGCGTCGTCCACGCCCACGGCGACCGCATCACGATCACCGAACCCGCCACCGGCGTCGAGCTGTTCAGCTATGTGTACGGCGCCGAGGCGGCCTGGGAGGCCCCGAAGCCGTACGTGCATCCGCTCAGGACCCTGGCGGGCAACGTTGTCACGGACTACCGGCCCAATGACCACCGCTGGCACAAGGGCCTCCAGATGACCGCCTCGCATCTGTCGGGGGCGAACCTGTGGGGCGGCAACTCGTACGTGCACGGGCAGGGGTATCTCGAACTCCCGGAGCGCGTCGGGTCGATGGCGCACGTCAAGTTCGACGAGGTCGGCTCGGAGAGCGGCCGTTTCGTCATCGCCGAGCGGCTCACCTGGCATCCGTACGACGGCACGCTCTGGGCGGACGAGGAGCGCCGTATCGAGGTGCATGACGTGGACCCGGCGTCCGGGTCCTGGGCGCTGACCTGGACGACCGCCGTCACCAACCGGCGCGACGGGCCCCTGCGGTTCGGCAGTCCCACGACGGCCGGGCGGGAGATGGCCGGTTACACGGGCCTCTTCTGGCGCGGTCCACGCGCCTTCCGGGACGGGCGCATCATCGGGCCCGACAGCGAAGGGCCCGAGCTGATGGGGCAACAGGCGCCCTGGCTCGCGTACTCGGGAGAGCATGACGTCACCGACGGCCACGCGACCCTCGTCTTCGCGCACGCCCCGGAGAACGACCACACCGGCGAGGGCGGCGCCCACCCGGCCCACTGGTTCGTCCGCAACGAGCCCTTCGCCGCCGTCGCCCCGTCCTTCGCCTTCTTCGACGAACTGGAACTCGCACCGGGTGACACCCTCACCCGTCGCTACCGCGTCGTCGTCGCCGACGGCGCTTGGGAGCGCGAGGAGATCGCCAAGTACCTGAAGGAGCACCCATGGTGAGCGCCGCCTCCGGCTTCACCGGACTACCCGGAGCCGTCGCCGTCTCGCATCTGTCCGTCTACGACTGGCCCGCCGCCGACGGGGTCTGCGGCGGAACTCCCCATCTGCACCTGACCTGTTCGGAGGCGTACGTCGTCACCGGCGGGCGGGGCGCGGTGCAGACCCTGACGACGTCCGGATACGAGGTGACGCCTCTCGCACCCGGCACGGTCGCCTGGTTCACGCCCGGCACCATCCACCGGCTCGTCAACGAGGACGACCTGCGCATCACCGTCCTGATGCAGAACAACGGCCTTCCGGAGGCGGGGGACGCGGTGCTCACGCTGCCCCCGAAGTACCTGACCGACCCGGAGACCTACGCCGCCGCCACCGTCATCCCGGCGGACGCTCCTGAGGAGGAGCGGGAGCGGATCGCCCGCGCCCGGCGTGACCTCGCACTCGAGGGCTACCGGGCGCTGCGCGACGCGGACGGGCCCGAGGTGCTGGCCGCGTTCCACAGGGCCGCTGCCGCGCTCGTACGGCCCCGGCTCGCCGACTGGCGCGAGCGCTGGGAACGCGGGGCACAGGCGGCTGCCGCAGCCACGGAGGATCAGCTCGACCGGCTCGAGAAGGGCGACGTGTCCCACCTCGCCGATGCCGCCGTACGCGCGGAACAGCCGTCCGCGTACGGCAAGTTCGGGATGTGCGGGCGGCTCGATGTGTATCAGGGAACGTAGAGGAACGTAAGCCCGGCTCTACGCCGCCGCCGGGCCCGTCACCTTCCACCCCGGGGTCTGCGGGTGGGCCGTCAGCTCGTCGTGCCGGACCTCCTCGCGGCACTCCGAGCAGACGACGACCGGAACCAGTTCGTGGCCGCCCACGTGTCCGTGGCCGCCGACGTGTTCGAGCACCATGGGGCGATCGCCGTCGTTGAGATGGCGGTCGCCCCATGCCATGAGCGTGAGGAGTACCGGCTCCAGCTCCAGGCCGGCCGTCGTGGGCCGGTACTCGAAGCGCGGCGGGTGCTCGCTGTACGCGACCTTTTCCAGGATCCCGGCGTCGACCAGCCGCTTCAGGCGGTTCGTGAGAGTACGTCGCGCGGGGCGCCGATGTTGCGCACCAACTGGTCGAACCGTGTGGCGCCCAGGGTCACCTCGCGCAGGACGAGCAGGGAGTACTTCTCGCCGACGAGAGCGAGCGTGCCGGCGATCGAGCAGGGGCGGGCGTCCTTCATGCCATCCAGTCCAGAGGGTGGGTTGGTTCTTCCAACCCACTAGGTTACTGTGGAGTCACTTAGCGAGTTTGGAAAGCGAACTCATCGACTCGGAGGGGTCAGACCATGCGTGACGCAGTCATCGTCGAAGCCGTACGCACCCCGATAGGCAAGGGCAAGCCGAACGGTGCCCTCGCCCACGTCCATCCCGTGGAACTCCTCGCCCACACGCTCCGTACCCTCGTCGAGCGGTCCGGTATCGACCCGGTGCTGATCGACGACGTCATCGGCGGCACGGTCGACCAGGTCGGCGAGCAGGCCATGAACACCACCCGTTACGCCGTGCTGTCGGCCGGCTTCCCCGAGACGGTGCCCGCGACGACCGTGGACCGTCAGTGCGGTTCGTCCCAGCAGGCCGTGCACTTCGCGGCGCAGGGCGTCATCTCGGGGGCGTACGACCTGGTGGTGGCCTGTGGGGTGGAGTCGATGAGCCGCGTGCCGATGTGGTCCAACGTGCCGGCGGGCAAGGACCCCTTCGGGCCCGGAGTCGCCGAACGCTACCCGGAGGGCCTGGTGCCGCAGGGCATCAGCGCCGAGCTGATCGCGGCCAAGTGGTCGATCTCGCGCGACCGGATGGACGCGTTCGCGGTGGACTCGCACCTGAAGGCGGCCGCGGCGTGGGAGAACGGTCTGTTCGCCGATGAAGTGGCGCCCTTGGAAGGGGTGACGCGCGACGAGTGCGTCCGGCCGGGCAGCACCACGGAGGTCCTGGCCGGTCTCAAGCCCGCCTATTATGACCCGAACTTCGGCAAGCGCTTCCCGCAGATCGAGTGGAACGTCACCGCGGGCAACGCCAGCCCCATCAACGACGGTGCGTCCGCCGTGCTCATCATGTCGAGCGAGACCGCGGCCCGTTTCGGCCTGCGCCCGTTGGCCCGGCTGCACAGTTTCGCGGTCACCGGATCGGACCCGCTGCTGATGCTCACGGGTGTCGTCCCCGCCACCGAGAAAGTGCTCCGCAAGGCGTCGCTGAGCATCGACGACATCGATCTCTTCGAGGTCAACGAGGCCTTCTCCAGCGTCGTCCTCGCCTGGCAGCAGGAGACGGGCGCCGATCTCGCCAAGGTCAACGTGCACGGCGGCGCGATCGCCATCGGCCACCCCCTCGGTGCGAGCGGCACCCGCCTGACGACCACGCTCGTGCACGCGATGAGGGCCCGCGGGGCCCGCTACGCCCTCCAGACGATGTGCGAGGCGGGCGGCCTGGCCAATGCCATGGTGCTGGAAGGCCTGTAGGCGGCCTCTCTCAACCGGCTCTCTCAGCGTCCGCGCACATGGTGACGCTTGCGCCAGGCGATGGTCGCTCCCACCAGGGCCGGGAGGGCGATGCAGGCCATGGCGATCAGGAAGGCGGGGGACGTCGGGGTCGAGGCGCGGGCGCCGGCGACGGCGTAGGCCGCGGTGTTCGGGATCGAGCCGAGGCCCGTGGCGAGGAGAAAGGGGAAATAGCCCATACGGGAGACGGACGCGCAGTAGTTCGCCGCCCAGAACGGCACCCCGGGGAAGAGCCGCGCGACCATCATCGAGCGGAAGCCGTGTTGGCTGAGCTGGCCGTCGGCCAGCTTCAGCCAGCGTCCGCGCAGCAGAGGCCGCAGCGCGTCCTGCCCGAGCATCCGGCCGAGCCCGAACGCGATGCCCGCCCCCAGTACCGTGCCGCTCAGCGCGGCCCCGAGCCCCAGCTGCGAGCCGAAGAGGGCGCCCGCCGCGAGATTGAGGAGCGGTCGGGGCACGAAGGCGACCGTGCACAGCCCGTACGCCACCGCGAACACCACGGCCGCCGCGGCACCGTTCAGCTGTGGCGGCCAGCCGTCGGCCAGCAGCTTCTGCGGCTGGAAGAGCAGCACGGTCGCGGCCGCGGCCATCAGCAGCGTCACGAGCAGGGACAGCCGGGACCACGGCGAGAGCAGCGCTCTCGTGCAGCGCGCGGCAAGACCCGTGGGCGCGGCGGCGAACTCGGGGGCGGCGAACTCGGCGGAACCGAGCTCCGTGGCGACGGCCGGGGGAGCGGCCGTCGCGGTGCCCCCAGAGCGGGTGGTGGCATCGAGCATCCGGCGACACTAACTGACCGACATGTGTGATCGCCGTATGGTTCGTCTCATGGGCGTCACAGCTACCGGAACGTCAGACGGCGGTTTGGAGCCGCCACGCAGCGCCGTCGCGGACACTCTGCTGGAGCGGCTCACATCCACCTACGCGGCGGAGGCCGATCCGGAACGGGCCGAGTCGCTGCGCGCGTACATGAAGGACATCGCGCCCTTTCTCGGCCTGACCACGCCGGATCGCCGCGCGCTCTCCCGCACCGTGCTGGCAGGCACACCCCGCCCCGACGAGGCGGACTGCACGGCGGTGGCGCTCCGCTGCTGGCGTCTGCCGCAACGCGAGTACCACTACTTCGCAGTCGACTATCTGCGCCGCCATGTGACGCGTCTCTCGTCCGGCTTCCTGCCGGTGGCACGCCATCTCGTCTCCACGGTCCCCTGGTGGGACACCGTCGACCTGCTCGCCTGCCACGTGGTGGGAGGCCTGGTGACCGCCGACCCGAAGCTGCGTGCCGACATGGACGCGTGGATCGAGGACGACGACCTGTGGGTCGCCCGCACGGCCCTCCTCCACCAGCTCCGCTACAAGGACGCCACCGACACCGAACGCCTCTTCGCGTACTGCGCCCGCCAGTCCGGGCACCCCGACTTCTTCATCCGCAAGGCGATCGGCTGGTGCCTGCGCGAGTACGCCAAGACGGATCCGGCGGCCGTACGGGCCTTCGTCGCCCGCGAGAAGGGTCGGCTCTCGCCGCTGTCGGTGCGCGAGGCACTCAGGAACATCGGTCCCTGACGGACCAGCAGAACCACCGGTGAGCCCCCGGCTCACGTCCGTCTCCCGGCCGCCGAAAATCATTCGACGTGGGCTGATACGTCAGCAATGATCTCCCCATGTTCCGGCACGCCTTCCTCCTCGCAGCATCCGCACTCGCGGATGCCCCGAAGGCTGCCGTCGTGACCACAGTGGCCGCCGTCGACGGCGCCCGAAGCTGACCCTCTCCGGATCGTCCGGCGGACCCCGCAGGGGGAGGGTCGGCAAGTTCCTTGGGGTCCCCGTCCCGGCCCGTTCGCGCCGGGACCATCACTCGGTTCCACTGAGAGGCTTCGAGGTATCGCCATGTCCAAAACGGCTTACGTCCGCACGAAACCGCATCTGAACATCGGCACGATGGGCCATGTCGACCACGGCAAGACCACCCTGACCGCCGCCATCACCAAGGTCCTCGCCGAGCGCGGCTCCGGCACCTTCATTCCGTTCGACCGGATCGACCGGGCGCCGGAGGAGGCCGCGCGCGGCATCACCATCAACATCGCGCACGTCGAGTACGAGACCGACACCCGGCACTACGCGCACGTCGACATGCCGGGCCACGCCGACTACGTCAAGAACATGGTCACCGGGGCCGCGCAACTCGACGGCGCGATCCTCGTCGTCTCCGCGCTCGACGGGATCATGCCGCAGACCGCCGAGCATGTGCTGCTCGCCCGCCAGGTGGGCGTCGACCACATCGTCGTCGCCCTCAACAAGGCCGACGCCGTCGCCGACGGCGAGGACGCTGTGCTCACCGACCTCGTCGAGCTGGAGGTGCGCGAGCTGCTCTCCGCGCACGGTTACGGTGGCGACTCCGTACCGGTCGTACGGGTCTCCGGGCTCAAGGCCCTTGAGGGGGACGCTCGTTGGACCGCGGCGATCGACGCGCTGCTCGACGCCGTGGACACGTACGTCCCGATGCCCGAGCGGTATCTCGATGCGCCGTTTCTGTTGCCCGTCGAGAACGTGCTCACCATCACCGGTCGTGGCACGGTCGTGACGGGTGCGGTCGAGCGGGGCACGATTCACGTGGGTGACCGTGTTGAAGTGCTCGGTGCTTCCGTGGACACCGTCGTCACCGGGCTGGAGACCTTCGGCAAGCCGATGGAGGAGGCGCAGGCCGGGGACAACGTGGCGTTGCTGCTGCGTGGTGTGGCGCGGGACGCGGTGCGGCGTGGGCATATCGTCGCGGCGCCCGGCAGCGTCGTACCCAGTCGCCGCTTCTCGGCACAGGTGTACGTCCTGTCGACGCGCGAGGGCGGGCGTACGACGCCGGTGTCCAGCGGCTACCGGCCGCAGTTCTACATCCGCACCGCGGACGTGGTCGGCGACGTCGACCTCGGCGAGCGGGCTGTTGCGCGGCCCGGTGAGACCGTCTCGATGACGGTCTCTTTGGGCCGGGACGTGCCGCTTGAGCCGGGGCTCGGCTTTGCGATCCGCGAAGGCGGGCGGACGGTCGGTGCGGGGACGGTGACGTCGGTCGGCTGACCGTGTGGGTGGGCTGGGGG
>NZ_JAAKZX010000093.1 GCF_011045025.1 Streptomyces ureilyticus
GTGCGGGGGCTGGCCCCCGTAACGGGGTCCGGGGCGGAGCCCCGAAGGGGGTCTGGGGGCGTAAGCCCCCAGCGGGGTCCAGGGGCGGAGCCCCTTGGTATGGGACGGGTAAGGGCGGCGGGGGCGAGGACCGGCTGCCGGGGTCAGGCCGCGGAGGGCGTCGCCTGGGAGAGCTGCTGGATGACCTCGGTCAGGCCGGTGACCACCTCGGTGTCGTCGGAGGGGTGGGTCTCCGCGAAGCGGGTGACCGAGCCGGGGATGGAGAGCTTGGCGTCCTCCAGGACCGAGGCGCCGGCGATGCCCAGGGACTTGCGGGCCTCATCCTGCGCCCACACGCCGCCGTACTGGCCGAAGGCGGTGCCGACCACGGCGACGGGCTTGCCGGAGAGCGCACCGGCGCCGTACGGGCGGGACAGCCAGTCGATCGCGTTCTTCAGCACGGCGGGAATGGTGCCGTTGTACTCCGGCGAGAACAGCAGGAAGCCGTCGACCTGGCCGGCCGCGGCACGCAGCCGGGCGGCGGCCTCGGGCACGCTGCCCTCGACGTCGATGTCCTCGTTGTAGAACGGCACCTCGGCCAGGCCCTCGAAGAGCGTGATCTCGACACCGGTGGGAGCGTGCTTGACGGCCGTCTCGGCGAGCTGACGGTTGTGCGAACCGGCGCGAAGGCTGCCGACGAGGGCGAGGATGCGAACAGACATGGGGTGGAACTCCAGAAGAGAGTGGGCCGGAACAAGCGGACCGTGGTCCGTTGAATGTTGTATCACTTAACCGGACTGCGGTCCAGTTCTGTTCCCGGCTAACCGGACCGCGGTCCCCTTCTATTCCCGCGGCGGTAGGCTGAAGGCATGACCGAGCCGCTCCCCCTCCTTCCGGCCCAGGCGGAACCACCCTCCGGGCAGGTGGATCTCACCCTCACTCAGACCGAGGAGCAGCCCCGGCTGCGGGCCGACGCCGCACGCAACCGCACCCGCCTGCTGGAAGTGGCCGCCGAACTCGCCGCCGAGCGCGGGATCGGCAACGTGAGCATGGAGGCCGTCGCCACCGCCGCCAAGGTCGGCAAGGGCACCGTCTTCCGGCGGTTCGGCGACCGCGCCGGGCTCATGCTCGCCCTCCTGGACCACCACGAGCAGCAGCTGCAGGCGGCCTTCCTCATGGGTCCGCCGCCGCTGGGTCCTGACGCGCCCGCCGCCGAGCGCCTGCGCGCCTTCGGCCCGGCCGTCCTCCGCCATGAACGCGCCCACCGCGACCTCTACGTGGCCGCCCACGCGGATCTGGCCCGCCATTACCTCAGCCCGGCGAACCACCTCAGGCTCGGCCATCTCGCCCTATTGCTACGGCAGTTGAAGGCCCCCGGCGACATCGAACTCATCGCGCACACACTGCTCGGCTATCTCTCCACCCTCCTCGCCGACCACCTGCTCACCGAGCGAGGGATGTCCATGGAGCGACTCGAGGCCGGCTGGTACGACCTCGTCGAGCGCCTGGGAGCGGCCGCGTAGCGGACCCGTACGAATGCCGCGCAGCGGCCACCGTAAGATTTCGGCCACGGACGGCAACCTTTGTGCGGCTGCTGGCGACCGAGGGGTGCGGGACCAACTCGAAACTGCACACCCTTGAAGGACAGCAACGACGTGGGTAAGAGAGCAGCCCATCGCGGGCCGCGGCGAAAGCAGTCGAAGCGCCGAAGAAACGCGCTGATCATCGCGCTGGCCGCGACCCTGACCTGCGGCGCGATCGTCGCAGGGGTACTCATGTCGGACTCCGCGTCCGGACCCGACGCCGGGACGTACCAGCTCGTGAACGACCGCGACGGTACATGCCTGACCGATCCGTCGAGCGGCACGCGGCTGGGCGGAGCGGCGTGTGACGGCGAGGCGGGGCAGACCTGGCAACTCGCCGAGTCCGGCGAGGGGTTCAGGGTGAAGTCCGCGTCCGGCGGGCTGTGCGTCGACGTGAAGAGTGCGTCGAAGTCGGGCGGCACGGCCGTACAGCAGCAGACGTGCGGCGACGGCACCTCACAGGTCTGGAAGGCGACCGAGGTCGGCGAGACGTACCACCTCGTGAACGCCAACAGCGGCAAGTGCCTCAACCTCGTGGACGCCCTGGCGCAACAGGACTCCTGTGACGCGGCGAGCAGCAAGAGCTGGCGTCTGAATGCGGTGTCCGACGTGGCTCCTACGCCCACGACATCGCGGTCGTCCGCGTCACCCTCGGCATCCCCGTCCCCCTCAGGCTCGCCCTCGGCGTCGCCGAGCAAGCGTGCCACCCCCAAAGCCTCGGCGACCCGACCCCGTACGCCTTCCCAGGGCGCCGCCCTCGGCGCATGGCCGAACGCCCCGGCGGGCGAGCCGGTGTCCGCCACCATCGAGGTCTCGGTCAGCTACGACGGCGGTATGAAGCGCTACTCCGGTTCGGGCGCACTGGGCGGCGGCGGCCAGGGCGAGGACCAGGACGCCCTGTTCGAGCTGGCCGACGGCGCCGTGCTGAAGAACGTCATCCTGGGGGCCCCGGCCGCCGACGGCATTCACTGCCTGGGCAGTTGCACCCTGCAGAACGTGTGGTGGGAGGACGTCGGCGAGGACGCCGCCACCTTCAAGGGCACGTCGGCCTCGGCCAGGTACGCCATCGACGGCGGCGGCGCGAGGTACGCCGACGACAAGGTCTTCCAGCACAATGGCGCCGGCACCGTGACGATCAAGAACTTCCAGGTCGAGGACTTCGGCAAGCTCTACCGGTCCTGCGGCAACTGCGACACCCAGTACGAGCGCCATGTCATCGTCAGCAACGTGAGGGCGACCGACGGTGGCCAGTCGCTGGTCGGCGTCAACGCCAACTACGGCGACACCGCCGAACTGTCCGGCATCACCGTCGTCGGCGGGGAGATCGACATCTGCGAACGCTTCCAGGGCAACGAATCCGGCGACGAACCGACGAAACTCGGCAGCGGGGCGGACGGCACTCACTGCCGCTACAGCTCCTCGAGCATCAAGTACCAGTGATCACAGGAGGAGGCGGCACTGCAAGGCGGCGTCATCCACCGTGACCGTGACCGTGATGGGGATCGGGAGCGGGATTGGCATCGTGATCGGCATCGTTGAGAACCCCGTGGATGACGCGTCGTGCGATGGTCGCCATGACTGGATTCGTCTCCCGGTAATAGCGCAGTTCGTCGAGCGCGATCGACAGTGCCCAGCCGCGGCCCCGCTCCCAGGCGGCGTCATCGCGCTCCAGAGCGGAGCGGAAGACGCCGCGCGCTTGGGCGGGGAGCACATACCAGGCCGCGATCAGATCGACCGCCGGATCGCCCAGGCCCAGGCAGCCGAAGTCGATCACGGCGCTGAGCCGCCCGTCGGCGATCAGTACGTTCCCCGGCTGCAGGTCCGCGTGAATCCAGACCGCCGGACCGGGCCACGCGGGGGCACCCAACGCCGCCTCCCATACGGCGGTCGCCGCGTCGGCGTCGACGACTTCGCGCAGTTCCCCGATCGCGGCACGCGTCGTCGTGTCACGCGCGGCCAAGGGCTCGCTTCGGTACGAGTCAGGCCCGCCCTCGGGATCGATCCGGCGCAATGCGGCCACGAACTCGGCCAGATCCTTGGCGAGTTGGCCGGGATCGGCGATATGCCCGGCGACCGGGGTCTCGCCGTTGAGCCACCGGTAGACGGCCCACGGCCACGGATAGTCCCCGTCGGGCATGCCCTTGACCAGCGGTACCGGAACGGCGACCGGAAGCGAGGGCGCGAGCCGGGGCAGCCACTGCTGCTCCTTCTCCACATCGCCCGCCGCCCCTTCGACACGGGGCAGCCGCACGGCCATGTCCTCGCCGAGCCGGAACATGGCGTTGGCCGTACCGGCGGACTCGACCCGGGCGACCGGAAGATCCGCCCACTGCGGAAACTGCGCCGCGATCAGCCGACGTACAAGGGACGTGTCGATGGCGTCTGTGCTGATCCCGGCGCCCATGTGCACCTTCCTGGAGTGAGGCTGTGGCCGAGCGCCATACGACCGTTCCCGCCCTTCACCCGTCAATCGATTTCCGTACGCTGGAGACATGGGCGGCGGCGTCGTGACGCTGTTCCTCTGCGGCGATGTGATGCTCGGGCGCGGCGTCGACCAGATCCTTCCGCATCCCGGTGATCCGACACTGCGCGAAGGCTACGTTCAGGACGCCCGCTCCTACGTCGGGACGGCCGAGGCCGTGAACGGCCCGATCCCCGCGCCGGTCGAGCCCTCCTACCTCTGGGGCGAAGCGCTCCGGGTGCTGGAGGAGGCCGCCCTGGACGCCAGGATCGTGAACCTGGAGACGGCCGTCACCCGCAGCGACACCTTCGAGCCGGGCAAGGAGATCCACTACCGGATGCACCCGGCCAACATGCCGGCCCTGGCCGTGGCCCGGCCCGACGTCTGCGTCCTGGCCAACAACCATGTGCTGGACTTCGGCCACCTGGGTCTCGAGGAAACGCTTCACTCGCTGTACCGGGCGGGTCTGCGGGCGGTCGGAGCGGGGCGCAACGCCGACGAGGCGCACGCGCCCGCGACGGTCACCGTCAGTCGGACGGCACGTGTGCTGGTGTTCGCCCTCGGGATGGAGTCCAGCGGCGTCCCGCCGAGTTGGGCGGCCACCGACTACGTGCCGGGTGTCGCCCATGTCGTCGAGCCGTCGGCCGCCGCTGCCGCCGAGACGGTCCGGCGGGTACGGCAGGAGAAGCTGCCCGGTGACATTACGGTCGTCTCCGTGCACTGGGGCTCCAACTGGGGGTATCGCATCCCCCGCGACCACATCCGCTTCGCACGCGCCCTGGTGGACGGCGGCGTCGACGTCGTACACGGGCACTCCTCGCACCACCCCCGCACCATCGAGGTGTACCGCGACCGGCTGATCCTCTACGGCTGCGGCGACTTCATCGACGACTACGAAGGGATCTCGGGCTACGAGCGGTACCGCGACGACCTCCGGCTCGCCTACTTCGTTTCGGTGGAGACGGACAGCGGACGGCTGGCCGGACTGCGCATCGTGCCGCTGCGGGTCCGGCGGATGCGGCTGGAACCCGCCACGGACGAGGACCGGGCCTGGCTGCGTACGACCCTCGACCGGGTCAGCGACTCGGTCCGCATCACCCTGGACGCCGACGGCGCACTCACCCTCGTACACCCGGCTGCCGCGCGCGGAACGACGAGGACGGAGCACGGTCGATGAACCACCTGCTGCGGCTGACCCTCCTCGGCGTGGGCGCGATGAACTCGCCGCGGTTCGCCCCGGCCGGTCTGCTGCTGCGGTGCCCCGGGCACCGGGTGGCCTTCGACGGCGGGCCCGGGGCCGAGCCACCGCCCGGACGGCTCGACGCCTGGCTGGTCACCGACGAGCAGGCGGAGCTGCGGTCCGAACTGCGGCGGCTCGCGGTCGCGCGTGGCGTATCGATGCGGGCCGGTGACCTGGAACTCGGTGGCGTACGGGTCCGCTGCTGCCCGGTGGCGCACACCTCGCATCCCGCGTACGGCTACCGCATCGAGGCGGGCGCCCTGGTGGTGGCCTGGGCGCCGGAGTTCTGGGAGTTCCCGCGCTGGGCAGAGCGGGCGGACCTGATGTTCGCGGAGGCCGCCGCCTGGGACCGGCCGATACGCTTCCGGGGCGGCGTGGGCGGCCATATGTGCGTACGGAACGTCAGTGAGCAGGCCGTGCGGTACCGGGTGCGGCGACTGGTGTACGCGCATATCGGGCGGCCCACACTGCGGGCGATCGACGCCGGGCTGAAGCCTCCGGCCGGTGAATGGGGCGTCGAAGGGCGCACGTACACCTTGCGGTGGGACGACTCGTCGCGGTGGGACGAGCGCACCGCCGTCGCCCGTGGCACCGCGAGCCCGCGGTGGGGCCGGTGACGCGGCGCTCAGCCGCCGCCCTCGTCGTACGGGTCGCGCGGGGCCGGGACCGGAGTCGCTTTGGTGACCTTGATGAAGGGGATGACGCCGTCGTTGACCGGGTCCTCGGCCCGTTTGCCGGTGTAGGTGCCGGTGACTTCGAGCCAGGTGTCGGGCTGGAGGACGGGGGGAGTCTTTCCGGCCAGTCCTACCTTGACGGGCTGGCCGTCGGCGGCGCAGCAGTTGAGCGACATGCGGACCAGGTACGGCGTACCGCCCCGGTCGAGGGCGACGAAGCCGGTGATCTTGACCTGCCGGTCGTGGAGGGAGCGTCCCTGGTCGTAGGCCGCGCGGCCGGCGTAGTCGACCAGGCTCATCCGCAAAGGATCGCCCGCCGGAAGGTCTTCGAAGCCCCACGGTTTCTGCAGGGCCGTCCCGGTGCGCATGGCGCTGTAGGAGCCGAGGGCGGGCGGGGCGACCAGGATGAGCGCGAGGATGGGCAGGGCGAGGAGCCAGGCAACGCGCGGTTCGCGGTGGGCGTGACCGTGCCCGTCATGGTGCTCGGTCCCGGACTCGTTCTCCGCGGCCTGCTTCTCGGCCGCGCGCGGCCGTCGTAGTTCGTACCAGACGGTGGCGACGGCCGCCACGATCAGGACGACGCCGGCCACGAGCAGCAGCGGACGCAGCCCGGCTTTGACGTACCGCAGGTAGAGATCGGTGAAGCTCGCGTGCAGCAGCGCCCCGCCGATGAGGAACAGCACCGCTGCCTGTGCCTGCCGGCTCACAGCAGCACCGCCCCGACCAGGACCGACATCAGCACGCCCAGGGCGAAGGTCGCCGGGGCGAACCGCAGCGCGAAGCCACGGCCGAACGTGCCCGCCTGCATGGCGAACAGCTTCAGGTCGATCATCGGCCCGACCACGAGGAACGCCAGCCGCGCCGTGAGCGAGAACTGCGACAACGACGCGGCCACGAACGCGTCCGCCTCCGAGCAGA
This sequence comes from Streptomyces ureilyticus, assembly GCF_011045025.1. GTDB lineage: Bacteria > Actinomycetota > Actinomycetes > Streptomycetales > Streptomycetaceae > Streptomyces > Streptomyces ureilyticus. The sequence goes on from NZ_JAAKZX010000093.1 coordinate 6,856, forward strand.
TCGACAACAGCACCGCGAGGACCGCCAGGGCGAGCACCGCGAGGACGGGGTTGTCGGCCGTGGCCTGCAGCCAGCTCGCCGGAACCACGGCCTTCAGCGTGGCCGCGGCCATCGCGCCGACGACGAGGAAACCGCCCGCGTGCATCACGTCATGCCGTACGGACCCCCAGAACGCCGCCCCCTTGCCCAGGCCCTCGGACTCGGGGCGGGCCGGCGGGCGCAGCCAGTCGGTACGGCCGAGCCGCTGCCACAGCCAGCCCATCGCGCACGCCACCAGCAGACTCGCCACGAACCGGGCGAGGACCATCTCCGGCTTGCCGGGAAAGGCGACGGCGGTGGCGGTCAGCACGATCGGGTTGATCGCCGGAGCGGACAGCAGGAACGTGAACGCCGCCGCGGGCGCCACCCCCCGGCGCACCAGCGCCCCGGCCACCGGCACGGAAGCGCACTCACAGCCGGGCAGCACCGCCCCGCCCATCCCGGCGACCGGCACCGCCAGGGCTGGCCGTTTCGGCAGCGCGCGGGCGAAGAACGACGCCGGGACGAACACCGCGATGACCGCCGACAGCAGGACGCCGAGCACGAGGAACGGCAGGGCCTGCACCATCACCGCGACGAACACCGTCATCCAGCTCTGCATCACCGGCGTGGACACGGCCTCGCGGATCGGCCCCTGCAGCGCCACCACCACGAGCAGCAGCATGATCAGGACGAGCGACGAGTCGACCCGCGACCCCCGCGGCTCGTCCCCATCGCGCCGATCGCCCCGGGGCGGGGCCTCCTTGGTGAGGGTCACGGGTGGGATACCTCCAGCGTGGAGGGGCTTCGCGGGCGGATTTCCCTCCACCTTCCATACGCCGATTCAGGCTCGGTTGCTCAACTTGTGCGCCCCAACCTACGTGTGCGGTACGTCTCCACACGAGGCGACCGGTGTTATGGCCATCCAACCGGGGCCTGTGGCTACACTCGCCCACCATGTGCGAGGCCACCCCCACCAGTCAGCGGAAGACACCGTCCAGCCGCCCACCGCGCGCGGAGAGAGGAAGAGAGGTCCGGGACGTCGCGAAGGGAGCTGAGGTCTCTTGACAGCGCGCCACAAGGAGTCCCGCGACCCGCGCGGCCATTGGTGGTTACTCCTCCTCGTCCTGCCCCTGATGGCCGCGGTCCTGTTCTTCCAGGGCTGGACCAGCCACGAGGTCGATGAGGCGAAGGCCCGCACCCCCTGCACCTCGCCCGCACCGGACGCCGTAGCAAGCGGCGGACCCGTCATCGGCATCAACCGGGGCGGCGTCCAGACCGCCAGGATGCCCGCCCGCACCGTGGCCCTGACCTTCGACGGCGGCCCCAACCCCGTCTGGACCCCGCGCTTCCTCGACCTGCTGCGGCAACACCGGGCACGCGCCACCTTCTTCCTCTTCGGCACCGATGCCGCGCGCTACCCCGAGCTGGTGCGGCGGATTCGCGCCGAGGGCCATGAGATCGCCTCGAACACGTACACCGGCGCCGTCATGGGCGAGTCGTCGCCCACCCGCTTCTCGGCGGAACTCGGCCTGACCGAGAGCGCGTTGGCGAGCACCGCGGGTCAACGCCCGATGCTGCTGCGGCTGCCGCGGACCACCACGCCGGACACGCTGTGCGGCCGCGAGTGGCAGGCGGCGCAGAAGGCCGCCGAACGGGGTTACGTACTGGTCGCCGCCGACCCGGAGACCCGGAAGGCGAGGCAGGGCCTGGTCCGGCAGTTCAGCCAGACGTCGCTCGCCTACGGGGAGACGAAGAAGCTCCTGAAGAACCGCAACGTGGACCGCTTCACGACTGTGTCGGACGGGATGCGCCTTGACCCGTACGAGCCCGTGACCACCGTCGAGCGATGGCAGGGCACCTTCCTGACCTGGGTGACCAAGCTCGGGGACGCCTTCTCCAGCGCCATGAGCTGGGTACTCGGGATCGCGGGCACCCTCGGACTGCTGCGCCTCGCACTGCTCGCCTACTTCGCCCGGAAACATGTCCGCCGCCTCGAGAGCTCCCGCCCCGGCGCGCCCTGGCTGCCGGAGGTGACCGAACCGGTGACGGTGCTGGTGCCCGCGTACAACGAAGAGGCCGGCATCGAGTCCACCGTCCTGTCCCTGCTGGCCTCCACCCACCGGCAGTTGCAGATCATCGTGATCGACGACGGCTCGACGGACCGTACGGCGGACATCGCCGAGGGGATCGGCGATCCGCGCGTGCAGGTGATCCGCAAGGTGAACGAGGGCAAGGCGGCCGCCCTCAACACCGGGCTCGCACACACACGGCACGACATCGTGGTCATGGTCGACGCCGACACCGTCTTCGAACCGGACGCCATCGGCCGGCTCATCCAGTCGCTGGCCCACCCCGCCGTCGGCGCCGTCAGCGGCAACGCCAAGGTCGGCAACCGGCGCCGCCTGCTGGCGAAGTGGCAGCACCTGGAGTACTGCTTCGGCTTCAACCTCGACCGCCGGATGTTCGAGGTCCTGGAGTGCATGACCACGGTCCCCGGAGCCATCGGCGCCTACCGCCGGGACGCGCTGGTGAGTGTCGGAGGAGTCAGCGAGGACACCCTCGCCGAGGACACCGACCTCACGATGGCGCTGTGGCGGGCGGGCTGGCGGGTGCTCTACGAGGAGTCCGCCGTCGCCTGGACCGAAGTGCCCACCTCGCTGGGCCAGTTGTGGCGGCAGCGCTACCGCTGGTGCTACGGCACGATCCAGGCCATGTGGAAGCACCGCGGTGCCGTCCTGGACCGGGGAGTGTCAGGGCGCTTCGGCCGCCGCGGACTCACCTACATCGCGCTGTTCCAGGTCATCCTTCCGCTGCTCGCCCCGGTCATCGACGTGTTCGCCCTGTACGCGGTGCTGTTCCTCGACTCCTGGCTGGCGGCCGCCGTGTGGTTCAGCTTCGTGGGCGCCCAACTGGTCTGCGCCCATTACGCGTTGAAGCTCGACGGCGAGAAGGTGCGGGCCCTGTGGTCGATGCCGTTCCAGCTCTTCGTGTACCGGCAGCTGACGTACCTGGTCGTCATCCAGTCCCTGGTCGCCCTGCTGTTCGGCAGCCGGCTCAAATGGCATCGCATGCGGCGTTCCGGCTCGGCCGCTGAACAGATCGGCGGCGCTGACTCGTATAAGAGCCTGACCACGAGGTGAGCGAGATGGCGTGAGGACTGGACAGACCGATGAGCGAGTGGACTGACCGTCTGCCGGACAACGACGGGGGTGGCTGGAGAGACGGCGGCTGGGACGGGAGCGCCCGGCCGGATCCGGCGCGGGGCGACCGGGCGCCGGTGACGGACGGGAACCCGGCCCCGCCCCCGTGGCGCACCGCGCCCCTGCCCGGTATGCCGTCGTCCGCCGGCGCGGGCCGTATGGACGCCGAGCACCAGCCCCACCGGCACCGCGCCAGATCCCGCAGAGGCAGGGTTCCCGACAGCGGCGGCAGATCCAGGCGCCGCCCCGCCCGGCGTAAGCGGACCGTGCGGGTGGCGATCGTCGGACTCGCCGTCATGCTCGTCTCTCCTGTCGGCGCGTACGTGTGGGCCGACACCGAGCTCACCAAGGAGGTCGACCTGGGCGCGCTCCCGGAGCGACCCGCGCGGGGCAAGGGGACCAACTATCTGATCGTGGGCTCGGACAGCCGCGAGGGTCTGTCCGAGCAGGCCAGGCAGGATCTGCGGGCCGGCTCGACCGAGGGTCGCCGCACCGACTCGATGATCCTGCTGCACACCGGCGCCAACGGCACCACGATGATGAGCCTGCCACGCGACTCGTGGGTGACCCTCCCGTCGTTCGTCCGCCCCGAGAACGGCCGGAACTATCGCGGGGCGAACAAGCTGAACGCGTCGTTCTCCCTGGGCGGCCCCGAACTGCTCGTGCAGACCATCGAGCGCAACACGGGCCTGCACATCGACCACTACGCGGAGATCGGCTTCGCGGGCTTCGTCGGGATCGTGGACGCGGTCGGCGGCGTCGACATGTGCCTGGACCGCGCCATCAAGGACAAGGACTCGGGCGCGAACCTGCAGAAGGGCTGCCAGACCCTGAACGGCGCCGAGGCACTGGCGTTCGTACGGCAGCGCAAGCAAGAAGCCCAGGGCGACCTGGGCCGTACCCAGAACCAGCAGAAGTTCCTCGCCGCGCTCGCCAAGAAGGCGGTCAACCGCCAGACGCTCCTCAACCCGACCAGGGTCTTACCGACCGCCGACGCGGGCCTCAACACCCTCATCGTGGACAAGGACACAAGCCTGCCGGATCTCGTGGACCTGTTCCAGGCGATGCGCAAGGTCACGGCGGGCAACGGGCGCCAGATCAACGTCCCCGTCGCCGACCCGGCATTCAGGTCACCCCAGGGCGTCGCGGTGAAGTGGGACATGCGCCAGGCGCGGCAGCTGTTCGCACAATTGCGGGACGACCAGCCGGTGACGGTGAAGTAGCCGTCAGAGGAAGGGAGTTCCCGCGTCGAGCCCGGACAGGACCCGGCCGTACAGCTCCAGGTTGGTGGCCGGGTTCACGAAGGAATGCAAGCTCAGCGCGTGCAGATCGCGCACGGCCCGCTGGATGGGCACCTCCCGGTGCAGGGACGAGGCACCGGAGGCGGAGCCGATCAGATCGACGGCCTCCTTGCACAGCCGCGTCACATAGCCGCTCTGCGCCCGGATCCTCGCCCGTTCTTCGAGCGCGTACGGATCGCCGCCGTCCGCCCTGGCCTCGATCAGCGCGACCATGTCGCCGGTCAGCAGCTCGGCGCAGGAGATCTTCATCGCCGCCTCGGCGGCCTGCAGATGCGTGACCGCCGCCTCGCTCTGCCGCTCGTAGAAGGTGTACGTGATGCCCCGCCGGTGGATCCGCTCGGTGAATTCCGCCAGGGCGCCTCGCGCCACACCGAGCGCGCCCGGCGTGATCCACGCGCAGAACAGCATGAGCACCGGCATGCGGTAGAAGGGGTCCTCGGCATTGGTCTTCGATGGGAAGGCGCCGCCGAGCAGCGGCCCGACCGGCAGCACGCGATGCGCGGGGACGAAGACGTCGCGGGCGACGACACTGTTGCTGCCGCTGCCGGCCAGACCCGAGACATGCCAGTCGTCGAGGACGTCCAACTCGGCCAGGGGAACGGCGGTCCACAGCACCTCGGGCGGCCCGTCCCGCTGGTCGCCGGACTCGACCCGGACCGTCAGCAGATGCCAGTCGGCGTCCTGGCACCCGGTGGCGAAGCCGGAGGTCCCGTTGACGATGTAACCGCCGTCCCGCGCGACCGCCGTCGCGTCCGGGATGAGGGTGCCGCCGACCCGCACGTCGGGGCTGGTGAAGATCTCGTCCTGTGCCTCGTCGGGGAGGAGCGCCGCGATGTACGAGCACCCGGCCTGGATCAGCGCCATGAAGCCGGCCGAACCGCATGCGCTCGAGACCTCGGCCAGCGCGTCCACCTGGGTCCGCAGGCTCGACTGGTAACCGCCATACCGCTTCGGCACGTTCATCCGGTGGATCCCGGCCTCCGTCAGCGCCGTGACGACCTCACTCGTCACCCGCCTCTGCTGCTCGGTGCGCAGGGCGTGTTCGCGGATGAGGGGCTGTAACGCCCGTATACGTTCGACGAGTTCGGCATCGCTGCGAGGTGCGGTGGGACGAGGTGCGGACGACACAGCCATGGACGACGACCTCCCGGCACGACGAGTCATCACCGTGACCCGGATCGCCGGACACTGTCAACGCCCCTTTACGCCACGGGTGTTCGGGAGCAGGTGAACCGTTACGTCTGCTTCTGGGCGCGGGCGATGAGCAGGGCCACGTCGTCGTGGTTGTCGGGGTGGTGCAGGGTGCTCAGGAGGAGGTCGCAGACGTCTTCCAGGGGGCGGGTGGGGTCGTCGAGGAGGCTCAGGAGCGTGTCGAGGCGTTCGTCGAGGGTGTGCTGGCGGGTCTCGACGAGACCGTCCGTGTAGAACACGAGCTGGTCGCCGGGGTGGAGGTCGACGGTGGTGGTCGAGAAGGGGACGCCGCCCACGCCCAGCGGTGCCCCGGTGGGCAGTTCGAGCAGCTTCGGGCGGTGGCCGGCCCGGACGAGCGCGGGCGGCAGGTGCCCTGCGTTGGCGAAACTGCACTGCCGCTCATGGGGATCGTGCACGGCGTACACACAGGTGGCGATGTAGTGGTCCAGGCCCTCGGTGATCTTGTCGAGGTGCTCCAGGAGCCGGGCGGGATCCAGATCGAGCGCGGCCAGGGTGCTGGTCGCGGTACGCAGCCGGCCCATGGTCGCGGCGGCGTTGATGCCGCTGCCCATCACGTCACCCACGACCAGCGCGGTCTTGCCGCCGTCCAGGGGAAGCACGTCGAACCAGTCGCCGCCGACCTCACCGACCGCACCCGCGGGCTGGTAGCGGGAGGCGACTTCGAGCCCGGTCGTCTCGGGCGGATGGCTGGGCAGCAGGCTGCGCTGGAGGGTGACGGCGGTGTTGCGGGCGTTCTGGTACCAGCGCGCGTTGTCGATCTGTACCGCCGCACGGGCGGCCAGCTCCCGGGCGAGCAGGAGGTCGTCCTCGCCGAACGGCCGCGGGTTGCGGGTCCGCTTGAGCTCGAGGGCGCCGAGCACTTCGCCGCGCGCGATCAGCGGCACCGCCAGATACGAGTGGACGCCTGCCCGCGCCAGCAGCGCCGCCGACTCCGGATCGCGGGCTATGCGGACCAGGTCGCTGTCCTCCACCCGCGCCACCATGACCGGAAGACCCGTCCGTACGCACTGGGTGACGAGCCGATCGGGCTCATAGCGGGCGACCTGCCCGGCGGGGTCGGCCGCCCCGAGCGCTTCGCTGACATGGTCCGCCTGGACGGCCAGCGCCCGGATCACCGCCGGCTGAGCCGGCCGGAGAACGCTGGGGCGGCCCTCCATCACCGCTTCGAGCAGATCCACGGCCGCGACGTCGGCGAGTTCCGGAACGGCCACATCCGCCAACTCATGGGCGGTACGGTCCAGTTCCAGCGTGGTGCCGATACGGGTCGTGGCGTCGGCGATGACGGCCAGGCGCCGTCGCGCGGCCTCGGCCTCGATGTTCGCCCGGTGCCGCTCGGTGACGTCCACGACCGACGTGGCCACGCCCAGCACCGTACCGAGGGAGTCCTCCAGCCGGTAGAACGAGAGCGACCAGGCGTGGTCCTCGTCAGGATCGGCCGGGGTACGGCCGACGGTGTGCTGCTCGATGAGCGGGACGCCGGTGTCCAGCACCTGGCGCGCCGCGGCCTCCAGGGCGTCGGCGTCGACAGACGGCAGGACCTCGGGGACCGTCCGGCCGATGTGCTCCTTCGCGGCGACGCCGTTGATGCGCTCCATCGCCGGGTTGACCGACACATACCGCAGATCCGTGTCCAGAACGGACAGGCCGATCGGCGACTGCGAGACCATCCGCGCCGACAGCGCCACGTCCCGCTCCAGCCGGCGCACGGTCGACTGATCGGCGGCGAGACCGAGGGCGTACACGGAACCGCGGTCGTCCAACAGCCGCATGTTCCGGAACTCCACGAGGCGCGTGGTGCCGTCCTTGCGCCGTACGGGGAAGGCTCCGGCCCAGCCCTCACCGGTGAGCATGACGTCGGCGAACAGCTTGACGACGAGATCGGCGTGCTGCTCGTGGACCATCAGCCGGGCCGCGTACTCGCCGAGCGCCTCCTGCGCCGTGTAGCCGAACAGTTCCTCGGCCTGCGGGCTCCACAGCACGACGCGCCCCTTGGTGTTGAGCACCACCGAGGCCACGCCCAGCACATCGAGCAGCCCGCTCGGCTGCACCGGCCCGCGAACGGGCTCGTCACCCTGGGTCACGGGAGATCCGGCTGCGCTCATCCCTCGCACCGCCTTAGGTCCTCGCGGCACACCGTTCCACGCGCCGACTCTCCCACTCTTATCGCGGCCACGCTGTCCTCCGGCATCACCTTCGTCTTCCTCCACCATCCCTCAACACAGCACCGGCTGTCCGGCGAAGACGCCGGGAGGGCAAGGGAGATCACGGCCGGACCGGCGACGCCTCGTAGCAGATCACCGCATACGTCACGATCCGCCGCCCCGGCGGCGGTGACGCTTCGGGTCGGCGATGTGGGGGAGCCGACGTCGCTTTCGTGACCTGGGCCATTTCTCCCGGGCGAGCGGCGGGCTACTGTTCTGCTCCCCACCCCCGGTGATTGCGGACGGCCCGTGCACGCAGAACTCTCCCCGGTCATAGCGGCGACCGCTCAGTGGCTGACGTGTGCGTATCCGCCGGGCGGCGGTGCGCTGGACGCCGCGCTCTGCGAGGCGCAGGCCCGGCAGGCCGTGACCGTCGCGGCGTGGCTGCGCTATCCGACGCCGATGGACGCCGCGCTCGTCGGCGTGGCGGGCCCCGGAGGCGCCGACCGGCTCGACTGGGTCACGGGAGCGGAGGGGGCCGCGGCCGACGACGCGGACGGGTACGCGTGGCGGACGTGGGTGGACGAGGTGGTGGCGAGTTGGGCGGCCTGCCTGCTCACCGACCCGCTGCTGGCCGGGCAGGCGGTGTCCGCGCTCGCCGACTCCAGCCACACGGTCTCGGCTCCGGCCGAGTTCCGCCGCCTGACCGCACCCGACGACCGCGACCGGCGGGCGGCTGCGCTGCTGCGCCACCCCGACCTCCTCGCGCCGATAGCCGAGCTGCACTTCGCGGACCTCTTCGACCGACTGCGGCCGGGGCAGGCGCTGAGCGCCTGAAACAGGGGGCGACCAAGGCCGGGGCACACGGCCCCTGCCGTCATGGACGGAAGTCGGTCGTTGGCCGCCGAAGACAGCCTTGCTCACCTCGGCAGCCGCCGGACCACCTCGCCGTCAGGCCTTCTTCCCGCGACCCGTCAGCACGTCGCGTACGCGGTCGACCAGTCCGGCTCCGGGCGCCAGGAGCTTGTTGGCCGGGGGTTTGGCCGGTGCGGAGGGGTGCGGACGCGTCGGCGCCAGCTTCTTCGCCTGCCGGACCTTGTTGCCCAGCTCGTCGAGCGCCTCGGCGGTAGCCGTGTCGCGCAGCATGGGGAAGAGGTTCTCCTCCTCATCGGCGATGTGCGAGCGGACCTCGTTCATGAGCATGCCGATGAGCCGGTCGAACTCGGCATCGCTCGCCTCGCAGCTCTCCAGGTCCTTCATGATCTGCTCGGCCTTGGAATGGTCCTCGATCTCCTTGTCGGCCAAGGTGTCCCCGCCCGGCAGGTACTGCCGCACGGCCGGGTAGAGGTACTCCTCCTCGGCCACCGAGTGCCGTACGAGCTCCATGGTGGCCTGATCTGCGTAGAGCTTGCGGTCCTTGTCGCCGGGCGGCAGTGCCTCGATCCGGCCGAAGAGCTCCTCGACCTCCCGGTGGTCGGTCACCAGCTCGGTGATGACGTTTCCCTCGTGTGCCATGTCCAGTACCTCCAGTACCTCCGTCAAGGTGCGGCGGCCCCTGGTCAGGACCCCACTCGGCGTCCGGGTGCCCCCGCCGGGGGAGAGCTAACGCCCGGCCGGCGCCTGCTCAGCCGACGGCGCCGGCGGAGGCGGAAGCCGTCGTCGGCGCCTCGTGGCCGTGCAGGTGGTACACGCTGAACGCCCTGCGGATGACCGGCTGCGCGACATTGCGGACCGGGACACCGCCGCTGGTCATCCCGTGTTCCGTACCGGCGTGGGCGTGTCCGTGGACGGCCAGGTCCGCGCCCGCCGTGTCGATCGCCTCGGCCAGCAGATAGCTGCCGAGGAACGGATAGATCTCCGGGGGCTCACCGGCCAGCGTGTCCGGCACGGGGGAGAAGTGCGTGAGCGCCACCCGCGTCCCGCAGCCCTGCCCGGCCAGTTCGTCCAGCGCCGTACGCAGACCATCGGCGCAGCGGCGCGTGTACCGGATGAACTCCTTCATCAGCGGTTCGCCGAACTCACTGCCACTGCGGCCGACGAACCCGCCACCGAAGCCCTTCGTACCGGCGACGCCGACACGGGCGCCGTCGACCTCGACGACCATGCCCTGCCCCTCGAGAACCCGCACACCCGCCGCGTTCAGAACGGCGGCGACCTCCTCCGGCTTCTCGTCGTGGTGGTCGTGATTGCCGAGCACGGCGACGACCGGTACCGGCAGACCGGTCACCTCCTCGGCGACCACCCGCGCCTCCTCCGGCGTGCCGTGCCGGGTCAGGTCACCGGCGAGGAGCAGCAGGTCGGCACAGTCGGGCAGCGTGTCGAAAGCAGGCCTGAGCAGGCCCTGGCTGTCCAGCCCCATATGAATGTCCCCGACGGCCGCGACGCGGATCATGCCACCTCCTCCGGGTGATCGGGAGCCGCGGCCTCGGCCACGACGATGTCGTAGTGGACGGCGAGTCCGGCCAGTTCCTCGTCCACGGCGCGCAGCAATTCCTCCCGGCAGTGCGCGGTGGGCACGGTGCCCATGACCGCCACGGCCGATCCCCGCGGCTCGACGCGCATACCGAGTTCGCCCAGTTCCCCGGCGGCGAGCCGCTCCTGCAGATGGGCGATGCGGTACTCGACGTTGTTCTCGGCCCGCTCGGCGTTCCCGGCATGGGCGTTCATTGATCTCCTCCCTGCGGTGCGATGACGTCCAGGCGCTCCAGCAAGTACAGAAAAGCGGCCGGCATGGGTACGTCCCCGAACTCGCGGCGGATCCGCAACCAGTCGACTTTCTCGCGCAGCAGCCGGGCGATCGGCAGGACGGCGCCGAAATCGCAGTGGTGCTCGGAGAAGGCGGCGAGCAGACTCCGCAACAGGTCGGTGGGTGCCAACACGGGCATCTGTACGGAGTCCACCGACAGCTCCTGCGCCCTGCCGAGCAACTCGCCGCTGACCGGCTCATGGGCCAGCCCGAAGATCAGGTCCACGTCCTGCCCGAGGCACTTGGCCTTCAGCAGCCAGTCCTCGGGAGGCGCGTACACCGTCAGGCCGGCGTCCTCCAGCGTGGCGGCGACCGCTTCGGCGTCCTCGGGCTTGATACAGAAGTCGGCATCGTGCTGGAGGCTGCCTTCCCCGCCGTGCGCGTACACGGCGACACTCCCAGCGAGAGCGAAGTCGTGCCCTTGCCTCTTCAGGAGGGCGGCGACCTGCTTGGTCGCCTCCAGGATCGCCTGGTGGCGGTCGGGCGGAAGCTGCCCGGCACGCTCATCGGGCGGACGGCTCCCCATGGCCGCACCGCCCGCCAGATGCAGCTCAGGAGCCGACCGCCGCCCGTCGAGAGCGGCGTCATCCGCGTTCTGCGCCACTGCTGCTCCCTTTCCGCACACCGCCGCCGCAATCTCGATGCGATCGGCCGTCTCCGACGAACCCTGCGCTGATGGCTGTACGGGTCTCCACCGCACGACGGATCAATCAGGATCAGGAGGTACGGGAGGACAGCCGGCGTCAGGAGATCCCGGCCCCCGCCCTCCAGCGCTGGTCGTCGTCTCCGTCTGCCGGTTCGATGTCCAGGTCCTCGCCGCCGGCCGGGGTCACAGCGTGGTCGGGGGCGATGACCGGGCGGATGACACCCGTGGCGTCCACGGCGAACCGAAGGTTTTCGCCGTTGCTGCTGTCGAGGGATTCGCAGGTCCAGATGCCGAGCCCGTCGTCGTCGGAGCCGCGGCTGTCCAGGCAGAAGTCCGGGTCGGCGAACGACTGGATGGCGCCGCTGGCGGCGTCGACCCTCCAGCGCTGGGTGCGCGACGAGGAGCAGTCGGCGGCGATGACGTCCGTACCGAGGTCGAAGTCGCCGCCCTCGACGTCCAGGCACAGGCCCGAGTCGACGTTCACCACCTGGGCGAAAGTGCCGTCCGGTGGCTCGGCCGTCGGGGGCTTCGAACGGGTCGGCGTCGGCGTGGGAGTTGGTTTGGGCGTGGGTGTCGGGCTCGGTGACGCCGAGCGCGACGGCTTCGTCGGCTCGGGGGACGGGGACTGGGCCGTGGCAGACAGGGTCGGCGGCGGGGAGAACGTCGACGTCACCGTCGCCGAGGGTGGCCGTGTCGGCGTGTCCACAGCGCCGGCCGACTCCTGCGATCCCGAGTCGCCCTGCGTCAGCAGATAGACCAGCAGCGGTGCGAGAGCGACACCGAGCGCGGCCGAGACGATCGCGACGCGGCGGGACGGCCACCACGCCGACCAACTCCACCGGGCCGCCGAACGCTCGCCCTGCCCCGCCGTCGTACGCACTTCCTGCCGCGCCTCGCCGACCGCCCCGCCGCTCACGGCGTAGGCCGTGCCGCCCCAGGGCAGCAGCCCCTCGGCCAGAGCCGCGCGCGGAGTGTCACGGAGGGCCGCCAACTCCTCGTACCCGGTGGCACAGTGCGGGCAGCCGCCCATATGGGCGTCCAGGTCCGCGCTGCGGCGAGGGCGCTCGGGGCGTACCGCCTCCTCGATCAGACGATGAAAATCCTGGCAGTCCGGATCGTCGGAACCGGCGAGGCGCGTGGTGAGTACGGACTGGCACAGGTCCTGGAACGCGCCTTGCATGCCGTGCGCCACGTCCTCGGGCGCGACGCCCAGAAAGCGGGCGGTGTCGGCCTCGGACTCCTGGTCCACGACGCCGTACCAGACCAGGCCCTGCACCCGCGTGGGCAGCGTCAGGAACGCGGCGAGCATCGGCGGGACGGGTCCGTCGGCGCCCGCGTCCGCCTCGCGCAGGGCGACGAGCAGACCCGGGTCCAGGCGGGCGGCACGTTCGTCGGCGGACCACTCGACGGCCACCCGGCAGGCCAGCAGCAGGAGTTGATGCCGCCAGGGGGTGGGCGGCTCGAGACCGCGCGCCGTCTCGCGGGCCGCGTGGGTGAAGGCCGTCGCCGTGATCCGATGGGCCGCCGACTCGTCGACGGTGCACAGCCGGGCGTACGCGAGGACCGCGGGCCGGTGTCGGCTGCGCAGCTCGCGCCAGGCGGGGCGCGCGGTCCGGGCGTCGGCGCGCAGCAGATCGGTCAGCCGCGCGTCGGACACCGAAGAGAGGTCCTCCTGCTCCGGCGGCATCGCGTGCTGGGGGACCTGCGCGCCGCCGTCGGCCTCGGTGTCGCCGTACTCGTCGGACTCGTCGCCCCGAGCCATGCCCGTGCCTCCTCCCTCGCACTACGCGCTGTCACTGCCTGTCGGAAATCTCGCTCTCGGCGTGTCTGTGGGTCTGGAGTGACCTTAGTGACGCCAGGGGGTGGAGAGTGCGGACATGAAGACATGAATGGCTCTTCATGTGATCCTGTATGGTGAGGGCGCAGCACCGGGAACCGCCGTCTGCCCGTCTGCCCGTACGCCCTCATGCGCCCCTCACGAAGGACAGTGATGACGTCCACGCTCGCCCCGCCGTCGGTCGACCGGGCCGGATCCGCGCGCGCCGGAACCGCGCCCCGGCGGCGCACCCGCATCCTGGCGCTCCCCGAGGCCCGCTGGGCCGCCGCGGCCACCGCGCTCTTCCTGCTCGCGCTGCCCCTCCAGCTGACCGGCGCCCCCGCCTGGACCTGGGGCCCGCTCTACGCGCTGGCGTACGTCACCGGTGGCTGGGAACCGGGCTGGGAGGGGCTGAAGGCGCTCAAGGAGAAGACCCTCGACGTCGACCTGCTGATGATCGTCGCCGCCCTCGGTGCGGCCTCGATCGGGCAGGTGATGGACGGCGCCCTGCTGATCGTCATCTTCGCGACGTCCGGTGCGCTGGAGGCACTGGCCACCGCCCGCACCGCCGACTCGGTCCGCGGTCTGCTCGACCTGGCCCCCTCCACCGCCACCCGGCTGACTCCGGACGGCGGTGAACAGGCCGTCCCCGTCGAGGAGTTGACGGTCGGCGACACCATCCTCGTACGCCCCGGAGAGCGCGTCGGCGCGGACGGCCGCGTACTGGACGGAGCGAGCGAGGTCGACCAGGCGACCATCACCGGCGAACCGCTCCCCGCGCCGAAGGAGCCCGGGGGCGAGGTCTTCGCGGGCACCCTCAACGGCACCGGAGCCCTGTGGGTCCGCGTCGAGCGCGACGCCTCCGACTCGGTGATCGCCCGGATCGTACGGATGGTGGAGGAGGCGTCCGAGACGAAGGCGCCCACCCAGCTGTTCATCGAGAAGGTCGAACAGCGTTACTCGCTGGGCATGGTGGCCGCCACCCTCGCCGTCTTCCTCGTACCGCTCGCCTTCGGCGCCGCACTCGACGACGCACTCCTGCGGGCCATGACCTTCATGATCGTGGCCTCGCCGTGCGCGGTCGTACTGGCCACCATGCCGCCGCTGCTCTCCGCGATCGCCAACGCCGGACGGCACGGCGTACTGGTCAAGTCGGCCGTGGTGATGGAGCGGCTCGGCCAGGTGGACACGGTCGCCCTCGACAAGACGGGCACGCTGACCGAAGGCACCCCGCGGGTCACCGATGTACGGGCGCTGCCCCAATCCGGCCTGGACGAGGACGAGTTGCTGCTGCTCGCCGCGGCAGCCGAGCACCCGAGCGAGCATCCGCTGGCCCGAGCCGTCGTGGACGCGGCCCGCGAACGCGGCCTCGACCTGCCCGCCACGGAGGACTTCGCATCCGCACCCGGCGTCGGAGTACAGGCCGTCGCCGACGGACGCACGGTCGCGGTGGGCGCCCCGGCCCGCCTGCTGGACGATGCCGGGAACCCGATCACCGCGATGGCCGAGGAGCTCGAGGACTCCGGCCGTACCGCGGTCCTGGTCATGGTCGACGGGCTCCCTGCCGGAGTGCTCGGCATCGCGGACCGGCTGCGCCCGGACGCCGCCGCCACCGTCGTCTCCCTCACCAAACTGACCGGCAACGCTCCGACCCTGCTCACCGGCGACAACGCCCGGGCAGCCGCCCACCTCGCCGCCGAGGCCGGCATCGACGACGTACGCGCCGGACTGCTGCCCCAGGACAAGCTGAGCGCGGTCAAGGAGAGGGAGGCCGCGGGCCGCAAGGTGATGGTCGTCGGGGACGGCGTCAACGACGCGCCCGCCCTGGCCGCCGCCCACACCGGTATCGCCATGGGCCGGGCGGGCTCCGACCTCGCCCTGGAGACCGCCGACGCCGTGATCGTCCGCGATGAACTCGCCGCGGTCCCCACCACCGTCGCCCTCTCCCGCCGCGCCCGGGAGCTGGTCGTCCAGAACCTCGTCATCGCCGGGGTGTTCATCGCCGGACTCGTCATCTGGGACCTGGCCGGCACCCTGCCGCTGCCCCTCGGCGTCGCGGGCCACGAGGGCTCGACCATCATCGTCGGCCTGAACGGACTGCGCCTGCTGCGGGAGACGGCCTGGCAGCGGGCAGCCGGTGTGGGAAGGAGCTGACGGCCGACCCTCGATGTGGCACGCCGTCCGTGACGTGCGAGCCCGGACATGACGATGGCCGCCCGGCGGGAAGCCGGGCGGCCATGGGTGTCGTACGGGCCGTGAAGGCCGGCGCTACTCCTGCGCGTGCCGGATGGCGTCCAGCACGATGTGCGCCACGTGATCGTCGGTCAGGCTGTACTGGGTCTCGCGGGCCTGGCGCCGGGCGGTGACGATCCGCGAGGTGCGCAGCACCCTCAGGTGCTGGGACACCAGAGGCTGGCTCACGCCCAGGGTGGCGACCAGTTCGTGGACGTACTTCCCGCCGGTGGACAGCTCGCGCACGATGCCGAGGCGCACGGGCGAGGCCAGGGCTCGCAGCAGCTCACTGGCGGCCTGGAGCGTGTCCGTCGGCTCGCTCGCCGGGGGAGGGGAAGTCATTGCCATATGCAGACATTAGCATGTGACAATAGTTTCCGATTCGGTGCGCGGTCTGTCCGACCTGGCATCACTCGGCATCGGCGGTCAGTGGTCGTCCCAGTGCCCCTCGTGGGCGGCGTGACGGTGGCCGTCGTGCACGTAGTCGGTGTGGCCGTCGTGCGGCACGGCGACGTGGCCGCAGCCCTCGCCATGCTGGTGGTCGTGTCCTTCGTGGACGGCGTGGCCCGCGCCGTTGCACTCGTCGATGTGGTCGCCGTGGGCCCGGTGGATGTGGCCGTCGTGGGCGTAGTCGGTGTGGTCGCCGTGCGGGATGGCGACGTGGCCGCAGTCTGTGCCGTGGGTGTGCGTGTGGTTCTCGTGGGTGAGGTGGTCGGTGGCGCTGGTCATGAGGGCTCCTTGCGTTGTGCCTGGCGTTGCCCGATGGCTCTGGTCGCGGCAACACATGGTGACATTAACATATAGCGATTCCTGCATGCATCCGCGCTGATGGTCCCGTGACGGAGGTCACGGACGCCGTGGTGGCGGTGCTTCTGTGAGTCTCGTATCCGAGCGCTCAATGCCGGCGGCCGGCGAATACCCGTAACCGCCGATATCGGGCGTATCGCGCCCGCTGTGTAACGCGTAATCCGGACGCGGCGCAGTTTCCATAAGGCACGGAAAGTGCCCCGCACGCGTCCGCGGCCGAGAATTGTGCACCCATCAGATGGGAATCCCCGTGAGTAACTTCGAACCCGTACCCGAAAGTCAGCAATACGACCAGAATCAGGTCCGCAACCACCGTCAGGAAAGGAGGAGAGACGGCTCCGCGGCGCGGCGAGCAGCACTCGCCATCCACACCGTCGCGGACGTAGCGGCCCTGTTCCTGGGTCTGTGGATCCTGCTCTACCTGCTCGAGGCCAACCAGGCGAACGTCTTCGTCGAGTTCGTGGAAGACACTGCCGACTGGCTGGCATGGTGGTCACAGGACATTTTCACGATGGACACAGAAGGGCTTCGCGTCCTCCTCAATTACGGCCTGCCTGCTGTGATCTACCTGTTGATCGGACATGGCGTAGCCGCGCGCGTACGCAATCTCTGACGCAATTCATCATCCGCTCGCAGATGTGAAGAATGCGAAACCCTGCGAGCGGGAATCCGAAAACCTGAGCGAACAAACGCCCGCGCGTAGACAGTTGATGAGTGCCGCGGGGTGTGACCACACGCGCCTGCGGCCGGTACGTCGTTCCGTGTACCGGCCGCGCGGGTCCCGTCGGCGGGGCCTGCCTGCCGTCAGCGCGGAGGCAGCTTCGCGGCGGCCGACCTGGCGAGGGACGTGGCCATCGAGCGGAGTTCGCCGCTGGGGCGTTGGCCGTCGACCCGCAGGCGGAGCATCTCGGCGGCTGGTTCGGCGTTCGTGCCGCTGTACGGGCGGTACTCGACGAAGACCGAGCAGGTGTCGTCCTCGGCCTCGACGATGGCGTCGTAGCCGCTGAGCCGGATCGGATCGCCGTCCGCCTCGGTCTTGGGCTGGTCACGGAAGAAGCTCACCTCCGTCTCCAGATCGTCGTCGCTCGACCACTCGCAGCGCCACTTGGCGACATCGATGTCCTCCGGCGCGCCTGCTTTGACGCCGGGGACCACGGACAGCGCTTTGGTGTCGAGCAGATCACAGGCGTTCGACCAGGCCAGCGAGTCTTTCGGGTAGGCCTGGGGGCGGCGGGGGATCGGGCCCCGGTTCAGCACGGCGGCCGCGCTCTGGGCGGCCGAGTCGGCGACCCCGCACAGCGTCGCCCTGCCACCGGTCACGGTGCCGTCACCCACGTTGACGCGAATCTCGACGAGAAAGCCGCCGGAATCGCCCTCAGGCACCAGCTTCAGCCCGCACTCGTCGTCCTGCCGCTCTTCCTCCAGGATGCCGATCTTCCCGACGGTCGTGGCGGGTTGCGACGACTCGGGGCGTGAGCCCGGCTGGAGGTCCAGCGACACATCGATACGGGTCTCCTCGTCGGTGCGGAGGAGCACGTCGCAGCGATCGAAGTTCCCGTAATCCACGTCTACTTGGGCCTCGCCGAACCGCCCGAGCGCAGTGGGGTCGGCCAGCTTGCACAGGTCGGCGGTGTGGGGATCGCCGATCAGCGACTGCCCCGAGCTCTTGCCCGAGCCGTTCGAGGCCTCGTCGGTGAGCCGGCCCTGGCCGGCCTGGTCGGTGTCATGCGTCTCGCCGTCGTCATCGGGCACGAAGACAAGGGTCAGGGCCAAGGCGGCACTGACGCCGAGGGCCGCGGCGAGCAGTGGCCAGCGCCGCCGCCCATGCCCGGCCGGCTTGTCACTGTCATTCAGGGTCTGCTCGTCGTCATCCCGCTCCGGCCCGGCGATGGCCGCCAGGAGCCGCTTCACCTCGGCCGGCGCGGGACGGTGCCGTGGATCGCGCTGGAGCATGGAGGTGAGTACGGGAAACAGCGGTCCCACAGCCTCGGCGTCCATCTCGACGACGCCCCGTTCGGCCTTCCAGTGCGTCAGACGCTCGGTGTCCTCCCCGTCGCCTCCTCCTTCCTGCCTGTGCTCATCG
Source organism: Streptomyces ureilyticus (assembly GCF_011045025.1). Classification (GTDB taxonomy): domain Bacteria; phylum Actinomycetota; class Actinomycetes; order Streptomycetales; family Streptomycetaceae; genus Streptomyces; species Streptomyces ureilyticus. Next base: position 25,061 of record NZ_JAAKZX010000093.1, read on the forward strand.
TCCCCGTCCGACACGTTGCCGCGCGGCGGCGAGCCGGTGACCAGCGCGTACAGCGTGGCGCCCAGGCAGAACACGTCCGACTCCGGCCGAGGAATGTTCCCTCGGGCCAGCTCGGGGGCGGCGTAGGCCGGAGTGAAGCTGGACGGACCGTTGGCCGTGACGGTCTCGGTGCCGCCGGACCGGTGGGCGGCGCCGAAGTCCAGCAGCTTCGCGGTGCCGCGCCCGGTGAGGCCGATGTTCGCGGGCTTGATGTCGCAGTGCACGATGCCCGCCTCGTGCAGGGCGGTGAGCGCGTCGGCGAGCTCGGCACCGATGCGGGCGGCCCGCTGGGGCGACATCGGCGGCTGCCGGTCCAGGCCGCCGCCGGGCACGTACTCCATGATGAACCAGTACGTGTCCTCCCCGCGCCCGTCGCTTTCCCCGTCGCTGTCCTGCGGCACGGTCACGACATCGAACAGCGTCACGACGTGGGGATGATCGCGGAACTTGGCCATGGCGCGCGGCTCACCCAGCAGCCGCCGTACCGCGGTCTCGCGGTCGCCCTCGATCCGCTCCGGTTTCAGCGCGACGTCCTGCCCGACCGTCTTGTCGTGGGCCAGCCACACATCACCGCTCCGCCCGGCGCCGATGACCTCTTTGAGGACATAACGGCCGGCGAATTCGTCTCCACGACGCACGGTTCTCCCCTCATCTCGTCCAGAACGCGCGCGGCCACGTGGCCGCGCGCGTTCTGATCCCGAACCTACTGCGTACCCGGGGGGTTACGCAGGGTCTCCCCGGAGCCTCCATCAGGCGCCCTTATGTGTAGAGGCGATGAGGTCGATGGTGCCCGAGTGGCTCTCCGCCGTGAAGGGGCGTCAGATGCTCTGGCTGTATTTCGCCGCCCGGGAAGCGGGACCCGCCGCACAGGCGCCGCAAACGACTGGTGCCGCTGTCGCAGCGATGGCGCCCGCTGTCACCCGTACGGAGTAATCCGGCAGGTGTGGCACGGCGTGCGAAGTCCGCACCAGGCGGGCCGCCGGGCACCGCGGCGCCGCCCCCGCCGGGGTGTCGCTCGCCGGGCGTTCGCGGTGGGGGTCTCGCAGGATGGTGAGGGCTGCCCGGCCGTGGAACGGGCCGACGAGCAGCCGGTTCCCGTACGCGGCGGACAGCCGCCCGATCCCCCCCCACTCAGGGAGAAGCACATGGCAGTGATGACGCAGGCGCTGGTACCGGCGCTGGAAGATGCCCGGCAGACGCATGCCGCAGTCGCCGACCGGTTCCGGGCGGATGTGACGGTCACGCCTCCCGGTCCGTACCGCCAGATGCTGGAACACCAGGTCGCCGAGGTCCTGGACAGCCTTCAGCGGATCGAGCATCACGTACGCAAGACGCGTCCGCGCGGCCTGATCGGCACCACGGTCGACATGGCGGGCATCGTCTCCCGCAGCGCCATCCGTACGGCCATGTTCCCGCTGGCGATCGGGTCGTCGCTCGCAACCGGGCTGCTGGGCGGTCGGCAGGCCAATGAGGTGCGGCTGCTGAAGAACGCCGAGAACGAGTTCACGGCGGCGGCCCGGGCGCTGGCGGCGTCCCGGGCGGGGGAGAGTATCGCCGAAGAGATCCAGGACCAGGCCGCCGCCGACCTGCTCGGTTCGCTGCGCCGCCAGGACCAGGAGCTGCTGGAGACGCTGGAGGACAGTGTCGCCGCACACGCGCGGGCCGTGGTGGCCGCGGGCAACGGCTTCGGCCCGGGGCACGAAGGCGGCGTGCGGGACGAGGTCGTACGCCTGGTGCGGACGACCACGGACCGGCTACGGGACATCGTCCAGGCCGGCGGCCGGCACACCAGGTCCGCGGCCGAGGGCGTGGTCCGCGAGATGCCGGGGGTGGCCAGGATGGCCGAGGAGGTCCAGGGCGCGGTGACCCGGGAGGAGGACCTGCCGATCGCCGGATACGGCAAGCTCGGCCTCGACGAGACCAAGAAGCGGCTGCGCCCGCTGTCGCAGTCCGAACTGACGGTCATCGAGGGCTACGAGCGCGCCCACGCGAACCGCGACGCGGTCCTCGACGCCATCGAGCAGCTGCGCGGCAGCGAACCGTGGCCCGGCTACGACGCCATGGCACCCAGCGACATCATGGCCGAACTGCAGAACGTCTCCCTGAGCGTGGCCCGCAAGGCGGCGGAGTACGAGCAGCACCACCGCCGACGCGAGCCGGTCATCTCCGCCGCCCAGGCACGCATCCCCCTGTAACCGCGACGGACGCCGACAACGGGCCGCCTCCTGCCTCCTGGCAGGGGGCGGCAACGCGTGCACGAGGCCGGTCGTTCCAACCGCCGGCCCGCGCCCACACGTACCTCAACCCCGCAAAGTCCCGGTGGAACGGGGGCAGTTGACTCTACGTTGTATGCCTAAGGCCATCGATGGTTCCCCAGAAGGAGGCTGTCCGGTGACGCAGGACTCGTCCGCCCCCGGCACTGCGGCATCAGCGAAGATCGACTCGGCGGTGCCGCACTCGGCCCGGATCTGGAACTACTGGCTCGGCGGCAAGGACAACTACCCCGTCGACGTGGAAGCGGGCGACGCCTTCCGCGAGATCTTCCCCGGCATCACCGACCTCGCCCGCGACTCGCGGGCCTTCCTCGGCCGCGCCGTGCGCCACCTGGCCGGTGATGCCGGCATCCGCCAGTTCCTCGACATCGGCACAGGCCTGCCCACGGCGGACAACACCCACCAGATCGCCCAGCGGGTGGCCCCCGACGCCCGCATCGTCTACGTGGACAACGACCCTCTGGTCCTCGCCCATGCCCAGGCACTGCTGACCAGCACGCGCGAGGGCGTGACCGACTACATCGACGCGGACCTGCACGATCCCGGCACCGTACTGCGGGAAGCGGCCCGCACCCTCGACCTCACGAAGCCCGTCGCACTCACATTCATGCAGGTCAGCGGACACATCGCCGACTACGACGAAGCACGGTCCATCGTCCGTACGCTCATGGTGGCACTGCCGTCCGGCAGCTACTTCGCGTTCAACGACAGCGTGGACACCAACCAGGCCAACGCCGAAGCCACCCGCCTCTACAACGAGAGCGGCGCGGCCCCGTACTACCTGCGCAGCCCGCAGCAGCTCGCCGGCTTCTTCGACGGCCTGGAACTGCTGGAGCCCGGCGTCGTACCCATCACCGACTGGCGCCCCGACTCCACGATGAGCGGCACGGGCGGCGAGGTGATCGCCCTGGGCGGGGTCGCCCGCAAGCCCTGAAGTCGACACGAAGCGGCGCCGTGGTCGCGTTCACCGGTGGCGAGGGCCGGAGTGGTTCAGGACGTGCCGCCACACCGCGGCCGGCGATCGCAGCGGACGGTACGGATAGACATCGGCCGGCGCCCAGCCCGTGTCCGTCGAGAACCCGTCGGGCGCCTCGGCCGCTGCCGCGGCGTCGAGTCCGGCGGGGCGGCCGTTCAGCCAGGAACCCGTGTCCTGGAAGCGCGTACCCCCGTAGATCGCGACCAGCACACCGGGACGCGCGCCAGGGCCCTCGTACCGGAACACGTTCCTCTCGGAGACCATCGCGGACTCCACCCCGATACCGAGCGCGTACGTGGTGTCCGCGGCCCGGCCCCGGTAGACGTTGTTGACCACATGCACCTGCCCGAAGCGGACGCGCGGAGCGCGCTGCCCGATGTCGGTGAAGAGGTTGCGGACGAAGGTGACCTTCAGATGCCCGCGGTCCCGGTCGCCCCGCCCGTCACCGGACCCGATGAGCACCGCCTTGTCGTGGTCGGTGAACCGGCTGTCGGACACCGTGATGAAGTCCGAACCGTCCTCGATGTCCAGCAGCCCGTCGTGCCGCTGGACCCGCTCGCCGTGGAAGCCGACTGGCGCCGTGCGGTCCGGGTAGCGGCCGTCGGTGAACGTGCAGTGGTCGATCCAGATGTTCCTTCCGGTGACCACCGCCAGGGCGTCGAAGCGGGCGTTCCAGCTGCCGCGTTCCCCGTCGTCCGGCGACCAGGTCGTGAAGTAGTCGACGGGCGCCTCGAGTTGGAGGTCGCGGACGATGATGTTGGTGCCGGTGTTGACGCTCAGGAAGACTCCGAGCAGTCGAGCGTCGCCGCCCGTGCCGACGAGCGTGGTGTTGCTCGGCACGGTCAGCTGAATCTGGTGCTTCTCCTTGTTCGAACCGGTCTGCCGCAGGACCCGCTGCTGCTTGCAGTAGTCGTAGCGCGTGTCGGACCACTCGGCGCCGTCCGCGCCGAAGCACGACCTGTACTTCGCCAGGTCGTAGCCGGGCGCGTAATCCTGCTCACCGAGCAGCGTGCCGTCACCGGCCTCATGGCCGCTGATGTCTCCCTCGACCCGGATGACCTTGGGCGCGGTCAGGTCGCCGCGGTTGGCCAGCGCCTCCTTCAGCTCCGCACGCGTCGACACCGTCCACACCGATTCCGGCCCGGCGCCCGCGCCCCCGGTGGTACCGCCGTTGACGGAAGCCCAGCCGACCGGGCCGGCGTCATGAGGGCCGGAGGCGGTCGCGGGGGCTGCCGGCAGCAGGGCGCAGGCCAGCAGAAGGGCTGCGACAAGACTTCCGCACACGCGGCCCGCGGGTACCGCCACGCGGACGGCACCCCAGGAACGTAAATGGCTCGAATCAGCTGCCGTCATCGACGCGAAGTCCTCCTCATCAATCCCTGAGCCGGCCGATGCCAATCCCTGAGCCGCTCGATGTCAATCCCTGAGCCGGTCGATCTGCCGGATCTTGTTCGTCGCGTCCAGAGCCGCGACTTTGTAGGACTCCGCGAGAGTGGGGTAGTTGAACACCGCGTCCACCAGGTAGTCGACCGTGCCGCCGCAGCCCATCACGGACTGCCCGATATGGATCAACTCCGTGGCCCCGGTGCCGAAGCAGTGCACGCCGAGGAGTCTGCGGTCGTCCGGCGAGACCAGCAGCTTCAGCATGCCGTGCGAGTCGCCGATGATCTGCCCCCGGGCCAGCTCGCGATAGCGGGAGATGCCGACCTCGTACGGCACGGAATCCTCGGTGAGCTGGTCCTCGGTCCGCCCGATGAAGCTGATCTCCGGGATGGTGTAGATGCCGATCGGCTGCAGGCCGTCCATCTGGTTCACCGGCTCGCCAAAGGCGTGATACGTCGCCGTACGCCCCTGCTCCATCGAGGTCGCGGCCAGCGCCGGGAAGCCGATGACGTCGCCGACCGCGTAGATGTGCGGCACCTCGGTGCGGAAATGCTCGTCGACCTTGATCCGGCCGCGCCGGTCGGCCGACAGTCCGGCCTTGTCGAGATCCAGGTCGTCGGTGAGGCCCTGACGGCCCGCGGAGTACATCACCGCGTCCGCAGGTATCTTCTTGCCGCTCTCCAGAATCGTGAGAGTGCCCCGCGGGTGACGTTCGACCGCGGCGACGGTCTCCCCGAACCGGAAGGTGACGGCCAGGTCCCGCAGGTGGTACTTCAGCGACTCGATCACCTCGACATCACAGAAGTCGAGCATCCCCGGCCGCTGTTCGACCACGGTGACCTTGCTGCCGAGAGCGGCGAACATGGAGGCGTACTCCATGCCGATCACGCCGGCGCCGACGATGACCATGGATCGCGGCACCCGTTCCAGATTCAGTACGTTGTCCGAATCGATGATCGTCCGCTCGTCGAACTCGACGCTGGCGGGCCGGGCGGGGCGCGTGCCGGTGGCGATGACGATGTGCCCGGCGGTCAACAGCCGCTCGTTGCCGGTGACTTCGCGCAGCGCGACGGTGTGGTCGTCGACGAAGCGGCCGGTGCCGGCGAACAGGGAGACGTGGTTGCGCGACAACTGGCTGCGGATGACGTCGACTTCGCGACCCACCACATGCTGGGTGCGTGCCGTCAGGTCCGCGACGGTGATGTCCTCCTTGAGACGGTAACTCTGGCCGTACAGATCACGTTGGGTGAGGCCGGTCAGATACAGGACCGCCTCACGCAGTGTCTTGGACGGGATGGTCCCGGTGTGGATGGAGACCCCGCCGACCATGTCGGGGCGGTCGATGACGGCGACCCGGCGGCCGAGCTTGGCCGCGGCGATGGCGGCCTTCTGGCCGCCCGGGCCGGATCCGATGACGAGCATGTCGAAGTCGGGCACGTCCGGAGTCTGTCAGCTCGAAGGTCCCACCCGAAAGGGTGGGCAGCCATGTCGGTGACCAACTGCGGGGTCCCGCAGTCGACTTGATCCTGATCCTGAGCGAACAACCGCCTCCGGACGTCCTGCGCCCGGCTGTCAGGGCAGGGTCTGTTCGGCCCAGATGATCTTGCCGGTGGGGGTGTAGCGGGTACCCCAGCGCTCGGCGAGCTGCGCGACGAGGAACAGACCGCGCCCGCCCTCGTCGGTCGTGGCCGCGTACCGCAGATGGGGAGAGGTGCTGCTGCTGTCGAAGACCTCGCAGATCAGGCTCCGGTCGCGCAGCATCCGGACACGGATGGGTCCGCTGCTGTAGCGGATCGCGTTGGTGACCAGCTCACTGAGTATCAGCTCCGTCACGAACGCCAATTCGTCCAGCCCCCACTCCGTCAGCTGCCGGGTGACAGATTCGCGTACGTCGGCGACGGCCGCCGGATCGGAGGGCACCTGCCAGTCGGCGATCCGGTCCGCCGACAGCGCACTGGTACGCGCGACGATCAGCGCGATGTCGTCGCTCTGCCGAGCGGGAAGCATCGCGTCGAGTACGACCCGGCAGGTGTCCTCCGGCGACCTGTCGGCCCCGGCCAGTGCGGTGCGCAGCAGCTCGAGCCCGACGTCGATGTCCCGTTCCCGGTCCTCGACGAGCCCGTCCGTGTAGAGAACGAGACGGCTGCCCTCGGCCAGCTCGAGGTCGGCCGTCTCGAACGGCAGACCCCCGAGCCCGAGCGGCAGACCCGCCGGAACCTCCGGGAACTCCACGCTGCCGTCGGGCCGGATCAGCGCCGGCTGCGGATGGCCGGCACGGGCCACGCTGCACTGCCGCGAGACCGGATCGTAGATCGCGTACAGACAGGTGGCGCCGGTGATCGCGGCACCGCTGTCCACCGCCTCGTCCTGATCGATACGGGCGACCAACTCGTCGAGAAGTCCCAGGAGTTCATGGGGCGGCAGATCCAGGGCGGAGAAGTTGTGCACCGCCGTACGCAGCCGCCCCATCGTGGCCGCGGCGTGCAGACCGTGGCCGACGACATCGCCCACGACCAGGGCGACCCGCGCGCCGGGCAGCGGCAGCACATCGAACCAGTCCCCGCCGACCCCCGCCTGCGCGGGCAGATAGCGGTAGGCGACGTCCAGGGCGTTCTGCTCGGGCAGATTGCGCGGCAGCAGGCTGCGCTGCAGTGTCTCGGCCATCGCGTGCTCGCGGGTATAGCGGCGCGCGTTGTCGATGGAGACCGCGGCCCGGGCGACCAGTTCCTCGGCCAGGGCCACCTCCTCCGTGTCGAAGGGCTCCGGCTTCTGCGAGCGCCAGAAGTTGGCCACGCCCAGCACCAGGCCTCCCACCCGCAGCGGGACGGTGATCAGCGAGTGGATTCCGTACGCGATGACCTGCTCGGTGCGTTCCAGATCCTGGGCCTGCCACCCGGGGGCGTCCTTGACGTTCGGCTCGACGACGGCATGGCCGGTGCTGAGGCTACGGGCCTGGGGCGAGGACGCGACGAATGTGATGTGCTCGCCCACCGGGTAGAGAGGGGGATCCTTACGGATTCCGCTGAACGCCGTGCGGCGCAGATCGGTGACCTTGTTCGGCTCTTCTCCGTTCAGCACGGCGTCGGCCAGGTCCACGGTGACGAAGTCCGCGAACCGTGGGACGGCCACGTCCGCCAGCTCTCCGGCGGTGCGGGCGACGTCCAGCCCGGTGCCGATGCCCACTCCGGCGTCGTACAGCAGCCTGAGGCGTTCACGAGCCATCTCGGCCCGTCCGGACAAGGCGCGCAGGTCGGTCGTGTCGCGGAGGGTTGCGACACTGCCGGGCGGGCCTCCCTGACGGTCCGTGGGCCGCTGGTTGATCGCCAGCAGCCGCTCTCCGACCGGATGCACCTCGTCCGTGGCCACCCGTCCTGAGGCCAGGAGCCCGGCGGTGTCCGCGTCAAGGCCGAGTTCGAGAACATGCCGGCCCTCGGCGTCGGCGGGCAGGCCGAGCAGTTGCTGGGCCTCGTCATTGGCGAGCAGCAGCCGCCCCGCACCGCTGACGATGATCACTCCCTCCCGGACGGCATGCAGCACGGCGTCATGGTGCTCGTACATCCGGGTCATCTCGTACGGGCCCAGACCACGGGTCTGGCGCAGCAGCCGTCTGCTCACCAGCGCTGTCCCCGCCGTGGACAGGCCGAGTGCCGCGGCCGCCGCCGTGAGGAGGATCGGCAGCTGCCGATCCGCGACGCCACCCACATTGGCGGTCGTGATACCGGCCGACACCAGGCCCACGACCGACCCGTCGGGCGCCTTGACCGGAACCACGGCCTGCACCAGCGGCCCGATGGTCCCCTCGATCTCCTCGGTGATCGAACGGCCGGCCAGCGCGGGCCCCATGTCCCCGACGAACTTCCTGCCGATCCTGTCCGGTTTGGGATGCGTATAGCGGGTCCCGTCGGTGTTCATCACGACGATGAAGTCGACTTCCGACCGCACGCGTGCGGTTTCGGCACGCGGCTGGAGCACAGCCGTGGGGTCGGAACCACGCAGGGCCTCACGCAGCCCCGGCGCGTTGGCGAACGTCTCGGCGACGGCGAGTGAACGGTTACGGGCCTCCTGCGTGCTGTCGTGTCGCACCTGCAGCACCAGCGCCACCACCGCGGCCACGACCAGCATCAGCACGATCACCACTTGCAGTACAAAGACCTGGCCGGCGACGCTGCGCCCGCTCAACGCCGACCGAAACCTGCCGGCCGGCTTCCGCCGCGGCCCGTCCGCGTGCGGCCATCGCTCTTCGGCAGGCCCGTGCGATACCCGCTGCGCCCGCTGCTCGTCGGCCCGGCGGGCACCGGCACGCCTGCGCCATGCGCGCAGGCCGTTGGCAGGGGATGTTGACTGAGCCTGGGTTCGACCCAAGTGGCGGAGCATGTGCCCATGTCTACACTCCCCGATGGCAGGAGGCGAGGGTGTTACCCGCTGCCGTAGCCATGGCCGCGGTTCTGGATGATCTCCGCCTGCCGCGGCGACGGCAGGCCCCGGCAGGGCGCTGTGCCGGTCTCGTTGGCTCGAAGCTCAGGCATGAGCGCCCCGGAGGACGCAGGGCGGACGCCGGGGATCGGGGTGCCAGGGTGTCGGGGTGCTCAGCCGAGGCACACCACGAGCAGACAGATCTCCCCTGGGGGCGTCGGGGTCGGTGAAGTGCTGGGCTGGGAGGACGTCCCCGAGTCCGTGCCACCCGTGCCGTCGGTCGCCGGGGGCGAGGACGGCTGGTCCGCTGTCCCTCCATTACCGCCCTGGTCCGTTCCGGCGGCGGGCGGGGAGTCGGTCCCCGGCCGCGGGTCCGACGTCGCGGTCGGAGCCGGCTGAGCGGGAGCTGCGGCGTCGGGCCGGGTGATCGTCCGCGTGGTCCGGCGTGCGGGGGTGGGGGACTGCTGGCGCGGAAGGTCGGCCGCGGGCGGTCGTGCCGGAGGAGTGGTGCGTGAGGACCGGTGGGTGTCGGGGTGTTGCGCTGTCGGTGTCGGCAGCGTGGGCGGTGCTGCCGGTTTCTCCGGGGCGCCCTTCTGCGTATCGTCCGGTGCCGTTGCTGCCTGGGCTCGTTCGGTGGAGGGCCGGTCCAGAGTGGCGACGGTCAGGCCGCCTCCCACGAGCGCGACGGCGGTCGCGACTACGGCTCGTCGCTTGTTCTTCTTCCATCGTGCCAGCTGGCGACGCCGCGCTGCCCGCCCTTGCGACGGGGTCTCCAGGCCGCCGGAAGGACCGGTGTGCGAGACCTCGTCCGCGCCCTCTCCGCCCGGCGCCTCGGCACGGAGGTCGCTGCCGCGCCGCGTGCGGGGGGCCGTGAACCACTCCGACGTTTCGGTCACCGCCGTGTCGGTCGTCTTCGGCAGGGCGCGGTTTTCGATCGCTGGGGGAGCGATGTCGGGGGCGTACGCGCCGCACCCCGGACACACGAGGGCGCCGTTGAGATGCCGGTGACACGAGGAGCAGTAGTCCATGTGCGGTCTTCCTGAGTTGACGTGCCGTCGACCCACCGGGCTGCGCCCCCGGAAAAGGTCGCACGCGAGATCGAGCGGCCAGCAACGCTAACGGGGCTGCCAAAAGGCTGCGTGCAGCCCATGTGGCATTCCTGCACAGATTCTTCGGGGGCGTGTGTTGGGGCTGTCTCTTATA